>JAUIFX010000289.1 GCA_030429865.1 Gammaproteobacteria bacterium | reverse complement strand
GTGGCCGTCCTCGGCCTGTCGCTCGAGCAACGCCTGCGCGGCGCGGTTGAGGCTGGCCTGGATGGGGTCGCCGCGACGCTCCAGGGGCTGCACGGTCTGCTCGTGCAGGATGGCGCTGGCGGGAATCGGCTCGCGCTGCTCGGTAGCCCGGGGTTGTGCTTGGAGTTGTTCTTCGATCATGTTCCATCCAGACCGTGTGGTCGCGTGCTGAAATCGGAGCGACGCGCACGCGCGCCGCGCTCCCGCGCCGGCACGCGCGCCGCTCGAGATCCGATCGGATCCAGGGATTGGTGCGTCGCAATGATCGCCAAAACCACCGTCCGCCGTGTTGCGAGTGCCGAAAACGCAGGTATTCCGGGCCAGACTACCTGAGGGTGCGCGGATGCGATCCGGCTCAGGCGCCGGGTACATCCGTCGTTGTTGTAATAAGACGCCGCTATTCTAGAGACGAATCGCCCGAATGCAAGGATTTTCGAGGGAAATCATACAGATTGACGGCTTTTTGAGGCGCGCATACAACACTTCGGCGCGCCCTCCCCCGGCCCGCTTTTGCGCACCGCACCAGGCGCCGCCGCCAGGGTAAGACGCCGGCCGCGGTCCGGAGTTCGACGGCCTCGCGGCATGCGGGCGCCGTGGCGGCAATCCCTGCGCCCGCAGCGCAGCCACTCGTGGCGGCCGCAGCGCCGTGCGGTCGGTGGTGCCCGGAGCCGGAATCGAACCGGCACGGCCTCGCGGCCGGCGGATTTTAAGTCCGCTGCGTCTACCAGTTCCGCCACCCGGGCCGTGCCGAAGCTTGCGCCAGCATGCGGCGCGCGCGCCGCCGCCTGAGCGCGGCGTCACGGGCGCGCATGATACCCGAAAAGCGCGGCGCGACGCGGTCAGGCAACGACGGCGAGCGCGAGCGGCTCGCCGAGCAGCGTGTCGAGCCGGGCCAGCAGGCGGGCCGCGTCGGCACCGTTGACGAGCCGGTGGTCGAAACCGAGCGTCAAGGGCAGCACGAGCCGCGTCGCGCCGCCGTCCGCGGCGACGCGGCGCAGCGCCGAGACGCCGAGAATCGCCGCCTCGGGCCAATTGACCAGCGGTTGCATGCCATCGACGCCGAGCGCGCCGAGGTTGCTCAGCGTGATACCGGCGCCGCGCAGGTCGGCCGCGGCCAGCGTGCCGTCCCGCGCCGCCGCCGAGAGCATGGAAAGCGCCGCGGCGATCGCGCCGATACCGAGCCGGTCGGCGTCGCGCAGCACCGGTACGAGCAGGCCCCGCGGGGTGTCCACGGCGACGCCGATGTTGACGTATTCGCGGTAGACCACCGCCTCGCCGGCAGTATCGAACGCGGCATTGAAGCGCGGCTGTTCCTGCACGGCCACGGCCAGCGCCTTGCACAGCACGCAGGTCAGGGTCAGCGGCGGCGCGTCGGGCGGCTGCTGCCCGCGCAGGCGGCGGCGCGCCTGCTCGAGCGTGCTCACGTCGACGTCGCGGCTGACCCAGGCCATCGGCACCGCGCTCGCGGCGCGCGCGAGATTCGCCGCGGTCGTGCGTTCGATACGGCTCAACGGCTCGCGCCGCACCGGTCCGTGCGCCGCGAGGTCGGGTAAGCGCGGCGCTGCCGGCGCAGCGCCGCCCGCTGTCGTCGACGTGCCGGCCGCACACGAGGCGC
>JAUIFX010000197.1 GCA_030429865.1 Gammaproteobacteria bacterium | reverse complement strand
GATCGGGTCCGTGGCGAGCCACTGCGCGTACGGCCTGGCCTTCAGGACGTAGGGTCTGCCCTGGCCCAGCCCGTCGAGCTCGAAGCGTGCAACGCCGGACGCGTCGGTGTCCCGTGCGGCGCGCCACTGCTGCGTGCCGTCGGGCAGCGCCTCGTATGCCGAGATTCGAACGCCCGCCATGCCGTCTCCCGAGACATGGTCAATCAGCTCCACCGGCAGTTCGGCAGACTTGGCGGCGCCGATCAGCAGCAGGGAAAGGAGTAAGAAGCAGAGACGAATGGCGGCGCCTGGCGCGCGCCGCGATGACCGATCCTGCGTGGTCGGTGGCTGGAAGTGCTGCATTCGACTCTCAGTGGTTCACGCCGTGCGGGGGAAATGGCAGCGGCCGGCGGCCACGCTTTTTAACACTTGTGATCGCGTAAAAAGATGAACGCGCGCCTAGATGCGAAGCACTTCACAGAGATGATGATGAGGACCTGGGTGGCGGTTCGGACGACATCACCCGGATGAGGGGCATTGCATCCGGGGCCGACGCGATTCGCCTCCTATCGCGTCAACGCTGGCTCACGCCGCCCCGTGGGGATTCCCGCCTGCGCAGGCCGTGTCATCCCCCGCCTCCTCCAGCGCCCGCTTGAGAAAGTTCTTCGCCTTGCGCCGCGCGCGGGTCATGGCCTTTTTGTGGAGTTGCTCGGAGGTCTCGGCCTTGATGCCGGCGAAGTCGATCTTGCCGGCGCCGAAGAGGCCGGCGTTGAGGCGTTCGAGCACCATGTCGTAGACCAGTTGGGCAGTGATGACGTCGGCCTGGCCGGCGAAGCCGTAGACCAGGGCGGTGTCGCACACGGCGTTGATCAGGCGCGGGACGCCGGCGCACTGGTAGTGGATGAAGCGGCAGGCGGCCGGGCTGAAGATGCCGGGGAGGCCGCCGGCGGTCTCGATGCGGTTGTCGATGTAGCGCGCGGTCTCCTCCACGCCGAGCGGCCCAAGGTGGTAGTCGACGGCGATGCGTTCGACGAACTGCACCAGGCGCGGGCTGCGCAGCGTCTCGCGCAGTTCGGGCTGGCCGACCAGCACGAGCTGCAGGAGCTGGTGCTTGTCGGCGTTGATGTTGCTGAGCAGGCGCAGCTCTTCGAGCGTGGCATCGTCGAGGTTCTGCGCTTCGTCGACGATGAGCACGGTGCGTTTGCCGGCGCCGTACTGCTCGATGAGAAAGGCCGCGAAGCGGTCGTAGAGCACGGCCTTGCTGTCGGAGTCGGAGGCGAGATCGAAGGCGACGGCGACCCATTGCATGAGGTTGCCGAACGACTGGTGGGTGTTGGAGATGAGCCCGACGACGACGTCGTCCTCGACTTCGTTCAGGAGCTGGCGCAGCAGGGTGGTCTTGCCGGCGCCGATCTCGCCGGTCAGCACGGTGATGCCGGCGCGGTTCAGCAGGCCGTAGCGCAGCATGCTCAGGCCCGTCGAGTGCTTCTCGCCGAGGTAGAGGAATTCCGGATCGGGCGTGAGTGAGAACGGTTTCTCGCGGAATCCGTAGAAGCTCTCGTACATGTCGCGCTGGCGTCCTGGTCTGTATGGAAAAGAGATGGCGGCCTGCGCGTGACGGCCCCGGCCGCACGCCGCAAGCCTTCCCGGGCCGGTGCCGCCGCCGCTCGAACACCTTGCGGCAGGTCGGGCTGGCCGCTGCACGCCGCGCTTCGTTCGCGCGATGCGCCGGCGCCGTCCGATGCTGCCGGCGCGTAGGGCACGCGGTGACACCTTGTCTATGTCGACCCGGCGTGCCGATCCTTGTGCCGCGGAGACAGGATGCCGCGTCCATGCTTGCCGTCGCCACGGAACATCGACCCGGCGCTGTCGAGCACGCGCGTTCCCGTGCGTGCATTGTCACCAATGCGGCCGCGCAGGCCAATCGCCGCTCGGCAAGGCGCCTGCGCACCGGAACTCACCCGGTTCAATAAGGTCTTGTAAGTCATTAGAATCCCCCGCAACCTGCCGGCCGCGAGGCGCGCTCTGGCCGGCCTTTCCCGCACAACCGGACTCGACGTGGATACCGCGACTTCTATTCGTGACTCGATCTTTCGCCTGCGTGATTTCGTCGCCGAACGCATCATCGGCCAGGACCATCTCGTCGAACGCCTGCTGGTCGCCCTGCTGGCCGACGGCCACCTGCTCGTCGAAGGCGCGCCGGGCCTTGCCAAGACCCGCGCGATCAAGGTGCTCGGCGAGGGCATCGAGGGCGACTTCCACCGCGTGCAGTTCACGCCGGACCTGCTCCCGGCCGACCTGACCGGCACCGAGATCTACCGGCCGCAGGACGGCAGCTTCACGTTCCAGCAAGGCCCCCTGTTCCACAACCTGGTGCTCGCCGACGAGGTCAACCGCGCGCCGGCGAAGGTGCAGTCGGCGCTGCTCGAGGCGATGGCCGAGCGCCAGATCACGATCGGCCGGGTCTCCTACCCGCTGCCGGCCCTGTTCATGGTGATGGCGACGCAGAACCCGCTCGAGCAGGAAGGCACCTACCCGCTGCCCGAGGCGCAGCTCGACCGCTTCCTGCTGCACATCAACATCGGCTACCCCGACCACGCGGCGGAGAAGCGCATCCTGCACCTCGCGCGCCAGGAGGCGGCCGCCGAGGAGGCAGGCGGCGAGACGGCGCCGGCGCCTTCGCCCGTGCTCGACCAGGCCGGCATCTTCGCCGCGCGCCGCGCGATCCTCGAGATGTACATGAGCGAGGACGTCGAAAATTACCTGATGGAGATCGTCTTCGCGACGCGCGACCCGGAGGTCTACAGTCCGGATCTCGCGAGCTGGCTGGCCTATGGCGGCAGCCCGCGTGCGACGCTCGCGCTCGACCGCGCGGCGCGCGCGCACGCCTGGCTGCGCGGCGAGGACTTCGTCGCGCCGTCCGACCTGCAGGACGTCGCCCACGACGTGCTGCGCCATCGCATCATTCTCAAATACGAGGCCGCGGCCGACGGCATCACGCCGGATCGCTTCATCGACGAGCTGCTGGGCCGCATTCCGGTCCCGTGAGCGCGGTCGCCGAGCCGCAGCCGGTCCCCGGCCTCGAACGCGTCGAGCCGCAGCTGCGCGAGCTCGTCGCGCTGGCTGCGCAGGCGCGCGCCCTGCCCGGCTTCTCGCGCCCGCTGCGCGGCCGGCACAGCGGCCAGTACCTCTCGCGCCTGCGCGGGCGCGGCATGGAATACGACGAGTCACGCCCCTACCAGCCGGGTGACGATATCCGCCAGCTCGACTGGCGCGTGACCGCGCGCACCGGCCGCCCGCACACCAAGCTGTTCCGCGAGGAACGCGAACGCCCGGTGTTCCTGTGCGTGGATTACCGCCACGGCATGTTCTTCGCGACGCAGGGCGTGTTCAAGTCGGTGCAGGCGGCGCGTCTCGCCGCGCTGCTCGCCTGGCGCGCGCAGCAGAACGGCGACCGCGTCGGCGGCCTCGTGTTCGGCGATCACGAACACCACGAGCTGCCGCCGCGGCGCGGCCAGCCGGCCTGCCTGCGCCTGCTCAAGCAGCTCGCCGAGGCCGGCGCGGCCTGGCGCCGCGCACCGGCCGGCGGCAATTCACCCGGCCTGCTGCGGGAAGCCATCGTGCGCCTGCGCCGGCTCGCCAAGCCCGGCAGCCAGGTGTTCGTGTTGAGCGACTTCCGCGCCCTCGACGACGCTGCCGCACAGGAACTCGCACGCCTCGCCGCGCATACCGACCTCGCGCTGATCGCGGTCAACGACGCCTTCGAAGCCGCGTTTCCGCGCCTCGACGGCGCCGGCACGCTGACCGACCAGCGCGACAGCCTGCGCCTCGCCGGCATCTCCGCGCGCCAGCGCGAAGCCTACGCCGCACGCTTTGCCGAACACGAGACGCGCCTCGCCGCGCTCGCCCGCGATCACCGCATGACGCTCGCCCGCGTCGCGACGAGCGACGATCCCCTGAGCGCCATCCTGCGCATGCTGACCCGATGAACCTGCCCGATCCGCAAAGCCTGCCGCTGCGTGACATCCACCTGCCGCCGCCGGTGCCGTGGTGGCCGCTGGCGCCCGGCTGGTGGGTCCTGGCCGGCAGCGTGCTCACCGCCATCGCTCTCGCCTGGTGGGCCTGGCGGCGCCATGCCGGGCGGCGCCTGCGCCGCGCGGCGCTGGCCGAGATCGATACCATCGAGGGGCAGTTCGCGCGCGACGGCGAAGCGCACGCCTGTGCCTGTGCGCTGTCCCGCCTGGCCCACCGCATGACGCTCGCCGCGCGCGGGCCGCGCGCCGCCGCGGCGACCGGCACGGACTGGATCGCGACCCTCGAAGCGGTGACATCGACGCCCCTGCCGGACACGCTGCGCGAGTTGCTGACGCGGGCGCCCTATTCGCCCGCCGCCGCGGCGGCGGTTCCGCGCGAAAGGTACGCCGAACTCGCCGCCTACCTGCGTGAACTCGCCCGCGTGCTCCCGCCGGGCGCGGACGCGGCAGCCGCGGAGGGCGGCCGTGTTTGAGTTCGAGTGGCCCTGGTTGTTCACGCTGCTGCCGCTGCCCTGGCTGGTGCGGCGCCTGCTGCCGCCGGCAGCGGGCGCCGGCGGCGCGCGCTTGAGAGTTCCCGACCTCGCCGATTTCCGCGTGCTCGCGGCCGGCGGTAACGCCGTTGCCACGAGCCGCTGGCGCCTGGCCGTCGCCGCCCTGGCCTGGCTCGCGCTGCTCGGCGCCGCCGCGCGCCCGCAGTGGATCGGCGAGCCGGTCGAGGTGCCGGTCACCGGGCGCGACCTGATGCTCGCCGTCGATCTGTCCGAGAGCATGCGCGAGACCGATTTCGTCATCAACAGCCGTCCGGTCGACCGGCTCACCGCGACCAAGGTCGTGGCGCGCGAGTTCATCGAGCGGCGTGCGGGCGATCGTCTCGGCCTCATCCTGTTCGGCCAGCAGGCCTACCTGCACGTGCCGCTGACCTTCGATCGCGACACGGTGCGCCAGCTGCTCGACGAAGCGGTGATCGGCATCGCCGGACGGCAGACCGCGATCGGCGACGCGCTCGGTCTCGCCGTCAAGCGCCTGCGCGAAGAGGACACCACGCACAAGGTGCTGATCCTGATGACCGACGGGCGCAACACCGCCGGCGAAATCGACCCGCTGCGCGCCGCCGAGCTTGCCGCCGAAGCCGGCCTCACGGTCTATACCATCGGTATCGGCGCGGACGAGGCCGTGCAGCGCGGCTTCTTCGGCTCGATCCGCGTCAACCCGTCGTCCGATCTCGACGAGCAGACGCTCGAGGCGATCGCGCAGCAGACCGGCGGGCGCTACTTCCGCGCGCGCGACACCCAGGAGTTCGAAGCGATCTACGACGAACTCGACCGTCTCGAACCGGCCGAGCACAGCGGCGAGCACTTCCGCCCGCGGCGTGCGCTGTTCTACTGGCCGCTGGGCATCGCACTCGCCCTGTTCAGCGCGATGCTCGCGGTGCGCGGTGGTGGCCGGCGCGACGCTACCGGCCCGCACCCGGCCGCCACGAACACGGCGAGCACCAACAAGACGGCCACGGCCGCCCACGATGCCGCCGCGGCTGCGGAGGTGCGCTGATGGCGGCATTCCATTTCCTGCGTCCCGAATGGCTGTGGGCACTGCCGCTGTTCTGGCTCATCGCGTGGTGGCACCTGCGCGGGCGCGGCCGCGGCGGCGCCTGGTCGCGCGTGGTCGACCCGGCGCTGCTGCAGTTCATGGTCGACAGCGGTCCGGGCGAGGACGTGCGTACCCGCGGCGGCGCACTCGCGCTGGCCGGCACGCTGGCGATCCTCGCGCTCGCCGGACCGACCTGGGAACGCGCTCCGGTGCCGGTGTTCCGCAAGGACGCCGCGCTCGTCATCGCGCTCGACCTGTCGGCCTCGATGAACGCCGAGGACGTCACGCCCTCGCGCCTGGTGCGCGCCCGCTTCAAGGTCGCCGACCTGCTGCGCCTGCGCCGTGACGGCCAGACCGGCCTCGTGGTGTTCGCCGCGCAGAGTTTCGTCGTCACGCCGCTGACCGACGACACCACCACCCTGCTCGCCCAGTTGCAGGGGCTCGATACTTCCATCATGCCGCGCCAGGGCAGCGCGCCGGCCGCCGCGCTCGAACAGGCCGCGGAGCTGCTGAGCCAGGCCGGCATGACCGTCGGTCACGTGCTGCTGGTGACCGACGGCGCGGACGCCGCCACGCTCGCGCGCGCCGGCGCGGCCGCCGAGCGCGCCGGACTCGCGGTCAGCGTGCTCGGGGTCGGCACCAGCCAGGGCGCGCCGGTGCCGGACGCACGCGGCGGCTTCGTGCGCGATGCCGGCGGCGAACTCGTCATGAGCACGCTGGACAGCGGCGCGCTGGCCGATTTCGCTGCCGCCCACGCCGGCCTCTACCTCTCGCTCGACAGCGACGACGCCGAGCTCGAACGCCTCAATCGCCACATCGAGGCGGCGCTCGCCGCGCACAGCGAACGCCTCGACGACCTCGCCTCCAGCCAGTGGCGCGAAGCCGGGCCCTGGCTGCTGCTGCCCCTGCTGCTGCTCGCCGCGCTCGGATTCCGCCGCGGCGCCTTCTTCGTCCTCGCGCTGGCCTGCCTGCCGCTCGCGCCGCAGCCGGCGCGGGCCGCAGACGGCGGCTGGTTCCGTACCGGCGACCAGGCCGGCGCCCGGGCCTTCGAACAGGGCGATTACGCCGGCGCCGCCGAGCGCTTTGCCGATCGCGCCTGGCGCGGTGCGGCGCGCTACCGCGCCGGCGACTACGAGCAGGCGCTCGCCGAGTATGCCGAGGGCGACAGCGCCAGCGCGCACTACAATCGCGGCAACGCGCTCGCGCGCCTCGGCCGCTACGACGAAGCCGTGAGCGCCTACGATTCTGCGCTCGAGCGCGACCCTGCCGATGCCGATGCCCGGCACAACAAGGCATTGATCGAAAAGCTCATCGAACAGCAGCGCCAGCAGCAACCACCGCAGCAGGGCCAGAGCGACGACGAACAGCGCGAGCAGGACGAGCAGCGCGGCGAGCAGCAGGGCGAGAACCAGGCCGGCGGCGATTCCGGTTCGCAGAGCCAGCCCGACCAGCAGCAACAGCCGCAGAGCCAGGGCGACGCCAGCGGCGAGCCTGGCGAGGAAAAATCCGAGCAGGCCGAAGCCGCGCAGAAGGACGAGGCCGAGGCTGCCGGCGAAGAAGAACAACAACAGCAGGCGCGGCCCGAGCAGGGCGAACAGGACGAGCAGCAGGCCGACAGCCCGCAGCAGATGGCCGAGGCGCAGAGCGAATCGGATGCCGAGCGCGCGCAGGCCACCGAGCAGTGGTTGCGCCAGATCCCGGACGACCCGGCCGGGCTGCTGCGGCGCAAGTTCCAGTACCAGTACAAGCAGCGCTACGGCGACGCGCCGTACGAGGGAGACCGATGGTGACGGCCGATCGTCGAGGCAGACTTCCGCACGCTCCGAGCCGCTCGCCGCGCGGGCCGCGCCATGGCCGCCCGCCGGCCGCGTACCGCCCGCACGCGCGGCTGGCCGTGCTCGTGGCCATGCTGGTGGGCGCGCTGCTGTGCCTGCTGCCCGGGCCCGCCGCGGCCGAGGTCACGCTCGAGGTGTCGCCCGAGCCGATCATCGCCAACCAGTCCTGCCAGCTCGTGTTCAAGGTTGTCGGTGACGGCGGCGAGCCGGATTTCGCACCGCTCGAGCCCTACTTCGAGATTCTGGGGCGCAACCGCCAGACCTCGATCCGCTGGATCAACGGGCGCCGCGAGGACAGCACCACCTGGGTGCTGAACGCGATGCCGCGCGCGCCGGGCGAGATCGAGATCCCGCCGATCGCGTTCGGCAAGGAGCGCAGCCCCGCACGCCGCGTGGCGATCGTCGCCACCCCGGCCGCCGACCGCCCCGCGCAGGCCGACGTGCTGCTCGAGGTGGATGCCGAGCCATCCAATCCCTACGTGCAGCAGCAGGTCATCTACACGATTCGCCTGCTGCATCGCGTCGACCTGTCGAGCCCGCGCTTCTCGCCCATCACCGCGAGCGCCGACGCCATCATCAAGCCGCTCGGCGACGGCAGCCAGTCGACGCGGCGTATCGACGGCATCACCTACGAGGTACTCGAGCAGCGCTACGCGGTCTTTCCGCAACAGAGCGGCCGGCTGGTCATCGAGCCGCTGGTGCTGACGACGCAGATCGTCAACGGCCGGCGTTCGCTGTTCGACCCGTTCTCGCAATCGCTGCAGACGCGCCGCGTGGAGTCCGAAGCGGTGGCGCTGGACGTGCGCCCGGTGCCGGCCGACTTCCCCGCCGACGCGACCTGGCTGCCGGCGCGGCGCCTGCGCCTGCACGAGGAGTGGGAACCGGACACGACCACCGCCGAGGCCGGCGTGCCGTTGTCGCGCACGCTGTTCCTGTGGGCCGACGGCCTCGTCTCCGGGCAGCTGCCCAAGCTCGAACTCGAGGCGCCGGCCGGGCTCAAGGTCTACCCCGACCAGGCGCAGAACAACGAGCAGGACACCGCGAACGGCTTCACCGCCGTGCAGCAGCAGAAATTCGCCATCATTGCCAGCGGGCCGGGCAGCCAGCGCTTCGCTGCGCTCTCGCTGCCCTGGTGGAACACCGACACCGACCGTCTCGAGATGGCCACGCTGCCGGCGCGCACGCTGGAATTCCGCCCGGCCGGCGGTGCGGTTCCGGACGCGGCGCCGCAGCCCGGCGCGGGCGACGCTGCGGTGGACGGCAGCACGGGGAGCGCAACCACCGGCGGCGACGCGGCAGCCGCGGCGGGGGCGGAAGGCGACGCCGCGAGCGGTGCGCCGGCATCGGCTGCCGCGGGCACCGACCGCGCGGTACGTGGCTGGCAGATCGCGAGCGGCGTGCTGGCGGCCGGCTGGCTCGCGACGCTGCTCGCCTGGTGGCATCGCGCGCGCCGCCACGCCGGCGGCGAACACGCACGGCCAGGCCTCCTCGACGA
>JAUIFX010000196.1 GCA_030429865.1 Gammaproteobacteria bacterium | reverse complement strand
ATGCTCCCGAGGCCGAGGATCCGGGCGGCCTCAACGCGGCCGAGCGCGCCGCCGACCGGCGCGCGGCGCGCGATCGCAACGTCACCTTCGATGCCGGCGAAGAGGTCGAAGAGCGCAAGGTCGCCTGGTCATGGCACAAGGCCTGGGACGTGCACGAGGTCAACGTGCGCAACTACTACAACTGGCGCGATTTCGATGCGCGGCTGCCGCTGCCGCCGTTCCTCGGCGCCGGCACCGTGGCCTTCGACCGCTTCTATTTCGGTGGCGGCGCGCAGTACTCCAACTCGACCGCGCTGTTTGCTCATGCCAACCGCCTGACGCTCGGTTTCGACGCCGACCACATCACCGACGATCGCCAGCGCTGGGACAACCTGAGCGGCAACCGCGGGCCGCTGCGCTTCGACCAGGAAGAGAGCGCCGATACCGTCGGTATCTACCTGCAGGACGAGTTCACGCTGACCGAGCAGGTCGAGATGCAGGCCAGCGTGCGCTACGACCACGTCAAGCTTGCCGTCGACGACAAGTTCCTCGCCGACCAGGACCAGTCCGAGACGCTCAAGTTCAACGAGATCAACTGGATGGTCGGCGCGGTGTGGAGCCCGCTCGAGCCGCTCAACCTCTACGCCAACTACGCGACGGCGTTCGAGACGCCGACCTTCACCGAGTTCGCGCAGATCACGGGCACCGGCGGCTTCGCCAACGTCATCGCGCAGCGCACCCGGGGCTTCGAGGTCGGCATGAAGGGCCTCGTGATGCAACGCCTGCGTTACGACTTCGCCTACTACAACATGAACGTCGAAGACGAGGTGGCGACGGTGCAGAATGTCGGTGGCCGCGCGTTCTTCCGCAACGCCGACACCGACCGCCAGGGCGTGGAGCTCGCCATGAATGCCGAGCTGCTCCCCGGGCTGGATGCGTCGGTTGCCTACACCTACACCGATCTCGAGTTCGATCGTTTCCCGACCACCCCGGGCGCCGAGGGCAGCAACCTGCCGGGCGTGCCCGAGCACTTCGGCTACTTCGAGCTCGACTACCACCATCCGTCCGGGCTGTTCGTGAAGTGGGACTGGAGCTTCGTCGGCGCGCTCTACGCCGACAACCTCAACCAGACCAAGGTCGACAGCTACGACGTGTCGAACCTGATCTTCGGCATCGACCACAAGATCGGCCGCTTCACCATCTCGCCCAACGTCGGTATCAACAATCTCTTCGACGAGGACTACAACACCGATATCCGCATCGAGGACGCGACCCGGCGCTATTTCGAGCCGGCGCCCGATCGCAACGTCTTCGGCGGTGTGCGCCTGCGTTACGACTTCGACGTCTGAGTCCGTGCCGGCGCGTCCCCGCGGACGCGCCGGCACGCGCCGGTTTGCTCAGGCGCTTGCCGCGAGCGCCGGGGCGCTGGTCGCGACCTCGACGCGGTTGCGGCCGCCTTCCTTGGCCCGGTAGAGCGCCTCGTCGGCGCGCGCGATGGCGTCGTCGATGGACTCGCCGGTGACGAACCCGGCAACGCCGAGGGAGATCGTGATGCGGCGGATCTCTTCGCCCGTCTTCGGGTTGTAGACGCGGCCGCGCTCGATGCTCGCGCGGATCGACTCGGCCAGCGCGCGTGCGCCCTGCACGTCGGTGTCGGGCAACAGGACGATGAATTCCTCGCCGCCGAAGCGCGCCGCGAGATCCTTGCCCTTGGTCAGGTTGGCGAATGCCTTGGCCACGACCTTGATGATCTTGTCGCCGAAGAGATGGCCGTAGGTGTCGTTGATGCCTTTGAACTTGTCGATGTCGGCCATGATGATGCAGTGCGGTCGGCCGGCATAATCCTCGCTCGCCTCGAGCTCGTCGACGCGCGCTTCGAAGCCCTTGCGATTGGCCAGTCCCGTCAGCGGGTCCTGCTTGGCCTCCATGCGCACCGCGTCCAGTTCGCGCCGCAGGCTGTCGGCCTCGTGGCGGCTTTCCTCGAGGTGCCGGGCCAGGGCGCTGTTGCCCTCGTTCATCTGCCGCGTGCTTTCGATCAACCCCGAGACCAGCGTGCGCAGCTCCTCTGCCGGGATATCGCCCTCCAGCTGCTCGGCGCACTCCTGCAACGACTGCTCGTAGCGGCTGACCTCGCCGCCGGCGGTCTCCACCGAGCGTGCCAGCGCCTCGATCAGTTTTCTCACGTTGAGGTGCGCGGTCTCCACGCGGCTGCGATCGGACGGGTCGAGGTATTGCTGGTAGAGTTGTTCGGTGATGCCTTCGTCGACCGGCTCGCCGGCGCTGAGCAGGCGATCTATGGTGCTCTTGAGGCCGGCACAGCCGCTGCTGACGTACTCGTACCACACGGCATAATTGTGCGGCACGACCGGCACGCGCTGGCGCGACATCAGCGGCAGCGCCAGGCGGAGGTGTTCGGAGGCGGTTTCGAAGCTCGTTCTTGTTGTCATGGCGATGAAATTCTTCCCTGTTTGCGGATCCTCACGCCTGCCCTAGCGGCGCCCCCGCAGGAAGCTTGAAAATCGCCCCGTGAAACGCTTTAAACGCTATGCAATCAGCCAGTTATCCTGCATCCGCCCGGTCCGCAACAAGCCGCCCGGGTTGCCCTCGCGAGGGGGCGCCGGCCTGCGGGCAGGAGGCACGACGATGCCCTTGAGCGCCGCATCCCAGGTGGTGTTGAACATTCTCGCCGAGCAGGGTGTGCGCGCCTTCGACGCCTTGCCGCCGGTCGAGGGGCGGCCCTATTTCAACGCCTTGTTCGCGACCCGGCCGGAGGACCAGGAGACGGTCGCGCGCGTCGAGGCACTCACCATCCCGGTTGCCGGGGGCGAGATCCCGGCGCGCCTGTACGCGCCCGCGTCGACGACCGCGCTGCCCTTGCTGGTGCACTATCACGGCGGTGGCTGGGTCTACATGAACCTCGACGTGCACGACGGCTATTGCCGCATGCTCGCCAACCGCAGCGGTTGCGCGGTGCTCGCAGTCGAGTACCGCAAGGCGCCCGAGTTCCCGTTTCCGGTACCGCTGGAGGACTGCCAGGCGGCGCTCGCCTGGGCCCATGAGCAGGCCGCGGCGCTGGGTCTCGATGCGGCACGCCTGGCCGTCATCGGCGACAGCGCGGGCGGCAACCTCGCCGCTGCCGTGGCGCTCGCCGCGCGCGATGCCGGCGGCCCGCCGCTGCGCGCTCAGATCCTCACCTACCCGGCGGTCGACGCAACGATGAACCAGCCGTCGATGGCCGAGAACGCCTCCGCGCCGCTGCTCGGCCGGGCGCAGATGGACTGGTTCTGGTGCCACTACAATGCGCACGGCCACGACGCGCTCGATCCGCGCCTGTCGCCGCTGCACGCCGCGAGCCATGCGGGTCTGCCGCCGGCACTCGTTGCCACGGCCGAGTACGATCCGCTGCGCGACGAAGGCGAAGCCTACGCCGCGAAACTCGCCGCGGCCGGTACGCCGGTCGAGAGCGTGCGCTATGACGGCGTCTTCCACGGCTTCATGCTGATGCACAAAGTGGTGCCCGAGGGCGCGCGACTGCTCGAGCGCCAGGTCGAATTCATCCGCCGGCATCTCGCGTGAGACGCCGTGCAGGCAGTGTGGCGCGCGGCGCCGATCGGGCCAACGCCGCGCTGCCGCCGTTTGCGTTTTCACGGCCGCCGAGCCGGCCCGTCACGGAGAACTGAGCCATGCAACTCGTCGAGGACATCCTTGCCCGCCAGGCCGAGCACAGCACCTGGCGGCGCGACATCCACGCCCACCCGGAGCTCGCCTACAACGAGCACCGCACCGCCGACTTCGTCGCCAGCCGCCTCGAGTCGTTCGGCATCCCGATCGTGCGCGGCCTCGGCAAGACCGGCGTGGTCGGCACCCTCAAGGCCGGCAACAGCGATCGTTCGATCGGGCTGCGCGCCGACATGGACGCGCTGCCGCTGACCGAGATGAACACCTTCGCGCACGCCTCCACGCACGCAGGCGTGATGCATGCCTGTGGCCACGACGGCCATACCACCATGCTGCTCGCCGCGGCCGAGTACCTGGCCAGCCACCGTGACTTCGACGGCATCGTGCATTTCATCTTCCAGCCGGCCGAAGAGGGCGAGGCCGGTGCACGGGCGATGATGGACGACGGCCTGTTCCGCGATTTCCCGATGGACGCGGTCTACGCCGTGCACAACTGGCCCGGCATGCCGGTCGGCCACATGGCGATGCGCAAGGGGCCGGCGATGGCCGCGTTCGACGTGTTCGAGGCGACCCTGACCGGCCATGGCGGCCATGCCGCGTTACCGCACCTGGTGGTCGATCCGATCCAGGTCGGCGTCGAACTCGTGCAGGCCTGGCAGACCGTGGTCTCGCGCAACGTCAAGCCGGTCGAACCGGCGGTGCTGTCGGTGACCCAGTTCCACGCCGGTGACGCCTGGGCAGTGGTGCCCGAGCAGGCGGTCCTGCGCGGCACGGTGCGCTCGTTCGCGCCGGAAGTGCGTGCGCTGATGGAACGCCGCATGGCCGAGATCACGGCCGGCATCTGCGCCGCCCACGGGTGTCGCTTCGACTGGCGCTACGAACACCGCTTCCCGCCGACGATCAATTCCGCCGACGAGACCGATATCGCGGCGCGCGCGGCGATGGCCGTGTGCGGGGCGGAACACGTCGATACCAACGTCGAACAGGTCACGGGATCGGAGGATTTCGGCTACATGCTCGAAGAGAAGCCTGGCTGCTACGCCTTCATCGGCAACGGTCCGGGCGACGGCGGCTGCCTGCTGCACAGCCCGCATTTCGATTTCAACGACGAGATCATCCCGATCGGGGCGAGTTACTTCGTGCGCCTCGTCGAGGACCAGCTCAAGCCCGGCGCGTGAACCACCGCGCCCGCCGCCGCGCGGAACGGCGGGTCCGCGGTCCTTCGAGATGACGTAAGTCAGGACCGGGCGCGGCCCGTGTGGCATCGTGCCCGTTCTCGTTCACGGGGAACCGGCGATGCTCGAAAACGCGGGATCCGCGCCGCGCGCGGGCGATCTGTGGGGCGGTCTCGCGGCCGCGGCCATCGTGCTGCCGCAGGCGATGGCATTCGGCGTCACGCTCTTCGCCGTCGCCGGTCTCGACGCCTCGGCGGGCGCCTATACCGGGCTCGTCGGCAGCGCGATGCTGTGCCTGGCGAGCGGTCTGGCCGGCGGCACCCGGGGGCTCGTTTCCGCACCCACCGGCCCCACCCTGGTGCTGCTCGGCATCGCGCTCGGCGGGCTCGCCGCGAGCGGCCTCGACACCGCCGGCATCGCCCTCGGCCTTGCCGTGACCGTCGCGCTGACCGGCCTGCTGCAGGTCGCGATCGGAGCGAGCGGCGGCGGCCGGCTGATCAAGTACATTCCGTTTCCGGTCGTCAGCGGTTTCATGACGGGCGCCGCGATCCTGATGATCCTCTCGCAGGTCGGGCCGCTGACCGGCGCGGCAACGGATCCCGCGTGGTCGGGCTGGGCCTGGCTGCCGGCGCTCGCCGCGCTCGCGACCATCGCCGGCACGCGGCTCGCGCCGCGCTTCGTGCCCCGCGTACCCGGGCCGATCGCCGGGCTCGTGCTCGGCACCGCGGTGTTCCACGGCCTCGCCGCGCTGCACCCGGGAGCGCCGCCCGCAGCGTGGATGATCGGCGCCGTGCCGGGTTTCTCCGGTGTGCGGGTCGGCTTCGAACCGGCCCTGTTCGGTGCGCTGCCGTGGGCCATCATCGTGCCGGCAGCGGCGGCGCTGGCCGTACTCGCATCGCTCGACACGCTGCTCACCGCGGTGGTGGCCGACGTCGCCACCGGGCGCCGCCACGATTCGCGCCGCGAGCTCATCGGCCAGGGCGCGGGACAGCTCGCCGCGGCGGCATTCGGCGGCATGGCGGGCGCCGGCACCACCGCGGCGACGGTGATCGCGCTCAAGTCGGGCGGCGGGCGCTGGGTCGGCGTCGCCGCCGGGGCGATCTTCCTGCTGCTGACGGGCTTTGCCGGAGATGCCGGGCACCTGCTGCCGATCGGCGCGCTGGCCGGCGTGATCCTCGCCGTCGCCATCGACGTCGCCGATCGCGACATCCTGACCTGGGCCCGCGACGGCCGTACGCGGCAGGATGCCGCGATCGCCGTGCTCGTGACGCTGATCACGGTCCTCTACGATCTCATGATCGCGGTCGGCGTGGGCGTCGCGATCGCGGTGCTGCTGTTCATTCGCGAGCAGATCACCGCGCCCGTCGTGCACCGGCGCTCGACGGCAGCCCAGACGCGCTCGATCCGGTCGCGCGCCGAGCACGAGCGTGAGCTGCTCGAAGCGCACGGCGCGCGCATCATCGTCTACGAGTTGCGCGGCAACCTGTTCTTCGGCACCGCCGACCGCCTCATCGACGAACTTGCCGCCGATCTCGATGGCCCCAACCAGGTGATCCTCGACCTGCGCAAGGTGACGCGCATCGACCTGACCGCGGTGCGTTTTCTCGAACAGATCGCCAACCGGCTCGCCGAGCATGGCGGCATGCTGCTGTTCTGCGAGCTTCACGCCGGCACGGGTATCGCCGGGTCCGTCGCGGAGGTCTTCCGCCGCACCAGCCGCCAGGGCGGCAGCGCGCCCGTGCTGACGTTCAACGGGCGCGACGAGGCGCTCGAGTACGCCGAGGACGCGCTGCTCGAGGCGCTCGGCGCGAGTCCCGCCCTGCGCGCCGGACGCGTGCCGCTCGCCGACAACGCGCTGACCCGGCGCCTGACCCCGGCGCAGCTCGAGATGCTGCGCGGCCAGCTGCGGACGCGCGACGTCGCGGCGGGTGACTACCTGTTCCATGCCGGCGACGAGTCCGACGAACTCTACCTCGTCCTGCGCGGGCGCATCGAGATCCGCCTCGCCACCACCACGCATCACTACAAGCGGCTCGCGGTCTATGCGCCCGGCAGTTTCTTCGGTGAACTCGGGCTGCTCAAGCGCGGCGCGCGCGCGGCGGACGCCATCGCCGCGACGGAGGCCACGTGCAGCGTTCTCGAGCACGCCGTGTTCGCCCGTCTCGCCGCGGAAGACCCGGCGCTCGCCATCGCCCTGCTGAGCGCGCTCTGCGACTCGCTCGTCGCCAACCAGCGCTGGTCGACGCGCGAGCTGCAACGCCTCTCCGAGTGGTGAGCGGCGAGCACCCCGCGCGGTGCGGCGCTGCTATGCTGTGCGGCCGCGCACGGGCGCGGTCATCTATCGCCAACCAGGGGAGTGAATCGCAGTCATGAACGCAGAACAACGCAAACAGAAGATCCGCGACGGCTTTGCCGCGCTGGCAGCGGGCGACGCCGAGCCCCTGATGGGAAATTTCGACGACAACGTGCAGTGGACGATCATCGGCAATACGAAGTTCTCCGGCACCTACGATGGTATGCAGGACGTGCTCGGGCGCCTGCTCGGACCCTTGGGCGAGCTGCTCGACGGCCATCTGCACATCACGGTGGAGAACCTCATCGCCGACGGCGACTACGTCGTGTGCCAGGGGCACGGCGAGGCGCGGACCAAGGCCGGCGGCACCTACAACAACGTCTATTGCTGGGTCTATCGCTGGTCCGGCGACAAGATCGTCGCGCTCACCGAGTACCTCGATACCGAGGTCCTGACGGCTTCCTTCGGGCGCTGAGAGCGCCCTGGCCTCGCGCGGCCCGCTGCCCGCGCCGCGCGCAGGTCTGCGTGCTCGCTTTCGTTCAGGCCGCTTCGACGATATCGCGGTAGGCGTGCCAGGTCGCGTGGCCGACCAGCGGCACGGTGACGATGAGCCCGGCGAACCAGCTCGCGAAGCCGGCGCCGATCAGGGCGACGATCAGCACCGCCCACACCGTCATCGGCCGCGGGTTTTCGCAGATGGCCTTGAAGCTCGCGATCATCGCCGAGATCGCGTCCATCTCGGTGCGGTCGAGCAGCATCGGCAAGGCGATGGCGGAAATCGCGAAGCTGAACGCGGCGAGTATCGCGCCGATGCAGAGGTAAATGGCGAGGAACGCCCACATGCCCGGCGAGCGTGCGATGAGTTCCACGAATTCGACGAGGGAGTCGAAACCGTTCGGCACCAGCAGCGCGACGAGCACCACGGAGACGCGCATCCAGACGGCGAGCGAGAGCATCAGGATCAGCGCGTAGAATCCGATTGCCGGCCGGTTGGCGCGCCACGCGGTGAGGGTGCGCGGAAAATCGACGCGCCGCTCGTCGGCGAGCTGGCGCGAGCAGTCGTAGATGCCGACGGCGAGAAACGGGCCGATCAGCAGGAAGCCCGTGGTCAGGGCGAGCCCGATGGCACCGCCGTAGTGGGTGACCAGCGCCCAGCCCATGACGGCCAGCACGCTGCCGTAGAAGAGGCTCGCCGCGGGCGCCGCGAGCATGTCGGCGAAGCCGCTCCCGATCCAGCGCAGCGGCGACGTGATGCCGATCGTGCGCAGCCGTGGCGGCGCGAACGGCGCTTGTGCTGATTCCGTCATCGTGACCCTCCCCCCAGAGGGCGCCACCGGGCCGTCAGCCCGCTGATGCCTGTGGCGCAAGCATACTGGCAGGAGGGCGGCGTGCAAACGCCGCGTCCGGGAGGCTCGCCCGGCACGAGGACGGAGCGCCGCGGGACGCAACTCGTGCGCCCCGCGGGCTGGGCCGGCCGCGCCGCCGGTTGGCGGCACGCGGCCGGCAGGCGCTGGCTCAGGCCGCGCGGCTGGCGCGCAGCCAGTTCTCGAGCTCGTCGGCGCCGCCGATGTGCTCGCCGTTGATGTAGACCTGCGGGAAGGTCGTGCGTCCGGTCACCGCGCGCAGCGTGCGGTCGGTGAAATCGCGGTTGAGCACGAGCTCCTCGAACGCGATGTCGGCCCGTTCGAGCGCTTCCTTGGCCCGCGCACAGTGGCCGCAGCCCTTGCGCGTGAATACCGTGGCGTCGAGCGGCTTGGGCGCGTTCGGCGCGAGGTAGGCGAGCATGGTGTCGGCGTCGGAGACGTCGTAGGGATCGCCAGCCACCTCGGGCTC
>JAUIFX010000195.1 GCA_030429865.1 Gammaproteobacteria bacterium | reverse complement strand
CCGTCCGGGCCTGCCGCTCGGCGAGGACACCGCGGCACCCGCGCGCAACTGGATGAAGATCGTCGCCGACGGTTTCGTGGTCGGCATCGTCACCGGCCTCGTCGGCGCGGGCGGCGGCTTTCTCGTGGTGCCCGCGCTGGCCCTGCTCGGTGGATTGCCGATGCACGCCGCGATCGGCACCTCGCTGCTCGTCATCACGCTGAAGTGCTTCGCCGGCCTGGCCGGCTACGTGACGCACGTCCCGATCGACCTCGAATCCGGCATCATCGTCAGCGCGCTCGCGATCGCGGGCACGGTGCTCGGCAGCCGTTTGTCCAAGGCACTCTCCGGCACGCAGCTGCGCCACGGTTTCGGCGTCTTCGTGCTCGTCATCGCCGCTATACTCGTCGTTATCGAAGGCAGCCGCCTGCTCGCCCAGACCTGGAGCCTGGACCGCTATAGCGCGGGCATCACGCTGGGATGCGTCGAGGGGGGTCTCATGCTGGCATTCCTGGCCTGGCGCTTTTTCGCCGGTACATCGCAGGCTCACCCGCAGCATTGAGTCGGCACGCTGCCCGCACAACGAACGCATAACGGAGGGAAGCATCATGGCGACGAGTGGCAAACAACGCATCGTGGTCGTCGGCGGCGGCACCGGCGGCATGTCGGTGATTTCGGCCCTCAACCAGTGGCCCGGCCGCGAAGGTCTCGACATCACCCTCATCGAGCCCTCCGAATACCATTACTACCAGCCGCAGTGGACGATGGTCGGCGGCGGCCTGTTCCCGCGCGAAGTCACGCGCCGGCCGATGACCGACCTCATCCCGGCGTCGGTCAACTGGGTCAACAAGGCGGTGGCAGAGTTTGCGCCCGGCGAGAACTACGTGACGACCGTCGACGGCGACCGCGTCGATTACGACTACCTCGTCGTCGCCGCCGGTCTCAAGCTCGACTGGGACAAGATCGAGGGCCTGCCCGGCAACCTGGGCAAGCACGGCATCTGCAGCAACTACAGCTACGACTCGGTCGAGTCGACCTGGGAGAACATCCGGTCCCTGCGTGAAGGCACGGCGATATTCACCTTCCCGCCGCCGCCCATCAAGTGTGCCGGCGCCCCGCAGAAGATTATGTACCTGGCGGAGGACTACTTCCGCCGCCACGGCGTGCGCGGCAACATCAAGGTCGCCTACCGCTGCGCCGGCGATGGCATCTTCGCGGTGAAGAAATACGCCGATGCGCTGAACGCGATCTGCGCGGCGCGCGACATCGACACCCAGTTCGCGTGGAAGCTCGTCGCGGTCGACGCCGCGGCCCGCGAAGCGACGTTCGAACACACCAAGAACGGCGAGCGCCGAACCGAACGCTACGCCATGCTGCACGTCACGCCGCCGATGAGCGCGCCGACGTTCGTCGCGCAGAGCCCGCTGGCCAACGAGGCCGGCTTCGTCGAGGTCGACAAGGGCACGACCCAGCACGTGCGCTATGCGAATGTCTTCAGCCTCGGCGATGCGAGCAGCCTGCCGACCTCGAAGACCGCGGCGGCGGTGCGCGCCCAGTTGCCGGTGCTGGTGATGAACCTCGCCTCGCAGATGGAGGGCCGCCGCCTCACCGAAACCTACGACGGCTACAGCTCCTGCCCGCTGGTTACCGGTTACGGCCGCCTCATCCTGGCGGAGTTCGACTACGACCTGAACCCGAAGGAGACTTTCCCCTTCGACCAGTCGAAGGAACGGCTGAGCATGTACCTGCTGAAGAAACACGTGCTGCCGGTGATCTACTGGCGCGGGCTGATCGAGGGTAAGCAGTGGCCCTGGCTGATGCCCGAATCCCATCTCAAGGCGTTCTGAAACTGGCTCGGAGAAAACCCTGATGCTCGAACCCGGAAGCATACCTGCCGCCCTGCTCGGCGGCGCCGTGATCGGCGTGGCGGCGGTCGCCATGCTGGCGCTCAATGGCCGTATCCTCGGTGTCAGCGGGCTCGTCGCCGGCATCATCGCACCGCACTCGAGCGAGCGTGGCCTGCGCGCGCTGTTTCTTGCCGGCATGCTGGCCGGCGGCGTGGTGGTCGGCAAGATCCTGCCCGGCGCACTGCCGGGTGCCATTACCTCGAATGCGCTGTGGCTGATCGTGGCCGGACTGCTGGTCGGTTTCGGTACGCGCCTTGGTGGCGGCTGCACCAGCGGTCACGGCGTGTGCGGGCTGTCGCGGCTCTCGCCGCGCTCTCTCACCGCAACGATGGTGTTCATGGCGGTCGCCATGATCACCGTTTTCGTCACCCGGCACGTCATCGGAGGTATCCCGTGAGAGCACTCAGCTTCTTCTTCGTCGGCATGCTGTTCGCCATCGGACTCGGCATTTCCGGCATGACCCAGCCGACCAAGGTGATCGGCTTCCTCGACGTCGCCGGCGCCTGGGACCCGGCGCTGATGTTCGTCATGGGCAGCGCCGTCGTCATCGGTTTCTTCGGCTACCGCCACGTGCTGCGCCGTCCCGCGCCGCTGTTTGCCGGGCGCTTCGACGTGCCGACGCGCAGCGACATCGATGCCAAGCTGTTCGGCGGTGCGGCCCTGTTCGGCATGGGCTGGGGCCTCGCCGGCTTTTGTCCCGGTCCGGCGCTGGTCGCGCTGGCCAGCGGGTCGCTGGACGTCGTCATCTTCGTCGTCGCGATGTTCGTCGGTTTCCTCGCCCGCGACCTCGTCGGCCGGCCCGCGGCGCCGGCCGCGGCGGCCCGCGCCTGAGGCTGCCGGCAGCGCCCGTACGTGACGCGCAGGCGTGCCGGGGCCGTTACCCGGCCGCCGCGAAGCCGCCCCGCGCGCCGCTCACAGCGGATCGCTCGGGCCGAGCGGCACGATGCCGGTCGGGTTGATGCTCTTGTGCGAGCCGTAGTAGTGCCGCTTGATGTGGTCGAAATCGACCGTCGCGGCGATGCCGGGCATGGCATGGAGGCGGCGCAGGTAAGCATCCAGCGCCGGGTAGTCGCGAATGCGGCGGAGATTGCACTTGAAGTGGCCGTGGTAGACCGCGTCGAAGCGGACCAGCGTGGTGTACGCCCGCCAGTCGGCCTCGGTCACGCGTTCGCCGACGAGAAAGGTCCTGCCGGCGAGGTGTCCTTCGAGCCAGTCGAGCGTTTCGAACAGCGCCGTCACCGCCTCCTCGTAGGCGTCCTGGGTGGTGGCGAAGCCGGCGCGGTAGACGCCGTTGTTGAGCGTGTCGTAGATGCGCGCGTTGACCGCGTCGATCTCGGCGCGCAGTGGCTGCGGGTAGAAGTCGCCCGGCGCCGCGCCGACCGCGTCGAAGGCGCTGTTGAACATGCGGATGATTTCCGACGATTCGTTCGACACCACCGTGGCGCGCTCGCGGTCCCATAGCACGGGCACGGTGACGCGCCCCGAGTAATGCGCATCGGCGGCGGTATACACCTGGTGCAGGTAGTCCGCGCCATGGATCGGATCGGCCACCACGCCGGGTCCGGGGGCGAAGGTCCAGCCCTGTTCGGCCATGTGCCAGTGCACGACCGACAGCGGGATCATCGCCTCGAGGCCTTTCAGACGGCGGAAGATCAGCGTGCGATGGGCCCAGGGGCAGGCCAGGCTGACGTAGAGATGGTAGCGCCCCGGCGCTGCCGGGAAGCCGCCCTCCCCTGATGGTCCCGCCGCACCGTCGGGCGTGATCCAGTTGCGGAAACGCGCCGCGGAGCGCTCGAAGCGCCCGCCCGTGCTGTCGGTGTCGTACCACTCGTCGTGCCACTGGCCGTCGACCAGAAGACCCATGTTGCTGCTCCTTGACCCGCGCGGCCGCGCGGCGCCTCAGTTGATGACGAAAAGATCCATGAACCGGTCCACCGGCGTTGCTTCGAGGCGTTGCTGGTCGAGTCCGAGCGCCATGATCGATTCGCTGCGTGACGCGGGGAAGCGGCTCAGCAAATTCGCCTCGAACTTTCTCTCGAGCAACGGGATACCCTCGGCCCGGCGGCGCCGGTGGCCGAGCGGGTATTCCACGGCGACGCGCTCGGTGTGGGTACCGTCGGCGAAGAAGACCTGGATGGCGTTGGCGATCGAGCGCTTGTCCGGATCGTGATAGTCGCGCGAGTAGCGCTCGTTTTCGACGACCTCCATGCGCTCGCGCAGCGCGTCGATGCGGGGATCGCCGGCGTGGAAGGCGTCTTCGTAGTGCTCGGCGCTCAGTGCGCCGTAGAGCAACGGCACCGCGACCATGTACTGCAGGCAGTGGTCGCGGTCGGCCGGGTTCGCGAGCGGGCCGGACTTCGAGATGATGCGGATGGCCGACTCGTGCGTGGTGATCTCGATACGGGCGATGTCGTCGATGCGGTCGCGTACCTGCGGGTGCAGGCGCACGGCGGCTTCCGCCGCGGTCTGGGCATGGAACTCGGCCGGAAAGGCGATCTTGAACAGGATGTGCTCCATCACGTAGCTGCCGTACGGACGCTGGAACGCGAACGGACGCCCGCCGAACAGGACATCGTAGAAACCCCAGTTCCTGGCCGTGAGCACGGTCGGAATACCCATCTCGCCGTTCAGCGTTATCAGGGCCAGGCGCACCGCGCGCGAGGTGGCGTCGCCGGCCGCCCAGGATTTGCGCGAACCCGCGTTCGGCGCGTGGCGGTAGGTGCGCAGCGCGCAGCCATCGACCCAGGCCTGCGAGACGGCGTCGACGATCTGGTCATACGTGCCGCCGAGGAGCCCCGTGACCACGGCGGTCGAGGCCACCCGCACGAGCAGTACATGATCGAGACCGACGCGGTTGTAGCTGTTCTCCAGCGCCAGCACGCCCTGGATCTCGTGCGCCTTGATCATGGCCGTGAGCACGTCGCGCATGGTCAGCGGCGGCGCGCCGCGTGCGACCGCGGTACGGCTGAGATAGTCCGCGGTGGCGAGGATTGCGCCGAGGTTGTCCGAGGGGTGCCCCCACTCCGCCGCCAGCCAGGTGTCGTTGTAGTCGAGCCAGCGGACCGTGCAGCCGATATCCCAGGCCGCCTTGACCGGGTCGAGTTCGTGGGAGGTGCCCGGGACGCGCGCACCGTGGGCGACGGTGGTGCCGGGGACGAGCGGGCCGAGCAGCTTGGTGCACTCGGGGAAGCGCAGCGCGAGCAGGCCGCAGCCGAGCGTATCGAGCAGGCAGTTGCGCGCGGTCTCGTAGGCCTCGTCGCTGTCGACGACGTAGTCGCTGACGTAGCGCGCGATGTCGCCGAGTTCGGCGTCGGGCGGCGGGCGCTCGGTGCGGTCGGCGTTGCCGGTCATGCGTGCAGCCTACCACGCGCCGCGGGCCCGGCGCCCGGGGGGCGGACGGACGCGGCCGCGGGCAGTCGCCCGGGGCCGCGCCAGGCCGGCCGACTCAGGGACGCTGGTCGATCGGCACCCACTCGGCCGATTCGGGGCCGGTGTAATCCGCGCTCGGGCGGATGATGCGGTTGTTGGAACGCTGCTCGATGACGTGCGCGGCCCAGCCGCTGACGCGCGAGCAGACGAAGATCGGTGTGAACAACTTCGTCGGGATCCCCATGAAGTGGTAGGCCGAAGCGTGGAAGAAGTCCGCGTTCGGGAACAGCTTCTTCTCGCGCCACATGACTTCTTCGACGCGCTCGGAGACCGGGTAGAGGACGCTGTCGCCGACTTCCTCGGCGAGACGCTTGGCCCACTTCTTGATGATCGGGTTGCGCGGATCGAACTCGCGGTAGATGGCGTGGCCGAAGCCCATCACCTTGGCCTTGGCCGCGAGCATCTTGGTCAGCTCGGCCTCGGCTTCGTCCGCCGAACCCCACTGCTCGATCATGTCCATCGCCGCCTCGTTGGCGCCGCCGTGCAGCGGACCGCGCAGCGAACCGATGGCGCCGGTCACCGCGGAATGGATGTCCGAGAGCGTCGAGGCGCACACCCGCGCGGTAAAGGTCGAGGCGTTGAACTCGTGCTCGGCGTAGAGAATCAGCGAGACGTTCATCACCTGTGCATGCAGCTCGTTCGGCGCCTTGCCGTGCAGGCAGTGCAGGAAATGGGCGCCGATCGAGTCGTCGTCGGTCTCGACCTCGACGCGCACGCCGTCATGGCTGAAGCGGTACCAGTAGTTGATGATCGAGGGGAACACCGCGAGCATGCGGTCGATCTTGTCGTGCTGCTCGGAGAAGTCCTGCTCCGTTTCGAGGTTGCCGAGGAACGAGCAGCCGGTGCGCATGACGTCCATCGGGTGGGCACTGGCCGGGATCAGCTCGAGCGCCTGGCGCAGCGCTGCGGGCAGTCCGCGCATGCTCTTCAAGCGCGCGATGTAGGCGTCGAGCTCCTTGCGGTTGGGCAGCTTGCCGTACAACAGCAGGTAGGCGACTTCCTCGAACGTGGCCTTCTCGGCCAGTTCCTCGATTCCGAAGCCGCGATAGGTCAGGCCGGCGCCGGTCTTGCCGACCGTGCACAGTGCGGTTTCCCCTGCGCTCTGGCCACGCAGGCCGGCGCCACCGAGTTTCTTCTCTGTCATCGTTCTCTCCGTCAGGCTGTGGGACTCATTGTCCGGCAAACAATTCATCGAGCTTGCGCTCGAAGTCGTGGTAGTTGAGATAGTCGTAGAGTTCCATACGCGTCTGCATGGTGTCGACCACGTTGCGCTGGGTGCCGTCGGCGATGAGCGCCTTGTAGACGATCTCCGCCGCACGGTTCATCGCGCGTACCGCCGTCAACGGGTAGAGCGCCATCGCCACGCCGACCGCCTTGAGCTCGTCGAGCGTGAACAGCGGGGTCTGGCCGAACTCGGTCAGGTTGGCCAGCACCGGCACGCCGGCCTTGGCGCAGAATTCCTTGTACTGGGCAAGTTCCGTCATCGCTTCGGGGAAGACCATGTCGGCGCCCGCCTCGACGCAGGCGGCGACGCGGTCGAGCGCCGAGTTCATGCCCTCGACGGCCAGCGCGTCGGTGCGCGCCATGATCACGAAACCCGGATCGACGCGTGCATCGGCCGCGGCCTTGATGCGATCGACCATCTCCTGCTGGTCGACGATGGCCTTGTTCGGACGGTGGCCGCAGCGCTTCTGCGCGACCTGGTCTTCGATGTGCACGCCGGCCGCGCCGGCGCGGATCATCTCCTGGATGGTGCGCGCGATGTTGAACGCCCCACCCCAGCCGGTATCCGCGTCGACCAGCAGCGGCAGCGAGCTCGCCGCGGTGATCCGCCGCACGTCTTCGAGCACGTCGTTCAGCGAGGTGATGCCCAGATCGGGCAGGCCGTAGGAATTGTTGGCACAGGCGCCGCCCGAGATATAGATGGCCTTGTGCCCGATACGCTCGGCCATCATGGCGCAGTAGGGGTTGACGGTGCCGACGACCTGCAGTGGCGCGTGCTGCGCTACGGCGTCGCGGAATTTCTGTCCAGCTGATTGCATGGGCTCAGGACCTCGTAGAAGTTGACGGTGCGGGAATCGGGGACGGCGCTTCGTCGCCGCCAAGCTGTGCTGCCAGGCTCTTGCGCGCACCGGCGATGTGCCGGCGCATGAGCAACTCGGCCAGCTCGCCGTCGCGGTCGGCGAGCGCGTCGACGATGCGGCGGTGCTCGGTCAGCGCACGTTGCGGGCGGTGCGCGCGCTGGCTCGCCTGTACGCGGTACATGCGCACCGGGTGGTACAGGTCGCCGAGCAGCATCTGGGTCAGTTTGTGATTGCGCGCGGCCTGGATGATGCGGTAGTGAAAATCGAAATCACCTTCCTGCTGCACGTAGGCCTGGCCGTCGCTCGCCGCGATGTCCCGCTCGTGGGCATCGAGCAGCGCGTGCAGTTCGGTCACCGCCGCGGCACTGATGGCGCTCGCCGCGAGCCGCGCGGCCATGCCTTCGAGCGCTTCCCGCACGTGGTATATCTCGACCAGCTCTTCGAGGGAATGGCGCACGACACGGGCGCCGGCGTGCGGCACGTGGCGGACCAGGCCGAGCCCCTCGAGCCGCCGGATGGCCTCGCGCAGCGGACCCCGGCTGATACCGAACTCGCGCGCCAGTAACGGCTCGTTGAGCTTGGCACCCTGCGCGAGCCGGCCGGACACGATGGCCTGCTTCATTTCTTCGCAGATGCGGTCGGCGAGGGTCGGTTGGGAGGCAGCCATGACGGGTCGGCGATGTTATTTTGTCGACAATTTTTGCAAAAAGCCTCCGGAACCTGCCCGAAAGCGCGGGCATTCTCTGGTTATTGTCGACACAATGCAAGCGCCGTGGTGCGCACCTCCGACTTCCGGCGCACGTTCAGCGGCGAAACAGCCGGGCGAAGTTCTCGCTCGTCGCCCGGGCCAGGCCAGCGAAATCCTCGTCACGCAGTTGCGCGACATATTCCGCCGTGTAGCGGACATAGGCCGGTTCGTTCTGCTTGCCGCGCCGCGGGACCGGTGCCAGCCAGGGCGCGTCGGTCTCGACCAGCAGGCGCTCGCGCGGTACGCGGCGGGCGACGTCCTTAAGCGCGGTCGCGCTCTTGAACGTGACGATGCCGGACAGCGAGATGTAGAAGCCCAGCTCGAGGGCCTGTTCGGCGACTTCCCACGACTCGACGAAACAGTGCATCACGCCGCCCGCGTCGCCGGCCCGCTCCTCGCGCATGATGGCGATGAGATCGGGGGCCGCTTCGCGGCAGTGGATGACGAGCGGCTTGCCGCATTCGCGCGCGGCGCGGATGTGGGTGCGGAAGCGCGCGCGCTGCCAGTCGAGATCGCCCTCGCTGCGAAAATAGTCGAGCCCGGTTTCGCCGATGGCGATGACGTCGGGGTTGGCCGCGAGTTCGAGCAGCGTCTCGACGTCGGGCTCGCGCGCGTGCTCGTCGGTGTTGGGGTGCACGCCGACGGTCGCCGAGACATCCTCGTAACGCGCCGCGGCCGCGGCAACGCCGGGGTAGGTTTCGAGATCGACGCAGACGCACAACATGTGCGCGACGCCTGCCGCCCGCGCGCGCGCGACGACCGCATCCATGCCGCCGCCGTCGTCTTCGATCAGCGGCAGGTGGCAATGGGAATCGACGAGCGTGGGCGTGTCATCAGTCATGGTCGGCTGGCAGGGTTGGAAAATCGCTACGGTGACGCCGCGTGC
>JAUIFX010000194.1 GCA_030429865.1 Gammaproteobacteria bacterium | reverse complement strand
CATGCCGAGCTGGTTGGCGCGGATACCGCCGAAGCGCGCGATAAGGCTGCCGCTGGCGGCAGAGAAGAACATCGAGGCGACGAAGGAAATCGACACGCACACCGCGATGTCCTTCGCAGCGACACCGAACTCGGGCGCAATCTCGGTCGCCATCACCGGCACCGTGAGGAACAGCAGCACGGTGACCATCTGCGTGACGAGCATGGCGCCGACCACGGGCAGGAGCTTGATGTCGGCCGGCGGCGGCAAAGCATTCACGGGTGACGATGACGGAACGTGGCGCAGGGCGCGGAGTCGCACATCATAGTCGCTGCGGGCCTTGTCGCGTGCGGCAGTGACGCGCCGGCCGTGCGCTCCGATATCATGACCGGCATTTCCGAGGCGCACGCCGCACGCCCGTGGCCCACGCCACGAAGAACAGACTGGAGGACGAGATCCCATGAGCCCCGCACAGAGCAGCAATCCTCACCCCCGGGCGGACGTCGACGTCGACGCCATCGTCGTCGGCGCAGGCTTCGCCGGCCTCTACGCGGTCTACCGGCTGCGCGAGATGGGCCTGAGCCACCGCGGCTTCGAACAGGGCAGCGGCGTCGGCGGCACCTGGTACTGGAACCGTTACCCCGGCGCCGGCTCGGATTCCGAGTCCTGGGTCTATTCCTACACGTTCTCCGAGGAGCTCGAGCAGGGCTGGACGTGGAGTTCGCGCTTCCCGCCGCAACCGGAGATCCTGCGCTACCTCGAGCACGTTGCCGAGCGCTTCGACCTCGCGCGCGCGTTTGCTTTCGACACCCGCGTGACCGCCGCACGTTACGACGAGACGCGCAACCGCTGGGAGGTCGAGACCGCCAGCGGCGAGCAGGTCACCGCCACCTGGCTCATCACCGCGGTCGGCTGCCTGTCCTCGGCGGCGGTACCCGACATTCCCGGGCGCGACGACTTCGCCGGTCCCTGGTACCACACCGGCGAATGGCCGCACGAGGGCGTCGACTTCGCCGGCAAGCGCGTCGGCGTCATCGGCACCGGCTCCTCCGGCATCCAGGCCATCCCCGTCATCGCCCGCCAGGCCGCGCACCTGACGGTGTTCCAGCGCACGCCGAATTTCAGCGTGCCGGCGCGCAACCGCGCGCTCGCGCCGCAGGAAGTCGCCGAGCTCAAGCGCAACATCAAGGAGATCCGCGAGTTCTGCCGCTGGTCGACGATTGGCCAGCCGTACGATTTCCAGGACCGCAACGCGCTCGACCTCGACCCCGGCGAACTGCGCGAGCGGCTCGAAGCGATGTGGCAGAAAGGCGGCTTCGAGTGGATGTTCGGCGGCTTCCCCGACATGCTCTACGACGAGCGCGCCAACGACATCGCGGCGGAGTTCGTGCGCGAGAAGATACGCGAGACGGTCAAAGACCCGGTCGTCGCCGAGAAGCTGATTCCGAAGGACTATCCCATCGCGACCAAGCGCCTGCCGCTCGACAACGGCTACTTCGAAACCTACAACCGCGACAATGTCACGCTCGTCGATCTGCGTGAGACGCCCATCGAGCGCATCGTCGGCAGCGGCGTGCGCACGTCGGAGAAGACCCACGAGCTCGACATGCTGGTCTTCGCGACCGGCTTCGATGCCCTGACCGGGCCGCTGCTGCGTCTCGGCATTCGCGGGCGCGGCGGGCGCAGGCTCGAGGACAAGTGGGCCGAGGGTCCGCGCACGTATCTCGGCGTGGCGACCGAGGGCTTTCCCAATCTCTTCATGGTGACCGGTCCGGGCAGCCCGTCGGTGCTCGGCAACATGCCGACCTCGATCGAGCAGCACGTCGACTGGATCTGCGAACTCATTGCACACATGCGCGCGTCCGGCGCGGCGCGCGCCGAGCCGACCGCCGACGCCGAGACGAGCTGGGGCACGCACGTGCAGGAACTCGCCGCGGAGACGCTCTTCCCGCAGGCCGATTCCTGGTACCTCGGTGCCAACATCCCCGGCAAGCCGCGCGTGTTCCTGCCCTACATCGGCGGCTTCGGCACCTACCGCAAGCTGTGCAACGAGGTCGCCGGGAAAGGCTACGAGGGGTTCGAACTCGGCTGAGCCTGCAAGGGACGGCGGTCCGCACCTCCGGCTCGGACCAGCCGTCGCTATCAGCCGCCCTCGATCGCGGCCAACGGCACCTCGTAGACGTCGCCGCCGTCGATGACCACGGTCCAGGTATCGCCGGCGAGGGTCGCTGCGACCTCGCGGTTCGCCGCGTTGACGTAATCGCGCATGAAGTTGATGGTGAACTGTTCGCCCGCCGGGCTGTGCACCACGATCGAAGCCTGGCCGTCCTCCATGCGCAGAATGCCGGCGGGGCAGGAAGCGAACGCGGCGGCATCCGACGCGCGGCAGCGCAGCAGCGTGGTGGCGTCGTAGTCGGCCGTCGTGAACGGAGCGGTCGGGTTGTCGGCGTCCGCCGGCGGTTCGAGGCCGGCCGTACTCCAGTAGACGTACACGTTCTCGTCGGGGAAGCGGAAGATCAGCCCCTGGTCGCCGAGGCCGGACTGGCGGTAGACCGCCCGATCGTGCTGGTCACGGAAGTTGCCCGGGGTATCACCGACCGGTGCGAGCTCGTGCGACACACCGTCGCCGCGCGTGATCGTGATGTAACCCTGACGCTGGCCGAACGTGCACGGCATCATCTTGTCTGTATGGTCCTCGCCGGCAGCATAGACGTCGCACCGCGCATCGACCCAGTCGGCGGATACCGGCGTCGCCACAAGTAAGGCAGCGATCGCTGCAGCGATGGTCACGTGGCGCATGCGAGGTCGAAATTCCGTAAGAATTACGCTTGCCAATCGTGCTACGTTGCGGGACGGCTGTCCAGATAGCGCCACGCTGCGGCAATCGCGGGTACGGGCCGGGACGGGCGGGCACGCTAGCCCGCCAGCGCCGCCAGTGCCCGCCAGCACGGCAGGGCGGGATTGTCCGGGTCGACGGAGAAGATTGGCACGTGGTCGGCGCCGGCCTGGAGGTGCGCGTCGATGCGCGCGCGCAACGCGTTCTCGTCGCCCCAGGCGAGCATGGCGTCGACCAGCCGATCGCTGCCGCCGTGCTCGAAGTCGTCTGCCGTGTAGCCGAGGCTCGTCCACACGTTACGGTAGTTCGGCAGCTGCAGGTAGAACGCGATCATCTGGCGCCCGATGGCACGGGCACGGCTCGCGTCGCGCGTGAGGCAAACGCGCTGAAACGGGGCCAGCCAGGGTTCCGGGCCGAGGATCTCACGCGCCCGCGCGGTGTGCTCGGGCGTGGTGTTGGCGGGATGCGATCCCTGCGCGATCTCGCCCGACAAGGCCGTCATCTTGGGACCGAGCGCGGCGAGGATGATCGGCATCTCGCCGAGCGACGTCGTAATCGCGCCGCGCGCGCCGCGGCCGACCGGCTGTTCGGTCATGCCTTCGACGAGCAGGTTGCGCTCGACGGAGATGGCCGCATGGCTCGCGCGAATGTTCTCGACGTAGCTGCGCATGGCCGCAAGCGGCTTGCCGTAAGCATGGCCGCGAAGTTCGACGAGCAGGCTGTGCGACACGCCGAGACCGAGCAGGAAGCGTCCGCCGGACTGCTCGTTCAGGGTCTGCTGCGCCATCGCGCAGACCATCGGATCGCGCCCGTAGATGTTGACGATGCCGGTCGCGGCAACCAGCCGCTCGGTGTTCGACAAGACAAAGCTGGCCTTGGCGAACGGTTCGCGGCCGACCGCCTCGGGGAACCACACCGCACCGTAACCGAGTTGCTCGATGCGCTGCACCGCCTCGGCGAGCGCGGCGGCAGGCAGCCCTTCACTGAACAAGAAGACGCCTTTGCGCTGCAGTTCCATCACTTCCCTCCCCTGGTGAACCCGGATGGCCAGGAAGGCGCAGCGATGCGCCTGTGCCCGCGCTACTATCCGGGAGCGCGCGGGCCGGCGTCAACGCCGCCGCGCGGCGTGCGCCTCACCAGGGCTGCACGTCCCAGGTCGAAGCCGGCGCCGCGAGCGCAGCCTCGGCACGCTCGATGGCGCGCACGAGTTCGGCATGCTCGCGCGCGCCTTCGCCCGAGTGCAGGTAGACGGATGCCTTGCGCAGGACCTCGAGCAGGTAGGGCTGGCGATGGTCGAAGGCGAGCAGCACTTTCGCCAGGTAGTGTTCGTCCTGCCCCTGTTCGCGCAGGCGCCGCGCGGTGGCGAGCGCCACGCCGAGTTCGTGTTCGGTCGGTTCTGCCATCACCTGCTCCCAACGCCGGGTATTACGGATACGCGTTCAAACGCGGTCTGCAACGCTCACTCGACGAAGCGCGAGTGCCACAGCGGCTCGGGCGCGATGTCGGCGTAATGCTCGGTCAGCTCGGCGACGCTCCAGGGCGCGTCGCGGAAAACCTCGTGTACCTCGGCCGGGTGGGTCCACAGGGCCGTCTTGCGCCCGTTGAACGTCAGGCACTGGCCGTTGAAGCGGGCCGCGGCATCGCTCGCCAGCCAGACCATGCCCTGCGCGACTTCGCTCGGCGTGCCGAAGCCGAGCGCGGCCGGCGCCGGCGCCGGCCTGCCTTCCGCCTCGGCGGCCTGCGCGGCGCGCTCGAACACGACTTCGGTCATGTCGGTCGCCGCGATCGGCCAGAACGCGTTGCAGCGAATACCGTAGCGCGTGAGTTCGAGCACCCAGGTGCGCAACAGTCCCATCATGCCGGCCTTGGCCGCGGCGTAGTTGCTCTGGCCGAAACCACCGGTGAGCCCCGAGTTCGAGACCACGTTGATGATGTGCCCGCCACCCTGCCCGCGCATGGCGAGTGCCGCGTACTTGCCGCAGGCCCAGCTGCCGCGCAGGTGCACGGCGATGACTTCGTCGAACTCGGCCTCGCTCATCTTGAACAGCGTGCGGTCGCGCACCACGCCGGCATTGTTGATGAGCACATCGATGCCGCCGTAGGCCTCGACGCAGGCCGCGACGAGCCGTTCGCACACCGCGGCGTCGGCGACCGAACCGGCGACGGTCACGACCCGTCCGCCGCAGGCCGCGACGTCGCGCTCCGCGGCGGCCAGCGCCGTGGCATCGGTACCGTTGATCACGACCGCGGCGCCCGCCTTCGCCATCTCCACGGCGAAAGCGCGCCCGAGGCCGCGCGAAGAGCCCGTGATGACCACGCGCTTGCCCGTCAAATCATCCATGCCCTGCCTCCCCCGGCTCGAACTGCAGACCACGGCACGCCGCGCGCCGCGTCAAGGTCAGTTTATCCCGGATGCAAGCCCATCGTGCGATGACCTGGGGGGAACCGCCTTTGCCGGTCTCTCGACCGGCTTCCGGCGGCGCGGCGCCGCAATCACGGTATGATGCGCGGCGACCTGCCACGCAAACCGACGGCCCTGCATGAGCCCAGCTTCCCCCGAACGTGTCATCCGTTTCCAAGGCGCGCGCAACGTGCGCGACCTCGGCGGCCTGCCCGCCGCCGGCGGCACCGTGCGTCACCGCCTCGTCTACCGCGCCGACGGCCTGTCGCGTCTCACGCCGGGAGACCTGGAAACGTTCGGTCGACTCGGCGTGCGCACCATCGTCGACCTGCGCTACGAAGAGGAGCGCGCGCGCGCCCCGGATCGCCTGCCGCCGGGACAGGATATCCGCGTCGTCACGCACGGCTTCCTGCCGCAGGGCTCGATCGAGATGTTCGAAGGGGTCAACCGGCGCCGCTGCAACGCTGCCGAGGCGTTCGAGCTGATGCGCAGCAACTATGCGCGGATCCCCTTCGAACACGCCGCCGAGTTTGCCGACGTACTGCATGAACTGCTCACTCCGGACGCCTCCGCCAACCTGATCCACTGCACGAGCGGCAAGGACCGGACCGGTATCGCCATCGCCCTCATCCTGCGCGCGCTCGGCGTGGCGGTCGCCGACGTCGTTGCCGACTACGAGCTCAGCAATCTCGAACACCAGCCGGTCGACGTGTTCGAAGGCACGGCACAGCCCGAGGCCGTCGCCGTGATCATGGCGGCGCGGCCGGAATACCTGCTCGCCTCGCTCGAGGCCATCGACCGTGAGTACGGCGACGTCGAGACCTATCTCGAACGTGCGCTGGGCTTCGGTGCGCGCGAGCGGGCCGCGCTGGGCCAACTGCTGCTCGACTGAACGGGCGGTCGCGGCGACGCCCCGCTCAGTGCAGCCGCCGCGCCATCTCGCCGCGCCAGGTCTTCACGCGCGGGTCGTCGTCGAGCACGCGGAAGATGTCGACCAGCGTCTTGCGTATGGCGCCGTCGCGCCACTCGCGGTGCGCCGCGAGCAACGCGATCAGGGCCGGCACCGCGCTGTCGAAATCCCCGCGCACCGCCGCGCGCACTGCCGCCCGGTAGGTCTCGGCCGTCGCATCGCCGTCTTCGATGGCATCGGCCGCGGCGGTGAGTTCGAGACGCGCCTTGACCCGTTGCACGTTGTCGTCGGCCTCGATGTTGGCCGGCAACTCGTGCAGCAGCTGCCGCGCCGCGGCCGTTTCGTCAGCCGCAATGAGGCATTCGGCGAGCAGTGGGTGAACGCGATAGTCCTCGGCGTCGGCGGCAAGCGCCTGCTCCAGCAGCGGCCGCGCACCGGCGTGATCGCCGGCGGCGATGGCGGCGGCTGCCTGCGCGATGGCGCCGTCCGTCGCGCGCGGCAACCAGGGTCCGATGATCGCTTCCAACGCGCTCAGCGGCTGTGCGCCGACGACCTGCTCGACCGGCGCACCGTCGCGGAACAAGAGCAAGGTCGGCAGGCTGCGAATGCCGTAGCTCGCCGCGAGTTCGGGCTCCGCGTCGCTATCGACCTTGGCCACGACCAGCTTGCCGACGTGGCGCGCGGCGAGTTCTTCGAGCAGCGGGGCGAGTGACTGGCAGGGGCCGCACCACGCGGCCCAGAAATCGACCAGCACCGGCACCTCCGCGGATCGCCGCAGCACCGCGGCCTCGAAGGTCTGCGCGCCGGCCTCGATGAGGTTCTCGCTTGCCATCTCCGTCTCCCTCAGTCCGCGGCCGCCGCGAGCAGGCGATCGCGCACCTCGCGGCGCAGGATCTTGTTGGCCGCGCTCTTCGGCAATTCCGGCCAGACCGTGATGTCCTTGGGACGCTTGTAATTGGCGAGCTTGTCGCGCGCGTGGGCCTTGAGCGCCTCGAGATCGAGGTCCGCGCGCCCGGCCACCACCGCCTGCACGCGGTCGCCCCACTTCTCGTCCGGCAGGCCGACCACGGCTGCCTCGATCACGCCGGGGAAGGCCATCAGGACATCCTCGACCTCGCGCGGGTAGACGTTGTAGCCGCCCGAGATGAGCATGTCGTTCTTGCGGTCGACGAGGTAGTAGAAGCCGTCCTCGTCGCGGTACCCGATGTCGCCGGTGTGCAGCCAGCCGTTGCGGAACGCCTGCTCGGTCGCTTCGGGTCGGTTCCAGTAGTACGCCATGGTCTGCGGCCCGCGGCACACGATCTCCCCGACCTCGCGCGGCGGCAGCGGACGGTCCTCGTCGTCGAACACGGCGCATTCGACGAACGTGAACGGGCGCCCGCAGGAGCCCTCGCGATCGTGATCCCCGGGGCCGAGGCAGGTGATCACCATGGGGCTCTCGGCCTGCCCGTAGCACTGCGCGAAGATACGCCCGAAGCGATCTTCGGCGCGCCTCAGCAGGCTGGGCGCGATCGGCGACGCGCCGTAGCTGATCTTGCGCAGCGCGAACGTCGCCTCGGCGAGGCCGGGCTGCTCGAGGATCATCGCGAGCATGGTCGGCACGAGGAAGGTATGGCTGGCCTGCTCGCGGGCGGCGAGTTCGATGAACTCGGCCGGGTCGAACTTCTTCATCACCAGCGAGCGCACCCCGCGGGCGATGGCCGGCAGGAAGAACGCGCCCGAAGCGTGGGCAATCGGGGCGGCATGCAGAAAGGTGTTGCCGACTTCGAGATCCGGTACGAGGTCCATCAGGAAGGCGGACATCTCGGCCAGCTCGCCGCGCGTCGTCAGCGTCACCGCCTTGGCCTTGCCGGTGGTGCCGCCGGTGTAGCCGAGGCGCAGCGGCGCATCGAGCGCCCGGTCCACTGCACAGGGGCTGTCGTCGGCGTGATCGAACATCGCGGCGAATTCCTCGCGGCCGATCGCGACGTCGATCTCGAGGCCGTCGATGTCGTCATGGATGACCGCGCGGCTGCCGCTGTCGCCGAGCTTGTAGTTGTGGTTCTCGAGCGTTTCGCGGGTATTGAGGCCGACCCGCACCAGGCCCGCCTTGGCCAGCGCGTAGTAGGCGACGAGACATTCGACGCTGTTCGGCAGCAGTACGCCGACCCGGTCACCCGGTTCCAGCCCGCGCGCGAGCAGCGCGTTGCCGATGACGTCGGTGAGGCGGTCGAACTCGCGGAAGCTGACGTCGCGCGTGCCTTCGGTGAGACAGGTCGCGTCGCCGTAGTAGAGCGCGGCGCGACGGATCAGGGAGCCGATTTGCATGGCGTGGTTTTCCTTCGATTGAGGCAGCCGTCCGGCGCGCCAGCGCCGCCGACGGCGGGTTGCACGATGAGAAGGGTCAGGGCCGCGGCACACGAACGGACGGGGCGGCCGGGGCCCGCGGCGCGCATTCTACACGCGCGCCGCGGTCGCGCCGACCCGGCCGCTGCCGCGTCCGCGTTCAGGAGATCCAGCGCGGCCGCGGGTCGAACGACGGCGATTTGTCGACCGGACGGACGTGGGCCGAAGCGCCGTTCTCGCTCACCGGGCCGTCGTATTTCTTGAACTCGAGGCGTGCAATCTGGTTGCGATGGACCTCGTCCGGGCCGTCGGCGATGCGCAGCAGCCGCGCCCAGGTGTAGGCCAGCGGCAGGCCGTAGTCGTCGGTCATGCCGGCACCGCCGAAGGCCTGCATCGCCCAGTCGATGACCTTGCACGCCATGTTCGGCGCCATCACCTTGATCATGGCGATTTCCTGCTTCGCTTCCTTGTTGCCGACGGTGTCCATCATCCACGCCGCCTTGAGCGTCAGCAGGCGCGCCTGCTCGATGAGGATGCGCGATTCGGCGATACGTTCTTTCCACACGCTCTGCGTGGAGACCGCCGCACCGAATGCCTCGCGCGAGGCGAGCCGGCGGCACATGCGCTCGAGCGCCCGTTCGGCGAGGCCGATGAGGCGCATGCAATGGTGGATGCGCCCGG
>JAUIFX010000193.1 GCA_030429865.1 Gammaproteobacteria bacterium | reverse complement strand
CGTGGCCGGCCTCGGCGTCGCCATCCCGGCGCTGTTCGGCTACAACTACCTGAGCGCCATGGCCAAGGAAATCAGTGCCGACATGCACGTCTTCGGCGACGAGCTGCTGGCCCGCATCAACGAGCAGTACGGCCTCTGAGCCGCGCCTCGAACCCTCGGCGACGACGCTCATGGCTGGTGACGTAAAAGGCGACAACGAGCCTTACGACGATATCAACATCACGCCGATGGTCGACCTGACCTTCGTGCTGTTGATCATCTTCATCATCATGACCACGGCGGCCGTGCAGGGCATCCAGGTCAACCTGCCGCAGGCGAGCAATGCGCCGGCGCTGGAAGAACCGAAGACCAAGGCGGTCACGATCACCGCTGACGGCACGATCTTTCTCGATACCTACCCGGTGACGATGCAGGAGCTGGAATCGCGCTTGGCGAGCCTCTACGCAGCCGATCCCGCCCTGCCCATCGTGATCAAGGGTGATGCCACCGTGCAGTACCAGCTCGTCGTCGAAGTGCTCGACATGTGCGGGCGCATCGGTATCACGCACATCGGGCTCGTCACCCAGAAGCTGGTCAAGTAGCGGCAATGGCACGGAATACGACATTGAGGCGCTACCTGCCGTTTGCCGGTGGGCTCGCGCTCGTCGCCGTCATCATCGGTGGCGTGTACCTGTTCGGTAAGAGCCTCGGCGGTGGCGAGGCGCCGAGGCAGCCGGAGATCCAGGAGATCTCCGTCGTCGTTCCGCCGCCGCCACCACCACCGCCGCCAGAGATGGAGCCGCCGCCGGAACCCGAGATCGAAGAGGTCGACGTGCCCGAACCGGAACCCGAACCGATGGAAGACGTCGCCGAGAGCGACGAGCCGCCGCCCAGTGACGACCTCGGCCTCGATGCCGAGGGGGTGGCCGGCAGCGATGGTTTCGGCCTCAAGGCGAAGAAGGGCGGCCGCGGCCTGATCGGTGGGGGCGGCGACCGCGAGGCGTGGTACGCGCAGCGCCTCGAGAAGGACATCGAGGCCGCACTGGCGCGCGACGGCCTGCTGCGCAAGCGGGACTTCTCCGTCACGGTGCGCCTGTGGATCGCGGCCAGCGGCTCGATCCGCGAGAGCGAACTGGTGCGTGGTACCGGCAATGTCGACCTGGACAACGCCATCGAGAACGCTTTGCGCCAGCAGGCGCGCATCCGCGAGGTGCCGCCCGACGACATGCAGCCGATCACGCTGCGAATCATGTCGCGTACCTGACGCGGCCCGTATGCAGACTTCTTCCGAGGATCGAAACACGATGCGCATGGCGAGCATGATCGGTGTGCTGATGCTGATGGTGTCGACGACCGTCACCGCGGCCGGCAGCGAACGTGCCGAGCTGCTCGAGCTCAAGAACACGATCGTCAACCTGGTCGACGCGCTGGTCGAACAAGGCGTGTTGCCGGCCGACAAGGCCGAAGCGCTCAAGCGCGAGGCGCGCGCGAAGGCCGCTGCCCAGGCGGCCAACGAAGGCGCCATCGAGAAGGATACGGCTGCCGCGGCGCCGGCTGCAGCCGATGCGCCGTCGAAAGTCGTGCGCGTGCCCTACGTGCCGGAGTTCGTCAAGGACGAGATTCGCGCCGAGGTCCGCAAGGAATTGCGCGCCGAAGTCATGCAGGACGTGGCCGTGAAGGCCAGGGAAGAGCGCTGGGGCACGCCGGAAGCCTTGCCCGACTGGGTCAATCGCCTGACCTGGTCCGGCGATTTCCGCCTGCGCCTCGAGTCGACGATGTTCGACGATGACAACCCGCGTCCCGGGGATCCCAATGCGCCGCTGAACTTCGGCGCGATCAACGACGATCAGCAGCTGCTCAACAATCCCGACGCGTTTCTGAACTACTCGGAGAACTACCAGCGCGTGCGCGCGCGCCTGCGCCTGGGCCTGGAAGCGGAGGTGCTGGAATCGCTCAAGGTCGGGATGCGATTCAGCACCGGCAACCTGAACGAGCCGACGAGTCTCAACGAGACCCTGGGCAGCGGTTTCGGGCGTTACCAGTTCGGCGTCGACCGGATGTTCATGCGATGGGATCTCGCGAGCGAGCATGAACGGGCGCGGCTGAGCCTCATTGGCGGACGTTTCGAACGGCCTTTCTATTCGACCGAGATGGTGTGGGACAACGACCTCGCATTCGACGGCTTCTCCGCCACCGGGCGGCTGCGCCTCCGAGAGGCGCCCTTCGGCGCGCCACGCCTGCGGCACGGAGCGACTCCGTTCGGGGCGCTGCCGAGCGAGCACGACGACGGCCTGTTCCTGACGCTCTCCGTGATCCCGATCGATCTCGACGAGACGCTCGAGGACGACGGTTCCTCCAACGACAAATGGATGCTTGGCGGGCAACTCGGCCTCGACTACCACCTGCACCGCGAGATCGACGTTCGCCTGGCCTATTCGGTTTACGATTTCGTCAACGTCACGGGGCAGCTCAACCGCGATACCCTGGTGTTCAATCCGGGTGTGACGCCGGACAACCGTCTCGACTGGACCGCGCCGGCTTATCTCGGTACCGGTAACACGCTGTTCCCGATCAAGTTCGACAGCACCAACCCGTTCCCGCCGCCGATCCTGTTTGGTCTCGCCTCGGACTTTACGCTCATGAACCTGACCGGCGAGGTCAACCTGAGCTTCTTCGATCCGATCCAGGTGCAGCTCATGGCGGACGTGGTGAAGAACGTCGGCTTCGACTCGTCCGATATCGCGCAACGCACCGGCTTCGAGGTCGACGAGCGCACGCTCGGCTATTACGCGCACGTGCAGGTCGGGCACGAGGATCTGCGAAAGTTCGGCGACTGGCGCCTGTCGTTCGGCTACCAGCACCTGCAGCGCGATGCCGTGATCGATGCATTCACCAATTCCAACTTCATGCTCGGAGGCACCAACTCGGAGGGCTTCATCATCGTCGGCCATCTCGGCCTCTCGCCACGCACCTTCCTGCGTGCGCGCTACTTCTCCGCCGACACCATCGACGGCTGGAACGACAACCTCGTGCCCGGCCGCGACGATACCGATGTCGGCATCGACCGCGTGCAGCTCGATCTCAATGCTTTGTTCTGACCGTCACATGCCGGTCCGCCCGGCCACGCTGGCGTGGGTCCTGTGCGCGCTGCTGCTGAGCCCGGCCGGGCAGGTGTTCGCACAACAGGCGGCGATGAGTCCCGAGCAGATGCAACAGGCGCTGGCGCGCGCACAAGGCCTGTTGCGCCAGGTCGCGCAACAGAAAGCGAGCTTGGAGGCCGAACTCGCGCAACTGCGCGTCGAGAATGCCGGGCTCGCCAAGCGCCTGAAGCGTGCCGAGGCGCAGCTCGAGGAGCGCGCCGGCGAACTGGCCGCGAGCGAGACCCGCGTGCAGCGCACCGATGCCCAGCTCGAGCGCACGCGCGGCAACCTCGAGCGCACCCGCGAGCAGCTCGAGGAGACGGTTGCCAAGTACAAGGAACTCGCCGCCCTGTACCGCGAGACCGTCGATGCCCGCGACCAGCTCGCCGGGACCCTGGCCACGACGCAGCGTGAACTTGCCGATGCGCAGGTGCGCAACCGGGCACTCTATGACATCGGCCAGGAGCTGCTCGCGCTCTACGAAGGGAAATCGGCCTGGGACAGCCTGCTCCAGGGTGAGCGCGCCAGCGGTCTGAAAAAGGTCGAGCTGCAGAACCGGCTGCAGGACATCGAGACCCGCTTGTTCGACGAGCTGACCGACGAGTCGGTTGCCGCGATGCACGAGGCGGACGCGGAGATGCCGCAGGAGGCGTCCGGCTCACCGTAAGCGCCGTCTGTCGACGCCGGCGTTACGGTCCGGCGTGTCAGGGCATCGCCGAGATGACCTCGACGTCGATGCCGCCATCGAGGCAATCGCGATAGTGCGCCTCGTCAAACGGCTGCGCGAGAGACCCGGTGCCGTCGACCAGGCGCACGCGCGCCGGTTGCCGGGCTTCGTCCCGACACGCGTCGGCGCGCTCGAAAGTTGCCAGCATGCGGCGCCGCGGCGGAAATCCTTCGCGCCGCAGGCAGCTGTCGTAGCGCGCCGCGTCGGTACCCGTGGTGATGGCGATACGCAGGGGCGAGGCCACGTTGACGCGTTCGTTGTTGACGCCCGAGCTCAAGTTGATCTCGTGGGTGATGCCGGCGGCGCGTGCGCAGCGCGCTTGCGCGCCCTGGTAGCCCGCCTGCGTGGCAGCGACGCCGTCGCGCGGGTCGCCCGACGCGAGGGTGAGCGGGCTCGCGAACAGCGTCAAGCAGGCGAGTGCCAGTCGGGATACAGACCTGTTCATATCGAACAGTATAGCGGGCACGCCGTGCACGCCTTGAGCGTGGCCACCGGCGATTGCCGGCGATTGCCGCCGGTGTCGGCCTCAGGCCGCGCCGAGTTCGCGACGTAAGCGCGCCAGCGCGGGGCCCCAGCCCTGGCGCGGATCTTCGGCATAGAGAACGAAGTCGGGAAACCAGCGCGAGCGGGTGTCGTCGTCACCCGCCCAGCGCCATTCGCCGGGTCGCTTCACCAGCACCCGTGCAGCGGCACCGACGGCCGCGGCGAGGTACATGTTGGTATTGCTCACGCCGACATACTCGGCGGTGCGTTCGAACAGGGCGAGCGCGAGGTCGAGGTCATCGTTGACGTCGCCGAAGTCGTGTACGGCGCGGCCGCAGAGGCGTGCCAACTCGTCGAGTTCGCCGGCCGCGGCGTCGCGCTGCACTGAGAGCAGCGTGCCCGGCCACGACGAAATCGCGCGCGCCAGCTGATCCAGCGCGACGATCTTGCGGCGCGGGCCGTCGCCCTGCAGCCCGGCACGCCAGGTCACCGCCAGCAGCGGCGCCTCGGCGGTGTCGCGCAGCCGCGCGTCGATCGTCTCGCGCGCCCGTTGCGAGGGCGCCAGGCGCAGCGGCGGTGGCGAGGCGGCGCCGTCTGCGTGACCGAGCACCAGCGGGAGTTCGCAACCCGAAAAGACCAGGTCCACGTCGCCGGGGATCGCCCCGTCGTCTTCGAGCACCGCGTCCAACAGCCCTGCCGGGCGCAGTATGGCGGCCAGGCGCGGTTCGGTGCGATAGCCGATCCAGGCGCAGCCACGGGCGCGCAGCATCTCGACGAAGCGCAGAAAGAACAACTCGGTGCCGAGGCCGCCGGTGCCGAGCAGCAGCACGCGGCGACCCTGGAAATCGATCGGCATTACCTCGGAGGGGCGTGGCAGGTGACGGTCGGGAGCGCGCGGGTCGGGTAGATATCGGCCGTGCGCCGCGCTCACGCGCCATTCGAATTCGCGCCAGCCGCGCGTGAACGCGCCGCGCGCCAGCAGCAGCCAGGCGAGGGTGGTATGCGCGAGGGCGTCGTCCGGCCGGATCTCGAGGACCCGCGCACAGGCGATTTCGGCCTCGTCGAGGCGCCCGAGCATGTGCAGTTCCTGTGCCGCGTTGAGGTGGGCGTCGGCATAGTTCGGGAACTGGTTGGCGGCAAAACGATACTGCCGCACGGCTTCGCGGTGGTTGCCGAGCCGCGCGTAGCAGTTGCCGAGGTTGTTGCGCGCCTGGGCAAAGATGGTGCGGTGGCGCAGCGCCGTCTCGAAGCAGCGGATGGCGACATCGACCGCGCCCTGGTGATAGCAGACCAGCCCGAGCGTGTTGTGGATCTCGGCAGCGCCGGGGGCCAGGGCCGCGGCACGCTCGAGCATGGTGCGGGCCTCTGGCAGGTGGCCGGCGTGCAGCAGGGCGCCACCCAGCGCGTGCAGGGCCGGTACCGACTGCGGATCGACGCGCACCGCGGCACCGAGCGCCGTTACGGCTTTCTCGATCTCCCCGGCCTGCACGAGCGCGCGGCCGATCCGCGTGTACGCGCTCGCCGCGCGCGCGGCGTCGCCGGCGCGCTCGAACAAGCCGCCGAGGCGCATGCCCGGTTCGAGAAAGTGCGGGTTGCGCTCGAGCGCAGCGACGTAGGCGTCGACGGCATCCGCGGGCCGGCCCTGCTGCTCGAGCGCGATGCCGAGATTGTAGTAGGCGTCGTCGCGCCCATCGTCGAGTGCGAGACAGCGTTCGAACGAGGTGATCGCCGCGGCCGCGTCGCCGTTAGCGAGCTGCAGCAGGCCGAGATCATGAACGGCGTCCACGGCATCGGGGAAGTCCGCGACCACGGCCTGCAGCTCGGCGAGAGCGGCCGCGCTGTCGCCGTTGTCGACGTTCGCCCAGGCCGCGCGCAGGCGCGGTGACCAGGCCTCGCGGCCGGCGGTGGCGTCGATGGGAGCGCTATCGGCGGTCATGGGTACCCTCCGCCGAGGGAGCGGGCCCGCTTGCTCCGGCGCCGCTCACGGGACCCGCGTGCGTCGCGCGCCGGCGATAGTCGCGCCACACGTCCGCGTAGGGCACCGCGGCGTACTGTTCGAAGTACGGGCCGCCGGTCGTGTAGTGAAGTACGCCGATGTCATCCGCGGGGGCATCGTAGCCGACCAGGTGATTCCACCGCGGCGGCAGCGTGCCGATCTGCGTTTCGTCTTCCAGCCAGGCGAACTGGTGCAGCTCCAGCCCGCTCGCGCGGTTGACGTACTCGGGGCTGAGCGCCGTGCAGCGTGCATTGTTGAACAGCATCACGCTCGACCAGTTCTTCTTCGCATAGCGCGTCTGGCGCTGGCCGAGGAACTTGGTGTCTTCGACCGGGCGGTGATCGTGCTTGACGACCTGCACCGCGTAGCGCGGGTCGCGTTCGGCCCACAGCGCATCGAGATCGCCGCACACGATCATGTCGCAGTCCATGAACAACGCCCAGCCATCGAAATGGCACAGGTGGGGCACGAGGAAGCGCGAGAAGGCGAAGTCCGTCGACTGGCGCGGGTCGCGCCCACGCGTGAGCTGCCCGCGCAGGTGCCCGAGGGCGAGTGGCGTTACCGCAACGGGTGCGGAGGTGTTCTCGATGATGCTCTGGACCATCGTGTGAAAGGCGACCGCTTCGCGCGGGTCGTAGCCGATGAACAGTCTGATCATGGGGGACGGGACCGGGTGGGGCGTCGCGGGGCTGAGGGCTGGCGTGCAGGGTGCCAGCGCTTTGTTACGGGATCGTAACAAAGCGCGGCGACGGTCGGCGTCCGTGGCGGCCACGTGGCAGCGCGCCGCCCCGGCATGCGCAGCGGCGCTGCGCGCGCGGCGCGACGGCTGATTCGGGGGATGCGGCGATCGGCGGCGTGGCGGGTCGACCCCATCCGCGCGTCGCTCGTCAGTCGGCGCCGCGCGCGCGGAGCGTGACCTGGGCGTCGACCAGGCCCGGACGCGTCGCGTCGAGCACGGCGCGCTCGACCTCCACGCCGTGGCCGCTGTCCAGCGTGGTAAGCCAGCGCGCGAGATCGGTAAACGGCACGTCGTCGATGAACAGCGACACGGCGCGGGGGCCGAGCGGATTGATGCGGCGCGTCAGTTCGCGTGTGCCGGCCTGGGCGGCCGTCGTGTTGACGACCGACAGCAGGGAGACGTCGCCGTCGAAGCGCCGGCGCGAGTCGCTGCTGGCGCGCAGCGCGGCCGCCTGCGCCGCGTAGTCTTGCAGCGTCACCTGCAGGACCTGTGCCGCGCGGAGCTGGGTCAGCTGACGCGCGCGGGCCTGCAGCAGCGGTTCGACCAGCAAGACGTAGTACAGCGTCGCGAACACGACGAGGCCGCCGGCGAGCAGCAGGCGGCGTTCCGAGGGGCTGCGGGCGGTCCACCACTGGCGCATCAGCTTGCCTCCCGCAGGCGCAGGCGCGCGACGACGCCATCGTCGGTCGACTCGGCGGAAAGCATCTGCGCGCCGAGACCGGCGCCGTCGAGTGCCGTGCGCACGCGTTCGAGTTCGGCCATGTCCGGGGTCTGCACGCTGACTTCGAGCACGCCGTTGACGTAGGCGATACCGCGTACCGCGGTGCGCTCGGCGAGGTCGCGTGCGAAAATCTGCTCGAAGGCCGCCAGCAGGTCGAGGAACGGCGGTGTCTCGATCGCGCCCGCGCGCAGTGCCGTGAGCGCCTGTTCGGCCTGTACGCGGGGATTGACGACACGCGTGATGTCGGGAAACGCGGCGCTGAAACGCGCGACGTTGGCCGCGGAGAGTTCGCGCTGCTGATGTTCCAGGGCGAGGTTGCCGAGGGTCAGCATGACGGGGTAGGCAACGAGCGCGATCAGCACCGCGGCCGCGGCGGCCGTCCACCAGCGCCGCGCGCGGACGCGTTCGCCGGCACTCGCCGACGCTTCGAGCAGGACCGGCGGGGCATGCTGTTGCAGCGCGTCGAGCATCTCGTGTGCCGTGGGCGCCGGCGCCTGCTCGACGCTCAGGCCGTCGAACAGGCCGGCGGGCAGCGCGCCGGCCGTCGCCGTGCGCATCAGCGTGACGTGCGCGGTGTCCGGATGCTGCTCGCGCAGTTGCGGCACGATTTCGGGCAGCGCGTCGAGCGGGAATTTAGCACCGCCGTTGATGCCCGTGCGGATGACGGCCTGGCCGTCGCGCAGCAGCACGCTCCAGCCGTGTTCGCGGTGCGGCAGCGCCATCGGTTCGGCCGTGACCAGGTCCGGCCGCAGACCCGTGGCCGCAAGGCGGGCGCGCAGCGCCTCGAGTTCGGCGCGCGCGCACACCGCGATGCCGAAGTCGTTGCCGCCGCGCGCGACGACGCTGACATGCGCAGCGTCTAGCGGCTGTGCGAGTTGTTCCTCGACGGCGAACGGCGCAGCGCGGCGCGCCGTCGCGAGATCACGCACCGGCAGGCGGGTTTCGAGCAGCGTCACGCACGCGCCGTCGAGCAGCAGTATCCAGGGCCGCGAACCGAGCGCGCTGCCGAACTCGTCGCAGCTGCCGGCGTGCCACGTCGCACCATCGAGCCAGTCGACGCGTTCGGCATCCCGGGCGCAGGTGCAGGCGATCACGGTATCAGTCATCGAAGAAACCCCGTTGGCGGTCGAGCAGCGTGATCTGCCCGGGGCCGGCGCGCGCAAGGCGGCTGCGCGCGGCGAACGTGCTCGCGCCGACCGAGGCGTGCATGTTCAGCGCGAACCAGCGCGACTCGGTGACCAGGCCGTCACTCAGCAACGGACGTCCGAGCAGCAACGGGAACGCGCGGAAGTCGCCGATCGCCTGGAACGGCTGGGTCTCGCGCGCACTGACGAGCAGGTCGGCGGTGGCGCGGTCGATGCCCGGGCCGAGCGCCATGAGCACTTCC
>JAUIFX010000192.1 GCA_030429865.1 Gammaproteobacteria bacterium | reverse complement strand
CAGGCGCCGCTGGCGCCGGCGTCGTGTTGACCGTCGCGCACCTCGGGCTCTATAGTGGCCCGCACGATTTGCCCGTCTGTGAGACCGTTCGGCGCCATGACATCTGCCAGTAACGAACGCCTCGATCTGGCCGCCCTGGAAGCCCGCGTCGACGACCTCATCAAGACCGTCGAGAGCCTCACCACGGAAAACGTGGCGCTGCGCAACCAGCAGGCCGCCCTGACCGCCGAACGCGCCACCTTGATCGAGAAGACCGAACAGGCGCGCAGCCGGGTCGAGGCCATGATCGCCCGACTCAAAGCGATGGAGACCCGTTAATGAGCGACGAGGTGAAGCCGATCACCGTGACCATCTTCGACAAGGACTACGTGGTCGGCTGCAAGGAGAACGAGCGCGAAGCGTTGTTTGCCTCGGTGCAGTTCCTCAATAACAAGATGATCGAGCAGCGCGACAACGGCAAGGTCATCGGCAGCGAACGCATCGCGGTGATGGCGGCACTGAACATCGCGCACGAATACCTCGAGTTCCGCCGCAACAACGAGACGCTCGCCTCCGACATCGGCGCGGGTATCGAACGCATGCAGTCGAAGATCGCCGACGCGCTCAATCGCGGCGAGTCGCTCGCCCTGGGCAGTTCGGGCAGCCACTGAGCCCCGCGCACGCCGCCCGCGCGGCGCACGCCCCGGTCAACCGGGCCACCCCGGACAAAGCCCCCGCCCCCCGGCCGCTTCCGCGCGCGCCCCGTCATCCCCGCACGGCTGCCAGGCCGCGGTGGAATTTTCTAAAGCGACGCGAAACCTGTACGATAACGTTCAAGGTGTTCTCTGCTTTGTGCGACCACTGACCCGACAATCTTTGAGCCTATAATACTTGCCCCAGGAACCGATCATCCGGTGATGTTGAGCACGTCTGCCTTCGAGCAGAAAGCCTGATTCGCCCCGAGACGTTCCATCTTGAACCCCTGGTTCAAGATTACGGTCAGCGTCGGCATGGTGGAGAACACCGCTCCTTTCACTCGCGCCGGCCGCCCACGAACGGCCCCGCGCGGCGCCCGCAGCAGGGGCGCCACGAAACGCCCTCAGACGTTGAAGCGGAAATGCATCACGTCGCCGTCTGCGACGATGTATTCCTTGCCCTCGACCCGCAGCTTGCCGGCCTCGCGCGCACGCGCTTCGCCACCGCAGTTGATGAAGTCGTCGTAGCCGATCACCTCGGCGCGGATGAAGCCGCGTTCGAAATCGGTGTGGATGACGGCGGCGGCCTGCGGCGCAAGCGCGCCCTCGCGCACCGTCCACGCGCGACACTCCTTCGGTCCGGCGGTGAAGAAGCTCTGCAGGCCGAGCAGGCGGTAGCCGGCGCGGATGACGCGATCGAGACCGGCCTCCTCGAGACCGAGGTCGGCGAGGAACTCGGCGCGCTCACCGGCCGGCAGGCTCGCGATCTCCGCCTCGATGGCCGCGCACAGGACCACGCACTCGGCGCCGTTGGCGGCGGCGTAGTCGCGCACCGCGGCCGAGTGTGCGTTGCCGGCGAGATCGTTCTCGTCGACGTTGGCGATGAACAGCACCGGCTTGGCCGTCAGCAGGGCAATCTCGCGCACGAGCGCCTGCGCGTGATCGTCGAGTTCGAGCGTGCGCACCGGCGTGCCCGCCTCGAGTGCGGCGAGCAGCACGCGGTAGGACTCGACCCGCTGGCGCTGCTCCTTGTCGCCCGACTTGGCCTGCTTCTCGGCGCGTTCGAGGCCGCGCGTACAGGTCTCCAGGTCGGCCAGCGCGAGCTCGGTCTCGATGACCTCGATGTCGGAAATCGGATCGATGCGGCCCGCGACGTGCGTCACGTTGTCATTCTCGAAGCAGCGCACGACGTGGGCGATGGCCTGTGTCTCGCGGATGTGTGCGAGGAACTTGTTGCCGAGCCCCTCGCCGCTGGCGGCGCCGGCGACCAGCCCGGCGATGTCGACGAACTCCATCGTCGACGGCACCACCTTGGCCGGCTGCACGATGTCCGCGATCCGTTCGAGGCGCGGGTCGGGCACGGCGACGATGCCGACGTTCGGCTCGATGGTGCAGAAGGGGTAGTTCTCCGCCGCGATGCCGGCGCTGGTCAGCGCATTGAACAGCGATGACTTGCCGACATTGGGCAGCCCCACGATGCCGCATTTGAAGCCCATGGCGCAGGTTTCCTCAGGTTTTCTTGTCGCGTCGGTTGAGCGTGTTCATGGCGCGATCGATCTGGCCGTCGAGAATGCGTTCGAACACGCCGAGCACGGCTTCGATCGCGCCCTCCACGGCCTCGCGCTCGGCCGCCGGCGGCTTGCCGAGCACGTAGGCCGAGACGTCGCCGCCGGGCCCGGGGTGGCCGATGCCGATGCGCACGCGCAGGTAATCATTCGAGCCGAGCTGCTGGTCGATGCTGCGCAGCCCGTTGTGCCCGCCATGTCCGCCGCCCCGCTTGAGACGCACCACGCCCGGCGCGAGGTCGAGCTCGTCGTGCACCACCACGATGGCGGCCGGCGGGATCCGAAAATAGCTCGCGCACGCCGCCACGCTCTGGCCCGAGAGATTCATGTAGGTCAGCGGCTCGAGCAGGCGGAGCCCGCTGGCCGCGCGGCCCAGCAGTCCCTTGTAGCGGGATTCCTCGCTCAGCGTGACTGCGAGCTTCGCGGCAAGTGCATCGACACACCAGAAACCGGCATTGTGCCGATCGCCGGCATGGCCGGGCCCGGGGTTGCCGAGCCCGACCACGAGCTGCACTGGCGTGTCGGCCACCGTGTCGCTGGCGCTGGATGCCGTGGTGGGGCGGGGCGGGAAACGACCCGTCCGGCGGTCGCGGGCAGGGTGACCCGCCCGCTCCCGCAGGACCGCTAGCCTTCCTCGCCCGCGGCCTCGCCTTCGCCGCTCTCGCCGCCTTCGGCCTCCTCGTCCTCGGCGGACGCGACGCGCGGTGCGTTGACCTGCACCACCGCCTGTTCGGCGTCACCGCCGTGCAGCAGGGCGGCAATCTCGACGCCCGCGGGCATCTTCAGCTCGCCGAGGTGAATGGTGTCACCGACGTTGAGCTCGGCGACATCCACCTCGATGTACTCGGGCAGGTCCCTGGGCAGGCAGGTCACTTCGAGATCGGCCATGAGGTGGGCGATCACGCCGCCCTCCTGCTTGACGCCGGCGCAGCGCTCCTCGTTGACGAAGTGCAGCGGCACGCGCACGGTCAGCGTCTCCGTCTCGCTCACGCGCAGGAAGTCCATGTGCTGCAGGAACGGCTTGTAAGGATGGCGCTGGATGTCCTTGACCACCACGCGCTCGCCCTTGCCGTCGATCTTGAGCGTGAGGATGTGCGAGTAGAACGCTTCGTGCTGGGTGTGCAGGAGCATTTCATTGTGTGGCAGCTGGATTGCCACCGCGTCCTGGTGCGCGCCGTAGACGACGCCCGGGAACTTGCCTGCACGACGCAGGCGGCGGCTCGCACCCTTACCCCTGTCGTGACGAAGCTCCGCTTCGATCTCGAAGATGTCCATGATTCCGATACTCCGGTAGTTGCTTGCTGATGCACCCGCACGGACCCGCGACCAGGCCTCGTATGGGTTTGAGAAGGAGCGCCCGCCGCAGGCGGCCGGCGCTCCGGGATAGGGTTTTCGAACGGCTCCTCAGTCGACGAACATCGAGCTCAGCGACTGGCCCGAGGTGATACGGTTGATGCTCTCGCCGAGCAGCCCGGCGACCGAGAGCTGGCGGATCTTGGGGCACTTCTCCGCCGCTTCCGACAGCGGCACGGTGTCGGTGACGACGAGTTCGTCGAGCGTCGAGTTGCTGAGGTTCTCGATCGCGTTGCCCGACAGCACCGGGTGGGTGCAGTAGGCAACGACCTTGCGCGCGCCGTGGTCCTTGAGCGCTTCGGCCGCGCGGCACAGCGTGCCCGCGGTATCGACCATGTCGTCGACCATCACGCAGGTGCGGTCCTCGACGTCGCCGATGATGTTCATCACGCGCGACTCGTTGGCGCGCGGACGGCGCTTGTCGATGATGGCGAGGTCGGCGTTGTCGAGACGGCGCGCGATGGCACGTGCACGCACCACGCCACCGACGTCGGGCGAGACGACCATGAGGTCGTCGTACTCGTGTTTCCAGATGTCGCCGAGGAGCACCGGCGAGGCGTACACGTTGTCCATCGGGATATCGAAGAAGCCCTGGATCTGCTCGGCGTGGAGATCGACGGTGAGCACGCGCGTCGTGCCCACGCTGGTGATCATGTTGGCCACGACCTTGGCCGTGATCGGCACGCGGGCCGAGCGCGGGCGGCGATCCTGGCGCGCGTAGCCGAGGTAGGGAATCACCGCGGTGATGCTCTGTGCCGACGCGCGGCGCAGCGCATCGATGAGCACGAGCAGCTCCATGAAGTTGTCGTTGGTCGGTGCGCAGGTCGGCTGCACCACGATGCAGTCGCGGCCGCGCACGTTCTCCGCGATCTCGACCATGATCTCGCCGTCGGAGAAACGTCCCACGGTGGCCTTGCCGAGCGACATGTGCAGGTGCCGCGCGACCGCGCGCGCCAGTGGCCGGTTGGCATTGCCCGTGAACAGCATCATGGACTCTTCAATCATGCGCCGAGAACTCCGCTCCTCGTCTCCACGGGCCGCGCGCCGCCGCCGCGGCTGCGTGATTCAGGATTATGGCTGGGGTGCCAGGATTCGAACCTGGGAATGCGGGGATCAAAACCCCGTGCCTTACCGCTTGGCGACACCCCAAATGCAAGACCTGGCCGGGCCCGCCGGCCCGCCGCGTCGTCGATTCATCGCGCCGCGCGCTCCTGCCGGACGCGTTCCAGCAGCGGCGAACGGTTGCAGCGCCGCGTGGCGAATGCGCGCCACGGTGCCGGCACTTTCCGGGCCAGGGCCTCGGCCTGATCGACATGATCGAAAAAGGCGTAGACGCTGGCGCCGGTTCCGCTCATCCGCGCCGGGGCGTGCTGGGCCAGCCAGTCGAGCGCGGCACCTACCTCGGGGTAGAGGCGCCGGGTGACGGGTTCACAGTCGTTCCGGGAGCGGTCGAGCGAAAAGGAGCGCATTTTGATGGCCGGGGTATGCCGTGTCAAATCAGGATCGGTGAACACGCGCGCCGTCGAAACCGCGCAATCGGGCGTGATCACGAGCACCGCCCCCTCGTCCTGGGGGCAGGGTACGAGCACCTCGCCGACGCCCTCGGCCCAGGCCGTCTCGCCGCGCACGAAGACCGGGACATCGGCGCCGAGGGCGAGGCCCAGCTCCGCCAGCACGTCGGTGCCGAGATCGAGCCCCCACAGGGTGTCGAGCGCGGCCAGCACGGTGGCCGCGTTCGAGCTGCCGCCACCGAGCCCGCCGCCCATCGGCACGTGCTTGGTGACGCCGATGTCGGCGCCGAGCGCGCACCCGGCGTGCTCCTGCAGCAGGCGGGCGGCGCGCACCACGAGGTCTTCCTCGGCGGCAACGCCGGCCAGCGCGCTGGTCCGCGTGATGCGGCCATCCTCGCGCACGCGGAACTCGAGCCAGTCGCACAGGCCGATGAACTGGAACAGGGTCTGCAGCAGGTGGTAGCCGTCCGGCCGCCGGCCGGTCACGTGCAGGAAGAGGTTGATCTTGGCCGGCGCCGGCCAGTCGCGCGAAAGGGTCATGTATCGAACGGGCCCGGGGACGATGAAACGGGGGAGCAGCGGGCGGCTTCGGCACGCCGCCGCGCGGCGCGCAGTGTACAACGCGGCGCGCCCTGCGCGCGGCGCGTCGACCCGGAACCGGTCTCGAAACTGTTCGTGGCTGCGCCGACGGCCGCCACGTCTGTTTTCGATGGGGCGCAGTTCCAGGCGCTTCGGGACTTGTTCAGAGTTTCCCTAACTCCCAGCGCTTGACCACGACCCGCACCTTGAGCGTGTCGCGGGCCAGGAACAGCTTGCGCGGGAGATGCGGGTGCTGGTCGTCGAGGTAATCGAGGATCGAAATCCGCCAGCCGTCCTGGGCAAAATCCGTCCAGCGCCCGCGCGCGTCGAAGACCTCCTGCGTCGCCGCGCTGCCCGGTGCCGGGATGCCGCGCACCCACCAGCGCGCGCCCTCGACCGGCAGGCGCCAGCCGAGATGCTGCTCGACCAGGTCGCCCGCGCTGGCGGCGACGAACACCTCGCCTTCAGGGGTCGCCAGCGCGACCCGCCCGGGCTCGCCGCTGAGCTGGAAGGTGCCGCCGTTCAGCGGCGCGACGAGGCGCAGGTCGAAGCGATCGCCCTGCTCGCGCCATTCGAGCGTCGCGCTCACGCCCTCGTCGTCGCGCTGCACGGCGAGCTTGCCGGCCAGGCGCCAATCCTCGAGCGCGGCAACGGCGGCACGGTGATCCGCGGGCAGCGCACCGGCCGGCGGCGCCTCGCGCGCGGTGAACGGCCAGCCGGCGCAGCCGGCGAGCAGCGCGAGCCCGAGCGCCGCGGCGAGCGCCCTCACGGCGTCAGGCGATCGATGACGTCGAGCAGCTTCTTGTCGTTGGGCGTGTCGCGCAGGGCGCTCTCCCACACGTCGCGGGCGGCGTCGCGCTTGCCCTTGACCCACAGCACCTCGCCGAGATGCGCCGCGACTTCCGGGTCGTTGCGCAGCTCGCGCGCGCGCTCGAGGAAATCGATGGCCTCGTCGAGGCGGCCGAGGCGATACAGCACCCAGCCCATGGAATCGAGGATGTAGAAGTCATCGGGACTGAGTTCGAGCGCCCGCGCGATGAGATCGTGCGCTTCCTGGTAACGCTGCGTGCGATCCGCGAGCGTATAGCCGAGCGCGTTGAGCGCCTGTGCATTATCGGGCTCGGCGGCGATGATCGTGCGCAGGTCGCGTTCGAGGATGTCGATGCGCCCCATCTTCTCCGCGAGCATGGCGCGCGTGTAGAGCAGCTCGGTGTCGTAACGCTCGCCTTCGAGCGCGGCATCGTAGATCGCGAGCGCTTCGTCGTGGCGGCCGTGCTCGGTGAGAATCTCCCCCTGCGCGCGGGCCAGGTCGAAAGCCTGCTTCTCGTCCTCGGGAACGACCTGGCCGAGAAACGCGATGGCCTGGTCGATCTGCCCCATCAGCGACATCACCAGCGCCTTGCGCAGCTGCGCGGCGAAATAATTGCTGCCGCCCTCGATGGCCTGGTAGTGCTCGATCGCCGCGCGGCGCTCGCCGCGGGCTTCGGCAATCTGGCCGAGGTAGAAGTGCGCCTCGTCCTCGCGCGTCTCGAGTTCGACGAGACGCTCGAAGTTCTGCGCCGCGTCGTCGTTGCGCCCGGCCTGCAGGTTGAGCAGGCCGAGGGCGAAGATGATGTCGGTGTTGTCGGGCGACTCCTCCGAGAGCACGCCGAACTCGATGCGCGCCTCCTCGAAGCGATTGGCCTCGGCGAGCAGGCGGGCATAGATCAGCCGCACACCGAACTGGTCGGGATTGATGGCGAGGATCTCGTCGAGCCACTCGATCGCCTCGGGCATCCGGTCTTCTTTCTGCAGGACCGCCAGGTAGGCCATCGCGACGTTCGAGCTGAGCTCGGTCTGGCGCACGATATGACGCATCGCCTCGCGCGCCTTGTCGAGGCGCTCGGCGCGGATGGCGAGCAGCGCGTAGGCGAGCAGCGCGTCGGTGTCCTCGCTGAAGTGCTCGACCAGCTGCTCCATGACCGCGAGCGCCGTGTCACGGTCTTCCTCGCGGCCGAGCAGGTTGGCGATCATGCGCAGGCGATTGCCGGAGGTCTCGTGATCGTTTTCGAGCACGTATTCGAGATGCGCGAGCGCCGCCTCGGCATCGCCTTGGCGGATGTGCATGGCGGCGATGATCTGGCGCGCGTCCATGTCGAGCGGGGCCAGGTCGACCCACACCCGGGCCGCTTCCAGCGCGGCCTCGTCATCCCGCGCGAAGACCGCGATGCGCGTCGCGCGCTCGGCGAGATCGACGTCGCGCAGCTCGCGCGCGAGTTCGAGATACTGGGTGGTCGCGATCTCGAGATGCCCGCGCTGCCCTGCGAACTCGGCCAGCAGCAGCCGGTAGAGCGGGTCGTTCTCGTGGTCGAACGGCTCGATCTCGGCGATTTCCAGCCCCAGTTCGGGCAGCGCCGCGGTGGGCGCTGCCGGCGCCGCGGGCGCCGGGGAACTCGACGGCGGCGGCGTCGCGCAGCCGCCCAGGAGCAACGCGAACACGAACGGGACAGCGGGAGCGCAGCGGGATCGCGGCATGGACGTGGGAATGGCCTCGTGGTTGGGGGAACCCGGCGTGGGGCGCCTGCATTCGGACAGCGCGGCTCGCGCCTGAGCTGACAGCATCCATAGCGGTTGCGGCACGGTCTCACTTAAACTATATCGCAGTTGGGGCAGGCGCTTAAGGAAGCTCTGCGCGCCCGGCAGGCCGGGCCGCGGCGCGCCTGGCGCGCAACCTTGCACCGCGCCGCTGCGTGGCGCCGGCCGCGGTTCGCGAAGCATCGCGCGCGCCGTGCGGCGTTGCCTCGCGGCGCCCCTCGGGGCGCCGGCACGAGCGCCGTCGAGCCCCACGCGGGGCGCTCTGCGAAGGGCGCCGTTCCCGTATAAACTGCGCATCTCCAACGATACTCGCCTCGCCGGTCGACATGGGCGCTCACGTATCCAGAACTCGCTCGACTTGGACGCTATTACCCGGGCGCCGTTCCGTCGCGACAGCGCCGCGCTGACGGAAGCCGCCCGCTCACAGCCCGACGCCGCGCCGCATGCCCCTGTTCATCCTAGGCCTCAGCCACAAGACCGCACCCCTCGCCGTGCGTGAGCGCGTCGCGTTCGACAGCGGCCAGCTGCCAGAGGCCCTGGACGCCCTCAACACCTACCAGGGGGTGACCGAGTCGATGATCCTCTCGACCTGCAACCGCACCGAGCTCTACTGCGACATCGAGGCCGGTGCGGTGCGCCAGCCGCTCGACTGGCTGAGCCGTTACCGCGAACTCGGCCTGGCCGACATCGAGCCGCACGTCTACCACCTCGCCGACGAACACGCCGTGCGGCACGTGCTGCGCGTGGCCAGCGGTCTCGATTCGCTGGTCCTCGGCGAACCGCAGATCCTCGGCCAGCTCAAGGAGGCCTACCGTACCGCGGTGAGTGCCGGCACCGTCGGCAAGCTCCTGAACCGTCTGATGCAGTTCTCGTTCTCGACGGCGAAGATGATCCGTACGCGCACCGAGATCGGCTCGACGCCGGTCTCCGTGG
>JAUIFX010000004.1 GCA_030429865.1 Gammaproteobacteria bacterium | reverse complement strand
CGGACGCAGCGCGGCGCCGGCGGCGCCCCGCCAGTGCTCGCAGGCCTCGTCGAGTGTCTGAGCAATCTGCACCAATCTGGGGCGAAAACACGGCGGCGCGGGGCGCGAAAGGCGGTGCCCTGACAGGCTAGAATGACGGGTTTTCCCGCTTCACCGAGCACCGCAAGCCGCATCGTTGCCACCGTGAAACTGACCCGCCAGGACATTCGTGCCGCCGTTGGCGACGCCGCTTACCAGCGCGGACACGGCTACTTCCAGCAGGACCGCGTGCTGCGCCTGCGGGTGAGCGAGGAGCCCGGCGGCTGCCGCCTCGAGGCGACCACCACCGGCAGCGCGGGCGCGACCTACGACCAGGACATCGACGTCGATCTCGGCGAGCACGACGCGGTTATCGACGGCGAGTGCACCTGCCCCGTCGGCTACAACTGCAAGCACGTCGCCGCGGCGTGCCTGGCCTACATGGAACGCCCGCAGCACGCCGACCCGGGCGACGCCCTCGCCCCCGCCGCTTTCCGCCGCTGGCTCGACGCCGTGGCCAGCGCCGGTCAGCCCGTCCGCGCGCAGCCGGACGGCGAGTTCATCGCCTACCTGCTGCACAGCGACGCCGCGGACGACGGCAACGCCCCGGCAACGCTCGGCGTCGAGGCACGTGTCGTACGTCCGCGCGTCCGGGGTGGCGGTCTAACGCGTGGACGCGAGGTCGATCTCTACAACCTCGGCGTCGCGGGCGGCGGCAGCCAGGCCGCGACCGCCACGGATCGCGAAATCGCCGCGCTGCTGATGGCCGGCGGCGGCTACTGGCGCGGCGCGGCGCTGAGCGGCGCGCCCGGTTACCACGCGTTGCAGGCGCTCGTCGACAGCGGCCGCTGCTGGCTCGAGACGACCGACGACGCGCCGTTGAAGCCGGGCCCCGAGCGCACCCTGGAACTCGCCTGGGAGACGCGGCCGGGCGGTAACGCCCTCGAACTCACGGCGCGCCTCGGCGAGGACACCTGCCTGCTCGACACCCTGCCGCCGTTGTACCTCGACCTCGCGCGGCGCGAGGTCGGCGCGGTCACCTGTCCCGGCCTGAACGCGCGCCAGATCGCGCTGCTGACCGAAGCCCCGGTGCTGCCGCGCGAGCTGGCCGAGACCTGTGCGCAGACCTTCGCCGCCAGTCACCCGACACTGCCGTTGCCGCCACCGGCCCCGCTCGCGGTGCGCGACAACCGCGGCCAGGCACCGATCCCGCGGCTGCGGCTGGCCGGCCACGGCGAAGCTCAGCGCCACCAGGCCTATCTCGCGCTGACATTCGGCTACGGGACGGAAAGCGTCGATCCGTTACCGGCGTCGCCCAGCAGCCTGGTGCAGGGGGCGACCGGCCTGGTGCGCGTCGCGCGCGACCTCGACGCCGAAGCTGCCGCCGCGGCGCGCCTGGCGACGCTCGGCTTCGAGCCGATCGCCGCCGACCGAGTCGACCTGCCGGCCTCGCAGGCGGTCTACGTGCCACGCGGCGCCCACGACATCGAACGCGCCTCGCGCTGGTCGGCCTTCCTGCGCGAGGACGCGCCCCGGCTCGAGGCCGAAGGCTGGCGCATCGAGGAATCGCCGAGCTTCGAACTGCGCTTCGAATCGGGACGGGTCATCGCCGAGGTCGACACGCCCGAGGGCGGCAGCGACTGGTTCGCGCTCGGCTTCCGTCTCGAAATCGACGGCGAGTCGCTGCCGCTGCTCGATCTCCTCGCGCCGGTCCTCGAAGCCGACTGGTCACGCCTGCCGGAGACCGTCAGCGTGGCCATCGGCCCGCAGCGCTACGTCGACGTGCCCGCCGCGCGCCTGCGCCCCCTGCTCGACACCCTGCATGCCCTGTTCGCGCGCCTGGCGCCGACCGACGGCGACACCGTGGCGCTCGCACGCAGCGACTGCGCCCTCGTCGCGGCCCTCGAAGCGGGCGGCGTGGAAGTTCGCGGCGGCGACACGTGGCGTGCGCTCGGCGAACGCCTGGCCGACTTCGACGGCATCGCGAGCGTGCCGCCGGATCCGGGCCTCGGCGCGACCTTGCGCACCTACCAGCAACGCGGCCTCGACTGGCTGCAGTTCCTGCGCGAGTACGGCTTCAACGGCATCCTCGCCGATGACATGGGACTCGGGAAGACCGTGCAGACCCTCGCCCACCTGCTCGTCGAGCAGTCCGCCGGACGGCTCGACGTTCCGGCCCTGCTGGTCGCGCCGACCAGCCTGATGGGCAACTGGAAACGCGAGGCCGCGCGTTTCGCGCCGTCGCTGCGCGTCGTCGTGTTGCACGGCCAGGAACGCCACAGCCGATACGCCGAGCTGGCGGACGCCGACCTCGTGCTCACGACCTACCCACTGCTCTCGCGCGACACCGGGCGCCTGCTCGGTCAGGCCTTCCACAGCGTGATCCTGGACGAGGCGCAGAGCATCAAGAATCCGCGTGCGAAGGCCGCCCAGGTGGTGCGCGCGCTGGAGGCCCGTCACCGCCTGTGCCTGACCGGCACGCCGCTCGAAAACCACCTCGGCGAGCTGTGGGCGCTGTTCGATTTCCTCATGCCAGGCTTTCTCGGCAGCGCCGAGGGCTTCCGCCTTCACTACCGCACGCCGATCGAGAACGACGGCAATACCGAGCGCCATGCCGAGCTCGCGCGGCGGATCGCGCCGTTCGTCCTGCGCCGGACCAAGCAGCAGGTCGCGACCGAGCTGCCGCCCAAGACCGAGATCGTCCAGCGCATCGAACTCGGCGCCGCGCAGGCCGAGCTCTACGAATCGATCCGCGCCACCGTGGACAAGCGCGTGCGCGAGGCGATCAGCCGCCAGGGCATCGCGCGCAGCCACATCACCATCCTCGATGCGCTGCTCAAGCTGCGCCAGGCGTGCTGCGACCCGCGCCTGCTCGAACTCGACGAAGCGCCGCCGCCCTCGGCCAAGCTCGAACTGCTGCTCGAACTGCTCGAGGAACTGCTCGCCGAGGGGCGCAAGGTGCTGCTGTTCTCGCAATTCACGAGCATGCTTGCGCTGATCGAAGCGGAAGTCGCCGCGCGCGGTGTGCCGTTCGCCAAGCTGACCGGGCGCACGCGCGATCGCGACGCGGCCATTGCCCGCTTCCGCGACGGCGACGCCAACCTGTTTCTCATCAGCCTCAAGGCCGGCGGTGTCGGTCTCAATCTGACCGAGGCCGACACCGTCATCCACTACGACCCGTGGTGGAACCCGGCGGTCGAGAGCCAGGCCACCGATCGCGCCTACCGCATCGGCCAGACCCAGCCGGTGTTCGTCTACAAGCTGATCGTCGAGAACAGCGTCGAAGAGAAGATGCTCGAGTTGCAGGACAGGAAACGCAGCCTCGCGAGCGGCATCTATGCCGGCGAGGACGGCAACGATGCGCTCGATTTCGACGCCGCTGCCCTCGGCGCGCTGTTCGCACCGCTCGGGGCGGCGCCAGCGGACGAGGCGGCTGCCGCCGGCGAGTGACGCCCGGCGCCCGCGCGTGGCAGGCACGGTCCGGGCGCCGGTCGGCGGCGGAGCCGCGCCGTGTTTACTTGCGGAACGCTTCGAGGCGCGCCGCCGTCTCGCTGAACGGGTAGTCGGTCGCCGCCTCGTAGGCCAGGCCGTCGGCCAGCCCGTGGTTCTCCGCCGCCTGGTAGAGATCCTTGTAGGCGGCGAAAGCCTCGGCGCTGTTCGGGCGCATCTCGGCGAGCAGCGCGGCGACCGCCGCGTCGAGCGCCTCGAGCTCGACGCAGACGTTGGCGATGCCGAGCGCACAGGCCTCGCGGCCGCTCAGCGTGCGCGCGGTGTAGGACAACTCGCGCGCCTTGGCGATACCGACGCGCCGCGGCAGGCGCTGGGTCATGCCCCAGGTCGGGCGGATGGCCCATTTCGCGTGGGTATCGCCGAGCTTCGCCTGCTCGGCGACGACGACGAGGTCGCAGGCGAGCACGATCTCGAGCGCACCCGTGAAACAGAAACCGTTCACGCGCGCGATCACCGGCAGTGGTAACGTCTCGATGCGCTCGATGAGGGCGCGCGCCGGCAGGTCGAGGATGTCGCCGACCTTGCCGTCGACGAGCTCGCGCTCACCGAGCGCCTTGAGATCGACCCCGGCACTGAACGCGCGTCCCGCCCCGGTCAACACGACGAAACGCAGGCCGTCGCGTGCGGCGAGCGTGGCGAACGCGTCGTTCAGCTCGGCCAGCATCGTCGGCGTGATCGCGTTCAGCGCGGCCGGCCGGTTCATCGTCACCGTCGCGACATCGTCGCTGATATCGAGTTCGATTTCGGAATAGACAGTGCTCACCGTTTCCCCGCTGCAGACAAACCAGCGCGCATGCTAGCAGCCTGGCGGATTCCTCGGGCGTCGGCGCTGCAGCGTCCTCCCCGGCAGGGGTATCGATGGCGCGCACGGGCGCCGTGCCGTTTCCCCCGGGAAACGCTTTGGGCTACCTTTGGCGGCAAGTTTCACGCCATCCACGGAGAGGTTCCCTCATGGTCACGCTGCCTGACGGCTACCCGGCCGATGCATTCGAGGCATTCGCCTTCCTCAAGACCCGCAAGCGGCTCGACATCGAAGATCTCAAGGTGCTCGCCATGATCGAGTGTTACGGCGAAGCCTTCTACCAGATCATCGCCGCCGGCGTGGGGCACGCCGAAGCGCGCGCCCTGCTCGAACGCAACGGTGCCGAGGAACGCGGCCATGCGCACCGCGTGCTCAAGGCGATCCGCCTGCTCGGCGGTGAGCCGTTCGAGCTGCCGGCCGCGGCCGACAACCCGTTCATGGCGCTCGCCCCGGCCGAAGTGCCGGCCGACGCCGAACTGTTCGCGCTGCTCGAGCAAGGCGAACTCGACGGCGATCTCGCCTACCAGGCCTGGGCCGACGCCGAACCCAATGCCGAGGTGGCCGAACTCTACCGTCTCAACGGCCGCGAGGAGACACGCCACAGCGAGCGCGTCGTCACCGCGCGCGGCCTGCTCGCGGCCTGAGCCCGCAACGCGACCCCGGCCACGCCGGGCGGCACGCCGCCCGGCGCGCCCCGACGCCGACTCCCGGAGATTTTCATCGCATGCCCTGTTACCGCCCGTACGCCGGCCTCGCCACGGCCCTCGCCGGCATCGTCCTGAGCTTGCCCGTCCTCGCCGAGGATGCCGCACCGGCCGCTCCCGCCGACACCAACTGGCTGAGCTACAACAACCAGGTCAACGGCCAGCGCTGGACCGACCTGGAGCAGATCAACAGCGGCAACGCGTCGCGTCTCGGCGAAGTGTGCCGGCTCGAGGTGGAACAGGTCGGCGCCTTCCACAGTTCCATCCTGCACGTCGACGGCACGCTGTTCTTCACCACCGCGACCGATACCCTCGCGGTCGATTCGAGCACCTGCAAAGTGCGCTGGCGCCATCACTACGAGGCCGAGGATCCGGGCGGTTCGCCGTTGCGGGTCAATCGCGGCGTCGCCTATGCCAACGGGCGCCTCTACCGCGGCACGCTGGACGCGCGCCTGCTCTCGATTGACGCCGCGACCGGCGAGACGTTGTGGCAGTACCAGGTCGGCGATCCGCACCAGGGCGAGTTCTTCAGCGCCGCGCCGCAGATCTACCAGGGCCTCGTGATCATGGGCGCCGCCGGCGGCGACTGGGGCATTCGCGGCCGCGTCATGGCCTACGACGCGCTCAGCGGGCGTGAGGTCTGGCGCTTCTACACCGTGCCGCGCGGCGACGAACCCGGCGCCGAGTCGTGGCACAACGCCGACAGCGCGCGCTTCGGCGGCGGCGGCACCTGGACCACCTACACCCTCGACCATGCCGCCGGCGAAATCTTCGTTCCGGTCGGCAACCCGGCGCCCGACCTGCTGCCCGACCTGCGCCCGGGCGAGAATCTCTACACCAATTCGATGGTCGTGCTCGACGCCGCTACCGGCAAGCCGAAGTGGTATCACCAGCTGCTGTCGAACGATGGCCAGGACCTCGATCTCGGCGCGGCGCCGATGCTGTACTTCAACTCCGACGGTGAACGCATGGTCGCGCTCGGCAGCAAGGACGGCTACGTCTACGGGGTCAATCGCGAAACCCGCAAGCGCGAGTTCAAGACCGCCATCACGACGATCAGAAACCCCGGCGTGAAACCGACCACCCAGGGCATCGAGGTCTGTCCGGGCCCGCTCGGCGGCGTCGAATGGAACGGCCCGGCGCTCGATCGCGCCAACAAGGCCATCGTCGTCGGCACCGTCGACTGGTGTGCGAAGCTGATTGCCGAAGAAGGCTTCACCTTCAAGCCCGGGCAGTTCAACCTCGGCGGCAAGATGGAGTTCCTCGACGAGAGCCGCGGCTGGATCGTCTCGCTCGACGCCGACATCGGCGCCATCCGCTGGAAACACGAAACCGCGGCGCCGGTCGTCTCCGGCATCACGCCGACCGCCGGCGGCGTGGTCTTCGCCGGCGACATGGGCGGCAACTTCCTCGCGCTCGACGCGCGCGACGGCAAGGTGCTCTATCAGAGCCAGACCGGCGGCGCGCTGGCGGGCGGCGTCATCACCTACATGCGCGATGGCAAGCAGTACGTCGCGGCGCTGTCCGGCAACGTCTCGCGCCTGACCTTCGGCGTGACCGGCAGCCCGACGCTGGTCGTCTACGCGCTCGGCGGCAGCAACGAGGCGCCCGCCGCGGCGCCGGCGTCGAGCACGGACAGCGCACCGCAGGCCGGCGCGGCGGCCGACGCCGCCGCCGGCAAGGTGCTCTACGCGCAGGTCTGCGCGGCCTGCCACGGCGCCCAGGGGGAAGGCGCAGTCGGTCCGTCGCTGCGCGGGCTCGCCACGCGCATGGACTTCGAGCGCACGGTGCAGTGGATACGCGAACCGTCGGCGAAGATGCCCAAGCTGTTCCCGGCGCCGCTCGACGCGCAGGCGGTCAACGACGTCGCCGCCTACGTGCAGGGCCTGTGACGGCGCTGGCACCGGCATGACGGGCACCGGGCGCGGCACGGGCTCAGCGCGCGGCGCGCCGTACCGGGCGGCGCTGCTCGTCGCGGTACTGCTCGGTGGCGCGGTCCAGGCCGCCGAGCCGGAGCGTTTCGGCACGCGCTCGTTCACCTGCAAGAAAGGCGAAGTCACGTTCGACAACGCCGGGCGGCGCATGCGCTATCCGCCGGGCAAGTACGAAACCGTCCAGGTCAGCACGCCGACCGGCATCCTGCGCTACACCTGCCGCTACCTGCGCGGCATCGTGACCTGCCCGATGGATACCATCATGGTCAGGGTCAAGCGCACGAGCTACTCGGGGCGTTTCGACGTCACCTGCTACGGCGAGCCGCGCCGCCGGCCGAGCCTCGACGGTCCCGTCACCGGCGGCGACAGCGACCCGCCGGCGGCGGACGGCGCGGACGGCGGTGCGGAGCCCGGCGTCACGTACACGCCCGGCGCGGAACCCTACGGGCGCTGACGCCGCGCCGCGGCCACGCGGTTACGCGCTGACCAGCGCGCTCTCGCTCTCCGGCTCGCCGCGGACCCGGGTATGCATCATCACCCGTTCGTGGCGGTGATCGTAGGGCCGCGCCCGATGCAGCAGGCTGCGGTTGTCCCACACCACCACGTCGCCCGGCTGCCAGTGGTGCATGTAGGTGCGCGGCGGCTGGCAGGTGAAGGCCATCAGCTCGTCTAGCAGACGCTCGGACTCGGCCCCGTCGAGCCCCGGGATATCGCAGGCGTGGCGCCCGATGTAGAGGGCCTCGCGCCCGGTCACGGGGTGCCGCTTGACCAGCGGGCGCAGCGGCGGCGGCCCCTCGAAGAAACCGTAGGCCTGCCCCGTCGCGACGTCGTGCCCGATACGCCGCTGGGAGTAGAAATACGAGTGGTAGGCGTTGAGCGTACGAAGGCGCTCGCGGGTGGCGGCGTCGAGTGCATCCCAGGCCGCGCGGCAGTCGGCCCACTCGGTCTCGCCCCCGGCCGGCGGCACGACCTGCGCCGACAGCACCGACGCCTTGGCCGCGAGCGGCATGTAGGAGCTGTCCGTGTGCCAGCCCTCGTTGCCGCGCAGCAGCTGCATGTGGAAGGTGTCGTCGTCGAGCAGCGCGCCGTCGGCGCCCTTGTTCGAGATCGGGATGGTCTCGAGATTCTCGACCAGCACCTCGATGTCGCCGAAGCGCCGCGCGAACGCCGCCTGCTCGGCGGCCGAGAGTCCCTGGCCGGGGAAGATCAACAGCGCGTACTCGTGAAAGGCGTCGAGCACGGCCTGCCAGCTCGCGTCGTCTAGCGCGTTCAGATCGACGCCGCGCACCGTCGCGCCTAGCGTCGCGGAAGTCGGTTCGATACTCAGTGGCATGACGGCTCCTCCCCATCGCGTCCTGCATGCCACCGAGTATTTCATCGCCGTGCCCGCAGCGTCCAGCTCACAAGCCCGCAACCCCTGCCAGGGTCCGCCACTCGTGGTCAAGACCCAGGCAAAAGCAGGCAAAAGTGTCTGACACTTTTGCTTAATTTTTGAGCAAAAGTGTCAGACACCCAGGCGGCGTGCGCAGGCGGCGTACAATGCCTGCCCGGAATACGGGGATGAACCCGATACCGAGCCTCATGAACGCAGCCGATTCGACCGCTTCTCCAATCGCCGACGACGCGGCGGCCCGATTGGCAGCCTTCCTGGCCAGCCCCGAGCGCCCCGAGGACACGCTCGACGCCTGTCAGCTCGAGGGCTTCCTGTTCGCGGTCGTCACCGCGCCGGAACGCATCGAGACGGGCGACTGGATCCCTGCCGTGTTTGCCGACGCCGATCCGGGCTTTGCGAGCGACGCCGAATCGGTGCAGGTCTTTCAGGATCTCGTCACGGCGTACGACGCGGCGGCAGCCAACGCGCAGGCCGCGCAGCCCCGCCTGCCGGCGCGCTGCGCCCTCGGCGACGATGTCCTCGCCGATTGTGCGCCCGACGCGCCGGCGGCGCGATGGTCGCAGGGCTTCCAGGCCGGCTACGAGTGGCTGCTCTCCTTGTGGGAGGACCACTTGCCGCTCGAACTCGAAGCCGAGCACGAGGACGATCTCTACTACCTGACGTTCCCGGCCGCCGCCGAAAGGATCCGCGCGGACGTCGCCGCCCGGGCACGCCGCAGCCGCCGCGACGCCGACGCCGCCTTTCATCGCGAGGTGCAGGCCGTGCGCGCCGGGTTCGACCGGGCGCTGGCGCGCTTCGCCGGGCGCGGCCGCCGCATCTACGACTACACCCTCGCGCGCGAGGCCCAGCGAATCCCGGTGCGCCGCGAGAAGATCGCCCGCAACGCGCCCTGCCCCTGTGGCAGCGGCAGGAAATACAAGAAGTGCTGCGGCGCTGCAGCCGGCTGAGCACGCGGCCGCCAGCGCCGGTTCGCCAACCGCACGCCAGGCGCGGGCGACGCTCACGCACGGCGCGCCCTCACCCGGACGCCGTCGCGGTGAGAAAACGCACAGCGCCACGGTCAACGTTCATGATGTGCTCGGCGAGGAAGCCACGCTGCCGGACTCGGCGCCGTGCACCGAGACTCACCGCCCCCACCCAGGAGCCCAGCCCATGCCCGCAACCCTCTATGGCGCCAACGTGTCGCCGTTCGTGCGCAAGGTGCGCGCCTACCTCGCGCTGAAAGGCATCGATTACACCCTCGAACCGGTCAATCCCTTCGACCCGCCGGCCGGTTACCGCGACATCAGCCCGCTCGGCAAGATCCCGGCGTGGCGCGACGACGACGTCACGCTGGCCGATTCCTCGGTCATCCTGCTCTACCTCGAACGCCGGCACCCTGCGCCGCCACTCTATCCACGGGACGACGCGGCCTGGGCGCAGGCGTTGTGGCTGGAGGAGTACATCGACTCGGGCTTCGTGCCGAAAGCGGGAGGCGGCGTGTTCTTTCCGCTGGTGCTCGGCCCGATGATGCAGCAGCCGGTCACCGACGAGGTCCGCGCCAGGGTCGACCAGGTCATCGCCGACGACCTGCAGCCGATGTGGGCCTACCTCGAGAGTCAGCTCGGCGCGCGCGAGTTCTTCGTCGGCGACGCGCTCAGCATTGCCGACCTCGCCGTCGCGAGTGCGCACGTCAATCTCTGGCATGCGGGCGTCGACGTCGATGCCGCGGCCTACCCGCGGCTCGCCGCCTTCCTCGCACGCCAGTTCGCGGGCGCGACGTTCAAGCCGCTCATCGACGAGGAAGCCGGCACCTGGAGCCGGCGCGACAGCGCCTGAAACGAGGAGAAGTCATGCGCATCGGACTCATGCTCGGCGCCGACCGCGGCGCGACCCGTATCGACGGCGTGGTCGAGATGGCCAGGCGCGCCGAGGCCGCCGGCTATGACAGCCTGTGGATGGCGCACATCCGCGCGCTCGACGCCATCGCGGCGCTCACCGTTGCCGGCACGCACACCGCGCGCATCGAACTCGGCACCGCGGTCACCCCGATTCAACCGCGTCACCCGATGGCGCTCGCGCAACAGGCGCTCACCGCCAACCAGGCGGCCGGTGGGCGCTTCACGCTCGGCGTCGGGGTCTCGCACAAGCTCGTCATCGAAGACATGCTCGGCCTCTCCTATGCCCACCCCGCGGCGCAGATGCGCGACTACCTCGAGGTGCTGCTGCCGCTGCTGCGCGGGGAAGCGGCCAACGTCGAGAACGCGCGTTACGTGACGCGCAACCTCGGCATCGACGTGCCGCAGGCGGCACCCGTGCCGGTGGTAATGGCCGCCCTCGGGCCGATCATGCTCGATCTCGCCGGCCGCCACACCGCGGGCACCAGCACCTGGATGGTCGGACCGCGCACGCTCGAAGCCCACGTCGGCCCGCGCTTGCGCGCCGCGGCCGCAGCAGCCGGTGCGCCACCGCCGCGCATCGTCGCGGCCGTCCCGGTCGTGCTGACCAACGATGTCGAGGCCACGCGCGAGCGACTCGCCAACGCGCTCGCCATCTACGGCCAGTTGCCGAGTTACCGCGCCATGCTCGACCAGGAAGCGGTTGCCGGTCCGGCCGACCTCGCGCTGGTCGGTGACGAGCGCACCCTGCGCGAGGGCATCGCGCGCTACCGCGACGCCGGCGTGACCGATTTCAGCACTGCCATCATGGCAACCGCGGAAGACGTCTACGAACGTACTTTCGAACTCGTCGCTGCGCGCTGAGCGCAAACACGGCGCGGCGCCCCGGTTCAGGACGCGTCGTCGTCCCCGCCGAGCGCCGCGAGTCCGCCGGCATCGAGCTCGCGCAAGGTCGCCAGGGTGCGCGCGGCCTCCGCACGGTCGAGCACGCTGATGGCGAAACCGGCGTGGACGACGACGTAGTCATCGACCTGCGCTTCCGGCACGAACGCGAGGTTGACGCTCTTGGCGACGCCGCCGAAGGCGACCTGCCCGGCGCGCGTGAGCGGATCGGTGTCGGTAATCGCGACGATGCGTCCGGGAACGGCGAGGCACATGGCGTCAGCCCGCTGCCCGGTGCGCCGCGACCACGGCCTGGCCGAGTGCCAGGCCGCCGTCGTTGGGCGGCAACCGCTCGTGTGTCAGGACGCGGAAACCCGCCTGCTCGAGCCGCTCGCGCACGAGGCGTACGAGCAGCACGTTCTGGAAACAGCCGCCGGACAGGCACACCGTTGCGTGCCCCGCGCGCGTGGCGACGGCGAGCACGGCCTCGGCGAGCGCGAGGTGAAAGCGTGCCGCCATGTCCTCGATGGCGACGCCGGCCGCCCGATCGGCGAGCAGCGCCGCGAGCAAGGCGCGCCAGTCGAGCCGCCACGGCGTGGCGCCGACATCGAGCGGCAGCGGGTAACCGCCTGCCGGCAGGCTCGCGCGGCGCGCGGCCCATTCCAGGCGCATCGCCGCCTCGCCTTCGTAGTCCGCGACATGACACAGTCCGAGCAGCGCGCTGACGCCGTCGAACAGCCTTCCGACGCTGGTCGTCGGCGGTGCGTGCAGCCCGCGCGTGATCATGCGCAGCAGATTGGCCCGCGTATCCGGCGCAAAGCCGAGCATAGCAGCGTCTTCCTCGCGCCCGCCCGCAGCAAGGAGCGCGAGCGCCACGCGCCGCGGGTCGCGCACCGCCGCCTCGCCGCCGGCGAGCCGGAACGGCACGAGGGTCGCCACGCGCACGGCATCGGTATACCCGGCATCGAGGCATTCACCGCCCCACACGGTGCCGTCGCCGCCGTCGCCGCTGCCGTCCCAGGCGATACCGAGCACGCGCCCGGCGAGGCCGTGCTCGGCCATGCAGGCGGCGATGTGCGCATGGTGGTGCTGGACGGCGACATGGCGCCCCGCCCGTGTCAGCGCCTGGCGCGTGCTGGTGTAATCGCCGTGCACGTCGTGGGCGACCACGCGCGGCACCACGCCGGCGAGGCGTTCGAGCGCGGCAATGCCGGCGCGGTAGCGCCGCTCAGCGAGCGTATCGTCCAGGTCGCCCAGGTAGGGTCCGAGCCACGCAACTGAACCCGAGGTCACCGCGGCCACGCTCTTCGCCTGCGCGCCGCACGCAAGTATCGCCGCGCGCACGCCGGCGGCGGGCGTGTCCCCGGGCAGCTCGAGCGGCAGCGGCGCGTAGCCGCGCGCGCGGCGCAGCATCAGCAGGCGCGTGCCATCGAGGCGCACGACCGAGTCATCGAGCGGCTGTTCGATGGCGCGATCGTGGTCGAGGAACAGGTCCGCGATCGCGCCGAGCCGGGTGCGCGCCTCGCTGCCGTCGCGGCACAGCGGTTCGCCCGCGCGGTTGCCGCTCGTCACGACCAGCGGCGCGCCGACGCCGTCGAGCAGCAGCTGGTGCAGGGGTGTCGTCGGCAGCATCACGCCGAGATCGGGGCAGCCGGGCGCGCAGGCGGCGACGGCGCGGCCCTTGCCCGATCGCGGCAGGATCACGATGGGACCAGCCGGGCCGGCGAGCAGCTCGCGCGCCGCCGTCTCCAGCCTCACCTCGTGCGCGGCGGCGGCCAGGTCGCGCACCATCACCGCGAACGGCTTGCCGCCGCGGGCCTTGCGCGCGCGCAGGCGCGATACCGCGGCCGCCCGGTCGGCCCGCACCACGAGCTGGAAGCCGCCGAGCCCCTTGACCGCGACAATGCGCCCGGCCGCGAGTGCCGCGATGGCGCCGTCGAGCGCTGCGGTCCCCTCGGCCTGCACCTCGCCGGCGGCATCGCCGAGCAGCAGGCGCGGCCCGCATGCCGGGCAGGCCAGGGTCTGCGCGTGGCAGCGGCGATCGTCCGGGTCGGCGTACTCCGCGCGGCACGCCGCGCACGGCGGGAAGGCATCCATGGCGGTGTTGGCGCGGTCGAACGGGAGCGCACGCGTGATGCTGTAGCGCGGCCCGCAGCGGGTGCAGCTCGTGAACGGGTAGCGGTAGCGCCGCGCGCCCGGATCGGCAATCTCGGCGCGGCACGCCTCGCACATGACGAGGTCGGGCGACGGCAGCGTGCCGTGCCCGCTGTCCGCGCTCGGTTCGATGACGAACGCGTCGTACCCGCGCGGCGTGAGCGGCGTGCGCGCGACGGCATCGATGCGCGCCTGCGGCGGTGCCGCCGTCACGACGCGCTCGGCGAAGCGTGCCAGCGCTGCCGCCTCGCCTTCGACCTCGATGACGACCCCGGCGCCGTCGTTCAGCACGCGCCCCGTGAGTCCCAGCGCGCGCGCCTCGCGCAGCACGAACGGGCGCAGGCCGACGCCCTGCACGACGCCGTGCAGGCGCAGCGACCACGCCGCCCCGGACGCCCGCACCGTTGCCGGCAGGGCGCCCACGTCAGGTCTCGACCTCGACGGTCTTGAGCACGACGTCGAGCGCCTGCGGATGCCCGACATCGTCGGAGGTCTCGATGACGAGCCGTGCCCCGGCAGCCCGGGTGCCGGGTGACGCGCTCGCGAAATGCGCCTCGAAATGTGCCGGCGACATGTGTGACAGCGCGCCCAGCCAGACTTCGATGGCGACCGCGCGACGGCCCCCGTTGGCCTCGATCACCTGCTCGATCTGCGTCATCAACCCGCGCATCAGGCTCGCCTCATGCATGGGCCGGCGCTCCGTTGCCGAGAGTCGCCGCCAGTTCGTCCGCGAGCGCCTCGACCGACGCCGCAACCGCCGGGCTCAGCCCTTCGCCGCTGGCGAAATCCGCGCCCTCGATGCCGTAGACGAGCAGCTCCCGCGGCAAGGCGTCGAGGGCACGCGCGAGTTCGATGGCTTCGGCGAGGCTGAAAGCGTGCGTCGAGTAGGCGAAGAATCCCCGCGGGACGTTCGCCGCGTGCGCATCGATGCGGTGCACGGTACCCGGCGCGGCGCCGGAAGCGACGGCGTCGAACACCAGCACGCGCGGCGCGCGCGCGAACGCTTCCACCAGTCCCGCACCTTCACCGCTCTGCGTATCCACCGAGACGTCCGGCAAGGCGCGCGCGGCAAGCGCGGCGGCCAGTGCCGGACCGGCGCCGTCGTCGCGCCGGAAACGGTTGCCGATGCCGAGGCACAGGGTGCTTGTCATGACTCAGCGCCGCTCCACGGTCAGGTTCAGAAAGTGGCACGAGCAGGAGATACACGGATCGTAGTTGCGGATGGCCTGCTCGCACAGCCACTGCAGCCGCTCGTCGTCTTCGTCGAGATGGCGCTCGACGAAGCCGCGCAGGTCGTTCTCGATGGTCGGCTGGTTCTGCGACGTCGGCGGCACGATCACCGCGTCGCCGATGAGCCCGTCCGCACCGACGGTGTAGCGGTGGTAACAGATCCCGCGCGGCGCCTCGGTGCAGCCGTGGCCGGTCCCCGCGCGCACCTCGTAGTCGATGACCGGCGCCTCGGGCTCGACGTAGGCATCGATGATCGCGAGCGCTTCCTCGTAGGCATGCAGCACTTCGAGCGCGCGTACCACGATGCTCTGGAACGGGTTGCGGCAGCCGCCGGCGATGCCCGCCGCCCGCGCCGCGGCCTGCACCCGCGGCGAGAGGCGATCGAAGTTGAGGTTGTAGCGCGCCAGCGGGCCAACGAAATAATTGCCGCGGGCGCGCAGCCTGGCGTGCAGCGAGGTCGAGTGCGGCACGTGGATCTCTTCGAAGTGCTCGTCGAACGCGTTGACGGGAATGTCGAGCCCCGCGCTCGACACCAGGCGTCCCTCGTTGAACGGGTACTCGTGCGGGTGACGCAGCGCGACGAACTCGTAGTCCTGCTCGAAGTCGGGAAACGCGAGGCCCGCGGCCCAGTGCACCGTATCCTCCGCCGCCTTCATGCCCCATTCGAGATCGGCGCGCAAGGTCTCGAGTTCATGCCGCCGCGGCACGCGGTAAAAGCCGCCGACGCGCACGTTGATGGGGTGGATCTCGCGGCCGCCGACGAGGGTCATGAGATCGTTGCCGATCTTCTTCAGGCGCAAGCCCTGGCGTACGAGCTCCGGGTGGTCGCGCGCCATCTCGATCGCACTCTCGTAACCGATAAAGTCCGGCGCGTGCAGCATGTAGATGTGCAGTACGTGGCTTTCGATCCACTCGCCGCAATAGATCAGGCGGCGCAGCGCGCGCAGCGGACCGCCGACGCGGACGCCGAAGATGTCCTCCATCGCGTGCACTGCGCTCATCTGGTAGGCGATGGGACAGATGCCGCAGATGCGCGCCGTGATGTCCGGCGCCTCGGCGTATTCGCGCCCGCGCAGGAACGCTTCGAAAAAGCGCGGCGGCTCGAAGATGCGCAGCTCACAGCGACTCACGCGGCCTGCTTCGACCGTCACGTGCATCGCGCCCTCGCCCTCGACGCGCGCGAGGTAGTCGACCTTGATCGTCCGGGTGCTCACGATTCCTCCTCGTCCGCGGCCGCGATGCGCGCCGCCGCCTCGCGAAACGCCGGCGCGCCCGCGTTGAAGGTGCGGTAGACCCGCTCGCGCCGCGCGCGATCGGCACCCAGCTCGCCCCAGCGGGCGTCGAGCGCGGCGGGGTTCGGCGTTTCCATCGGGCCGAAACAGCCGTAGCAGCCGCGATCGTAGGCCGGACAGATGGCGCCGCAACCGGCATGCGTGGCCGGACCCAGGCAGGGTGTACCTTGGGCCACCATCACGCACACCGTGCCACGCAGCTTGCATTCCACGCACACGCTGTGCGCCGGCGTCACCGGGCGGCGGCCGGCGAGGAAGGCGCTGATCACTTCGAGCAGCTGGGTCTTGCTGATCGGACAGCCGCGCAGTTCGAAGTCGACCGCGACGTGATCGGCGATCGCGGTCGACTCGGCCAGCGTCGCGATGTACTCGGGACGGGCGTAGACGATACGCGTGAACGCCTCGACGTCGGCGAAGTTGCGCAGCGCCTGGATGCCGCCGGCCGTGGCGCAGGCGCCGATGGTGACGAGCGTCTTCGATTGCGCGCGGATGTCGCGGATGCGCTCGGCATCGTGCGGCGTGGTGATCGAGCCCTCGACCAGCGAGAGGTCGTACGGACCCGCGACGACGGCGCGCGAGGCCTCGGGGAAGTTCGCGATCTCGATTGCCTCGGCGACGGCGAGCAGCTCGTCCTCGCAGTCGAGCAAGGAAAGCTGGCAGCCGTCGCAGGAAGCGAACTTCCATACCGCGAGCTTGGGTCGGGAATGCGCCTCGCTCATCGTCACCTCACAGCTCGCGCGCGTCGAACCAGCGCGCGACGCGATCATAGGGAAACACCGGCCCGTCGCGGCAGATGAACTCGGGACCGTACTGGCAGTGGCCGCAGAACGCGATCGCGCACTTCATGTTGCGCTCGAGCGAGACGTGCACGTCGTTCGGCGACATGCCGGCACGGCCGAGCTCGACGACGGTGTAACGCATCATGATCTCGGGTCCACACAGCATGGCGAGCGCATGCGCGGCATCGAAGCCGGCGCGGCGCACGAGCTGCGTCACGACGCCGACGTTGCCACGCCAGTCGCTGCCCGCGGCGTCGACCGTGACATGGATCTCGATGTCACCGCGCGCACGCCAGCGCGCGATCTCCGCGGCGTAGAGGACGTCACCGGGCGTGCGCGCACCGTAGAGCAGCACCACGCGGCCGTAGTCGCGGCGCGCCGCGAGGACTTCTAGGATGGCCGGGCGCAACGGCGCGAGACCGATACCGCCGGCGACGAAGACGACATCGCGTCCGCGCGCGGCAGCCAGCGGCCAGGCCGTGCCGTAAGGCCCACGCACGCCGAGCTGTGCGCCCGGCGCGAGTTCGGCGAGCGCCCGGGTGACCGTGCCCACCGCCCGGATCGTGTGCACGAGCCGCTGCGGCTCGGCGGCGTCGCCGCTGATCGAAATCGCGCTCTCGCCGCGCCCGAATGCGTAGAGCATGTTGAACTGCCCGGGCGCAAACGCGAGATCGGCCGCATCCTCCGCCAGCAGTTCGAGCGTGAACGTATCGGCCGTCTCCTCGTGCCGCGCGGCGACGGTGAACACGCGCGGCAGCATCGGGTCCGGCCTCGACCCGCCGTACGAATCGGCCGGCGCCCCCGGCACCGCCACGTCAGGCAGCCCCGCCGGCGCCGGCAGCGACAGCCGCGTCGGAGACATCGGAGGCGGGATTGGCGTACATGTCGGTCAGGCGCAGCTCCGCCGCATGCAGACGTTCGACGATGACGGCGGCGAAACGTCGCGAGAGGTCGAAACCGAGCGCGGGATCGGCATCGCACTTGCCGCGCAGGCACACGGCATCGAGCGCCAGCGCGCGCGTCGGTGCGAGCGCGCGGGCATCGTAGGGCCAGCGATACGGGGCAACCAGCCACGACGCGCCGAGCACGTCACCCGCGTCGAGCGTGTCGATGACCACGCCGTTGCCGGCCGGGTGCGGGAACTCGAGCGCGACGCGGCCGTCGCGCAGGAGGTAGAAGTGCTCGGCCGTTCCGCCCTGGCTGAAGACGGTCTCGCCGGCAGCGAACGTGACGTTGCCCGCGCAACCCGTGAGCAGCGCGAGGTACTCGGGCGCCAGGCCGGCGAAGAACGGGTGATGGGCGAGGTAGTTCTCGAGGTCGTGGATCTCCATCGTCATGACGCTCCGTTAGCGGAGGGGTCGGGCAGCGCGCGCAGCGCCGCGACTTCCTCGGTAATATCGATGCCGACCGGGCACCAGGTGATGCAGCGTCCGCAGCCCACGCAGCCCGACTCGCCGAACTGGTCGTGCCAGCCGGCGAGCTTGTGCGTCAGCCACTGGCGGTAACGCGATTTCGCACTGGTTCGCGCCGGCCCGCCGTGCAGGTGGGTGAAATCCAGCGTGAAGCAGGAGTCCCAGCGCCGCCAGCGTTCGGCGTGCTCGCCGGACAGGTCAGTGACGTCCTCGACGGTGGTGCAGAAGCAGGTCGGGCAGACCATCGTGCAGTTGGCGCAGCTCAGGCAACGGCTGGCGACCTCGTCCCACCGGGGATGCTCGAGGCGGTCGTAGAGCGCGTCGCGGATCCCGGCCTGCGCCATTTGCCGGACCTGTCCGGCCGCAGCGTTCGCGACCGCGGCCCCGGCGGCGGCAATGTCCGCGGCGTCCGCGGCACGCGTCGGCAGCGCCTCGAGCAGCGCGGCGCCGGCGTCACTGCCGGCCTCGACCAGGAAGCCGTGGCGCGACGCATCGAGGAGTTCGGTCAGCGCGAGATCGTGACCGCCCTGCACGCGTGGTCCGGTCTCCATCGAGGTGCAGAAGCAGGTCGCGGCCGCCTGGCCGCAGTTGACCGCGACGAGGAACAGCGATTCGCGCCGCGCGGCGTAATGCGGATCGACGTGCGCGCCGTCGACGAGTACGCGGTCCTGCACGCCGATGGCGGCGAGTTCGCAGGCGCGTACGCCGAGAAAGGCCCGGCGCGGCTGCGGCGCCGGCACGCGCTCGAAACGCAGCCTGCCATCGGCGTCGCGGGCCGCTTCGAGGAGCTTCACGCGCGGTGCGTGCAGGTGACGCTTCCACGCGCTCGGGCCGAGGTTGTAGCCAAACAGCGCTGCATCGCCACGCCGCCGCAGCCGGTAGTGGCCGCCCTCTTGCTCGTCGCCCCAGCCGATCGGCAGCTCGGCGCTCGTCGAGAGCTCGTCGTAGACGATCGCGCCGCCCTCGACACGCGGACCGATCACCGTGTACCCGCGCGCGGCCAGCGCCTCGAGCAGGCGATCGAAATCGGCCCGCTCGAGATAGCGCGGCGCGGCACTCGCGTCTTCACTCATGACGCTAGTCTAGCGAACGCCGCCGCCGCGTGAATTGATCGGGATTACCGATCCTCGACGCGTTGCGCGAACGCGGCGCCCGGCGCCGTCAGCAGATCCGCGGCAACTGCTCGCCGCTCGGTAATTCGAGCTTGCGCACGGTGCCGATCTCCGAGGCCACGGTGACCTGCCCCGCGGGACCGCTGCTGACGTTGCCGACCTGCACGGCGCCGGCGCCGACTTCGCACTCTCGCAGGCAGGCCAGGGCCGCCTGCGCCGCGTCCCCGGGCACGACGACCAGCATACGCCCTTCGTTGGCGACGAACAGCGGGTCGAGGCCGAGCAGTTCACAGGCACCGGCGACGTTGTCGGCCACCGGCACCGCGCGGCGCTCGACGTGCAGTGCGCAGCCGGCGGCGCGGGCGATCTCGACCAACGCCGCGGCGAGCCCGCCGCGGGTCAGGTCACGCAGGCAGCGCAGTGGCAGGCCGCGAGCGAGCATGGCGCCGACGGCGTCGGCGAGCGGTGCGCAGTCGCTCGTCACCGGCGGCGTGAAATCGAGGTCTTCGCGCGCCGCCATCACCGCGATGCCGTGGCGTCCGAGGTCGCCGCTGACCAGCAGCACGTCCCCCGCCCGCACGGCGGCCGGCCCGATCGTCAGCCCGTGCTCGATCAGCCCGACGCCGGCCGTGTTGACGTAGAGCCCGTCGCCGCGGCCGCGTTCGACCACCTTGGTGTCGCCGGTGACGAGCGTTACGCCGGCGCGCTGCGCCGCCGCGCGCATCGAACCCACGATCGCTTCGAGATCGGCGAGCGGGAAGCCCTCCTCGAGGATGAAGCCGGCGCTCAGGTGGCGCGGCCGCGCGCCGCACATGGCGAGATCGTTGACCGTGCCGTGAATGGCCAGGGTGCCGATATCGCCGCCGGGAAAGAACAACGGGCGCACGACGTAGCTGTCGGTGGTGAATGCAATACGCGCCGTGCCGAGGTCGAGCACCGCACCGTCGTGCGCGGCGTCGAGCCAGGGATTGGTAAAGGCGGGACGGAACAGGCGCTCGACGAGGTCGAGACCGAGCCGCCCCCCGCCGCCATGGGCGAGCTGCACCTGCGCGCCGTCCGCGAACGGCAGCGGACACCAGGCGCCGGGCGGTTCCTGCGCGGCCATCGCGCCTCAGCGCTTGCGGAACAGCAACGTCATGCGATCGGATTCGCCGATCGCGACGTAGTCCGCACGCTGCGCTTCGTTGTCCGCGTTGAGGTGCAGCGTGGGCGGCAGGCGCCACACGTAGTCGGTGGGACCGGGCTGGTCGGCCGGGTTGCGGTTGACCGCGCTCTCGCCGACGAGTTCGAAGCCGGCGGCCTCGAAGCGCGCCACGACGAAGCTCTGCTTGAGGTAGCCGTTACTGCCGTCGGCCCAGGCGTCGTCGGCGTCCTCGGGTGCGCGGTGCTGAACCACGCCGACCACGCCGCCCGGCTTGAGCGCGCGGTGGATATCGGCCAGCGCGGTGGTCAGGTAGCCGCCCTTGTCCTCGAAGCGCGCCAGGTTGTGCAGCGCGCGCACGAGCAGCACGGCATCGGCCTGTCCCGCCATCGCGTCCGGCATCGAGCCGAACAGGAATGCGCCCACCGCGGCGTCGTCCGCGTCCCGCCACTCGAGCGCCTGCTCCGGCCAGCTCGTCGTCCAGGTCTTCTTCGCCTCGAGGTAGGCCTCGTCGTAGAAGTTGAACATGGGGTACATGGCATAGGCGTAATCGATGCCGACCAGCTTGCCGTCGGCGCCGAGGTAATCGAGCAGGATCTTCGAATACCAGCCGCCGCCGGGCAGCGCCTCGTAGACGGTCATGCCGGGCTCGATGCCGAAGAAGCCGAGCGTCTCGCGCGGATGGCGCGCGCCATAGCGCGCCTTGACCTCGTCGGGCTGCGCGGCGAGCACGGCGTCGAGACGCGCCGCGGCGTCTTGCGCAAGTGCCGCCGGCGCGCCGGCGCCGATCAGCAGGGCGGCGCCGCAGCAGGCGCCGAGAAGATTGCGTAGGTTCATGGTCGGTGTCCTCGTCCTTGGCGGGCGCCGCCCGTCTCGGGGCCGCCGCGCAGATGTCGGGGGCGTGCCCGTGCGGGCAGCGCAGGCGGTCGATGCTAGCAGTCTGCCGGACGGCGGAACAATCGACGCGCGCGACACGCGGCGCCGCTCAGGCGGGCACGCGGTAGCGGTGATACGCCGCGCAGGCGCCTTCGCCCGAGACCATCGGCGCGCCCAGCGGATGTTCGGGCGTGCAGCGCGTGCCGAACGCGGCGCACTCGTCGGGTCGCCGGCGGCCGCGCAGGATCTCCCCGGCAATACACGCCTGTGGTTCGCGCGCCCGCGCCGGGGCGCACGGATGGCGGCGCGCCGCATCGAAGCGCGCGTACGCGGGGCGCGGCGCGAGGCCGCTCGCGGGCAGCACGCCGAGACCGCGCCACTCGCGATCGACGACCTCGAACACGGCCGCGACGGCGTCTCGCGCGGCCACGTTGCCGTCGTCCCGCACGACGCGGGCATAGGCATTCTCGACTTCGGCCCGCCCGGCGTCGAGCTGCGCGAGGCATCGCTCGATGCCGCAAAGCACGTCGAGCGGCTCGAAGCCGGTGACGACGATCGGGACACGGTGGCGTGCGGCAAGCGGCAGGTACTCCGCGGTCCCCATCACCGAGCACACGTGGCCGGCGGCGAGCACCCCCTCGATGCGGCAATCCGGCGCGGCGAGCAGCTGGTCGAGCGCCGGCGGCACGCGCACCAACGCGGACAGCAGCGAGAAGTTCCCGAGTCCCTCGCGCGCGGCAGCGAGGACTGCCGCGGCGTGCGTCGGCGCGGTCGTTTCGAAACCGACCGCGAACAGCACCACCTCGCGCGCCGGGTCTTCGCGCGCCAGGCGTACCGCGTCGAGCGGCGAGTAGACCATGCGCACAGCGCCGCCGGCCGCGCGCGCGGCGTGCAGGTCGCCGTTCGAACCGGGCACGCGCAGCATGTCGCCAAAGGAGCACAGCGTCACCCCCGGGGTGCGTGCGAGCGCGACGGCGTGGTCGATGAGCGCGAGCGGCGTCACGCAGACCGGGCATCCGGGGCCGTGGACGAGGGTCAGCGCCGGCCCGGCCAGGGCCTCGATACCGTAGCGCAGGATCGCGTGCGTCTGCCCGCCGCAAATCTCCATCAGCGTGCGCGGCGTCTTCAGGCGATCGCGAATGCGCCCCGCGATGGCGCGTGCGAGGGCCGGATCGCGGAACGCGTCTACGTACTCCATTGCCATCCACGTGCGCGGCCGGGGCCGCACGATGGCAGCGATGCACGCGGGCCCGGCGTGTCGCTCACGCGAAGCTCACGCCGCGCCGCGGGTCGCCGTCAGCTCGCGGATGCGCGCGACGATCTCCTCTGCGCCGGCGCCCGGCCCAAACGTCGCGGCGACGCCCCTGGCTTCGATCTCACGCTTGTCGTCGCCGCTCAGCACCGAGCCCCCGACGACGACCGGCAGGTCGAGCCCACGGGCGGCGAGCAGCTCGAACAATTCATCGAGATAGTAGAGGTACTCCCAGGAATGGCACGACAGCCCGATCACGTCGACGCCTTCCTCGAGCGCGGCATCGACGATGCGTTCAGGCGTACCGAAGCGGCCGAGGTAGACCACTTCCATGCCGGCATCGCGCAGCAGGCGCGCGACCGCGAAGGCGCCTGCCTCGTGTTGATCGAGCCCGAGTATCGACAGCAGGATGCGCAGGGGGCGTTCGCTCACAGCGGCGGCTCCATCATGCCGAGCGGATCGTAGGGGGCACCGACACCGAGGCGCAGCGCGCCCGAGATCTCGCCCTGGGTGAGTTCCGCTTCCAGCGCGTCACCGATCGCCGGCAGCAGGTTGGCCGGTGCTGCCGCCGCCTCGCGCAGGCGCGCGAAGTGCTCGCCCACGCGCGCGCGGTCGCGCTGCTCCTTGAAAAACCGGATCTCGTCGATGCGCTCGCGGCAAGGTTCGAGCTTCGACTCGCTGGCCGCGCGCAGCAGCGTGTCCTCTTCCTCGGCAACCTGGAACGCGTTGACGCCGACCTGGATTTCGCTCTTGTCTTCGATGGCGCGTGCGCGCCGCGTCATCGCGTCCTGGAACAGCTCGCGAAACCAGCCGCCGTCGCACAGTTCGCCGAGTTCGCCCATCGACTCGATCTTCCCGACCATCGCGAGAATGCGCGACTCCATCTCGTCGGTCAGCGATTCGACGTAATACGAACCGCCAAGCGGATCGGCGACGCGATCGGCGCCCGCCTCGAGTTGCACGATCTGCTGCGTGCGCAGGCTGACCATGTGGGCGTCGTGGCTGGGCGTGCGGTAGGCCTCGTCGAAGCACGAGATTTCGACCGCCTGCACGCCGGCGAGCGCGAGCGCGAGGCCCTGCAGCGCACCCCGCGCGACGTTGTTGGCCGGCTGCGCGAGGGTCAGCGAAAGTCCCGAGGTGTGCGCCGTGATCGCGCATGACCACGAGCGTGGATCCCTGGCGCCGAACTCTTCGCGCATCATGCGCGCGAAAATGCGCCGCGTGGCCCGGATCTTCGCGATCTCCTCGAAGAAATCCATGCGGCAGTTGACGAGGATGGCGATGCGCGGCGCGAAGCTGTCGATGTCGACCCCGCGCGCGACGAGCCGCCGCACGATTTCGCGGATCTCGACGAAGCCGAGGGCCATTTCCTCCACCGCATCGAGGCCGCCGTCGCTGATGTAATAGGTGTCTTCGAGAAAGGCGTGGAAGCGCGGCATCTCGCGCGCGGCGAACTCGATGGAATCGAGCGCGAGCCGCATGCGCAGCTCGTAGGGCATGTGGATCTGGTAACTGCAGTCCTCGCAGTAGGCGGGCAGCAGGATGGTCGATCCGCGCAGCGCCGAGGGCGCGAAGCCGCGTCGTGCAGACACGCGATGCAGCGCGGCGATGGCGTAGGCCCCGGGCGGCAGCGAGTGCGACACGGTCAGCTCGTCGAGCGGCAGGTCGGCGTACAGTTCCTCGAAGTCCTGCAGGCGGCACAGCGACACGCCGGTATTGCCGACGGCATGGCGCGCGAGCGGGTGATCCGGGTCGAGCGCCGACATCGTCGGCGCATCGCCGATGACGTCGATGCCGCGCGCGCCGCGCGCGATGAGCTGGCGGAACTGTTCGTTCGAACGCCGCGCCGTGCCCTCCCCGGACAGTTCCTGCTGAATCCAGGCCTCGCGCCGGCGCGGACTTGCCAGCCGGCCGCGCGTGAACGGATACTCGCCGGGCACCTCCCCCCGGTCCGCCACCTCTCCGGCAACGTGCGCGGCGGTGTAGAACGGCTCGAGCGGGATCCCCGACTGCGTCATGCGATGATTCATGAATCGACTATAGCACCGCGTCCCGCGCCGCCCCGCGACGGCCAGGCTCGCCGGCCACGCACTTCTTGACCCATGTCATCTGAACTGTTCGAGCGTATCCGCCGCGGCGAGCGTGCCGCCGTCGCCACCGCGTTGAACCTGCTCGACGCGCGCGACCGGGCCACGCGCGAGCGCGCCGCACCGCTGCTCGACGAGCTCGCGCGCGGGGCGCGGGAGGACACCGTTCGTGTCGGCCTCACGGGCGCACCGGGTGCCGGCAAGTCGACCCTGCTCGACGCCCTCGTCGCGGCACTGCGCGCGCGCGGACGCAGCATCGGCATCATCGCCGTCGATCCCTCCAGCCAGCACAGCGGCGGCGCGCTGCTCGCCGATCGCATCCGCGCCGGTCGCGCCGCCGGCGACGACCAGGTGTTCTTTCGCTCGATGGCCGCGCGCGGACGCCTCGGCGGACTCGCCGCGGCGACGCGCGCCGGTCTGGACGTTCTCGCCGCGGCCTATGACTGGGTCGTCGTCGAGACGGTCGGCGTGGGCCAGTCGGAGATCGAGGTCGCGGATCTCGTCGATACCCTGGTGTTCGTTGCCCAACCCGGCGCCGGCGACATCCTGCAAACCATGAAAGCCGGCGTGCTCGAACTGCCCGACGTGTTCGCCGTCAACAAGGCCGACCTCGGGCTGCCGGCCGAACGCACCGCGCAGGAGCTGCGGCGCGGACTCGCCCTCGGCGCCGTTGCCGCGGATGACTGGCAGCCGCCGGTACTGCTGATCGCGGCAAGCGAAGACCGCGGCATCGATGCCCTGGTCGATACCATCCTCGCCCACCGCGACGCGGTCGCGCCGGACGCGCGCCGCGCCCGCCGCCGCGCCGGCGAGGAGCGCTTCGTGCGCAACGAGCTGCTGCAACGCTACGGCAGCTTCGGCATCGCCGCGATCGGCGGCCCCGAAGGTCTCGCCGCGCACCTCGCCGCCGTCGCCGACCTGCCGCCGCTGGTACGGGTCGCGCGGATCGGCGACGCCATCGAGACAGCCCTGCGTTCGACCTGAGGGCGGCAACGGACCGCACGTCACCGCCACTTCCGGCGGCCATCGGCAGATGCCGCCACGCCTTGACCCATGCCCGCGGTCGGAGACAATGCGGTCTCGCGCGCCGACGGCCGCGCGCCACGCTCCGGGGGATCGACAACGTGCTGCAAGAAATGGGCGCCGTGCTGGCGCGGGCGCTGCGCCGCCTGATTCCTGATTCGTTCGTCTTCGCACTGCTCCTGACGCTGCTTGTCGCGCTGCTCGCGTGGCTCGGCGCCGACGCCGCGCCGAAGCAGATCGTCGATGGCTGGTACCAGGGATTCTGGATCCTGCTCGAGTTCGGCATGCAGGTCGTACTGCTGCTGACGACGGGTTTCGCCATCGCGCTCTCACCGACCATCGCGCGCCTCATCGACCGCGTGGCGAAACTCGCGCGCGGCCCCGGCAGCGTCTACCTCATCGTCGGCATCGTCGGCGGCCTGTTCGGCCTGGTCAGCTGGGGCTGGGCGGTGCTGACGGCCGTGCTCGCGCGCGAGCTCGCCGGGCGCGTGCGCGGCGTCGACTACGCCTATCTCACGGCCTGCGCCTATGGCGCGGGCGTGACCTGGGTGTGCGGCCTGTCGAGTTCGATTCCGCTGGTCTTGAACACCGAAGCCAACTTTCTCATCGAGACCGGCGTGCTCGACGGCACCGTGCCGATTGCCATGACTCTCGGCAGCACGATGAACAAGGTGCAGATGGCGGTGTTCTTTCTCAGCATGCCGGCGCTGTTCTACTTCCTGCGCCCGCGCGACCGCAACCCGGCGACGATCGAGGAACTGCGCGAGGCCGAAGCCGTCGAGCCGGTGCCGATCGAAGAGGAGGCGCGACTGATGCACCTCGACGGCAACGCGCTGTCCGATCGCCTCAACAACAGCCGCCTGCTGGTGTGGATTATCTGCGCGGCCGGCTGGTGGTACATCATCGATTACTTCTACACGCGCGGCTTCGATCTCAACCTGAACATCATGATCTTCGTCTTCGTGCAGGCCGGGCTGCTGATGCATCGCACGCCGATCCGCTACGTCATCGCGATGAAACGCGCCTGCGCGAACGTCTCGGGGATCATTTTCCAATACCCCTTCTACGCCGGCATCATGGGCATCATGATGTTCACCGGCCTCGCGGAGGCGACGGCCGGCTGGCTGGCCGGCAACGCCAGCCTCACGACCTTTCCGTTCATCGCCCAATTGTCCGGTGCACTGGTCAACATGGCGATTCCCTCGGCCGGCGGCGAATGGGCGGTGCTCGGGCCGTCGATGACCGCCACCGCGCAATCGCTCGCGGCCAACCTGCCCGCCGACGAGGCGCAGGCCTACATCGCGCGCATCGCCATGGCCGTCGCGTACGGCGAGACGTCGAGCAACCTCCTGCAGCCCTTCTTCCTGCTCGCGATCCTGCCGGTGATGGGGGTCGGTGTGCGCATCCAGGCGCGCGACGTCATGGGCTACCTGGTCATCCCGTTCCTGTGGATGACGACCTACACCGGCATCATCGTCACCTGGGTGCCGCTATAGGGAAGTGCTGACGACGGCGCGCCGCCGCCAGCCGAGCAGGCCGGCGATTCCGCTGACCGCCAGGACCAACGCTCCCGGCAGGGGCACCGGCGTCGTGGTCACGCCCACGGTGAGAAAGTCGACCGCCCAGCCGTCGCCACCGTTACCGCCCTGGTCGATGGCGAGCACCAGGACGTGGTCGGGCGTGAGCACGCCCGGATCGATGCCGATGGTGCCGAACGAGACACGCGGACCGGTCTGGTTGAAGCTGTTGGCGAACGCGGTCAGCGCGGTGTCGGCAATGCCGTTGATGCTCACGCTGTAAGGCTCGCCGAAGTTCGGAAACTGGAAGTCGTCGAACGCGATGCCGAGCGTCAGCGTCGCGAGCTGCTGGCCGGCGCCGATCAACGAGCCGTAGTCCAGCGTCACCACCTGGGGACCGGCGAGACGGCCACTGAAACTGGAGTAGCCGTCCTCGTTGCCGCTCTGGGCGCTGCCGACGTAAATCTGGTCGGTTCCGGCATAGTCGCCGGGATCGGGTGAGAACGGGAAGGCGTGGCTGAAGCCGCCGAGGCCGTAGGTGCCGACCGTCGACACGCCCGGCGCGAGGCCTTCGAGCGTCGCGCCCGTGACCGGGTCGGTCGGGTAGCTGCCGAAACCGAGAACGTCCTTGTCACCGTACTGCATCACGGCGGCAGGCGCTGCGCCGGCGTAGAAAGCGGCGGCGATTAGCGTGGCGTGGAACTGTCGCATGCGGAGCTTTTCCCTGCTGATTGGCGATTGCGCCCGAGTCTACGAGCGGCGCGTGCGCCGGCGCAATCGGCGCCGCCGGCTTTCTTGAAAGAGGCCCGCTTTTGCGCCGCGCGCGGACGGCAAGGCCGGTATGATGGGGCGCTCCTGTCTGCCGGAACCGTGTCCCATGCCCGACTCCCGCCCCCTGTCCGTCGCCCGCGCGCCGCGGTTCGCGTCATCGCGGCGCATGCTTCTCGCGCTCCTCCTGGTGCTGGCCGGGACCCCGCACGCGCCGGCCCAGGACGCCGCCCCACCGGCCACGTCAGCGGCAGCGGCGGATACGGATGCCGCGCCTGGCGAGTTCGACGCGAACGCCGATGCAGCCGTGCCGCAGGTCCCCGAGGAGGCATTCGCGCCCGCCGACGGTGAGCGCCTGGAGACGCCGAACCCGCGCGCGAGCGCGGTACGCTCCCTCGAGGCCTTCCTCAAGACCATCGAGAGCAAGCAAGCCGAGGTCGCGGCACTGCGCGAGCGTTTTCAGTCTGCGGTCGACGACGTCAGCCGCGATCAGATCCTCGCGCGGCTCGCCGAGACGAGCAAGGAAGCGGAGAAGCTCGAGCGCCAGTTCGAACGCTTCGCGGTCGATGTCGACATCAGCCCGTTCGTCGAAGAAGAACAGCAACGTTTCGACTGGCAGGAGGAAATCAGCGCCCTCGTACAGCCGATCGTCGCCGAGCTGAAAAGCGCCACGGCCGAATCACGCGTGATCGGCGAGCTGCGCGGCGCGATCGAGGAAGCGAGCGAGCGCGAACAGACCGCGGAGGCGGCGAGCGCCAACCTGTCGGGGCTGATCGCGAGCGCGCCGCCGGGGGCGCTGCGCGAGCGCTTGGAGCGGGATCTCAAGCGCTGGCAGCAGCGCCATGACGATGCGCGCAACCGGCGTGTCGCGCTCGAATTACAACTCGACAAGCGCCTCGCCGAGCGCACCTCCGTGCTCGACCAGACGGCGAGCTACGCCAAGACCTTTTTCCGCAAGCGGGGCCTCAACCTCGTCATGGGCATCGCGGCTTTCCTCGCCGTGTTTCTCGGCGTACGCCTGCTCGGCCGCCTGTACGACCGCATCTACTCGGCGCGCCGCGGCCGCACGTTCTCCAACCGCCTGGGCACGCTGTTGTTCCATGTCTTCAGCGTACTCGGCGGACTCGGTGCGACGCTGCTCGTGTTCAACCTGGTCGGCGACTGGTTCCTGCTCGGCATCCTGGTCATCTTCCTGCTCGGTATCGGCTGGGCCAGCATCAACACCCTGCCTGCCCACATCGAGACCATCAAGCTGATGCTCAACATCGGCGCGGTGCGCGAAGGCGAACGCCTGGTGTTCGACGGCAGCCCGTGGCGGGTCGATCACCTCGGCTTCTCGGCGCGGCTGGTCAACCCGCGGCTCGAGGGCGGCGTACAGCTCCTCCCGGTGCGCTACCTCGTCGGCCTGCATTCGCGGCCGGCCGGGCCGCGCGAGGAATGGTTCCCGTGCAAGACCGGCGACTGGGTGGAACTCGCCGACGGCCGCCTAGGCCGCGTCGCCCACCAGTCACCCGCGCTGGTCGAACTCGTCGAGCTCGGCGGCGCCCAGGTCACCTACCAGACCGGCGACTTCCTCGCCCTCTCGCCGCGCAACCTGAGCACCGGCTTCCGTCTCGAGATCACGTTCGGCATCGACTATGCGCACCAGGCGGAGTGCACCACGACGATTCCCGAGCTGATGCAGGCCAAGGTCGAAGCCGGCCTGCGCGAGGCGTTCGGCGCCGACATGCTGCGCCACGTCAGGGTCGAGTTCCAGGCCGCGGCGGCCTCCTCGCTCGACTACGAGATCGAACTCGACCTCACCGGCGCGGCGGCGCCCGAGCTGCCCGAGATCCGGCGCGCCGTCCCGATGCTGCTGGTCGAGGCCTGTAACGAGTACGGCTGGGGCATCCCCTTCCAGCAGGTCACGGTGCACGGAGTGGGCGCCGGCTGATCGCGGCCACGCCGGGCGGCGCGGCCAGCCGGGTGCGCTCAACCATGCGCGCACCGCGGCCGCTAAGCATCCTGATGTCCCCGTCCGGCGGCGCTCGCAGAGGGCCTGCGCCGTGCTCATCGGGGCACGGGGGAGTTCATGAACGTCACTGCACTGCCGGTCTCGGCACTGATGGAGAAACTGTCGCCGGGCAAAGCGCAGGCGGATGCGGCGCGCCACCGGCCTGCCCACGCCCGCCACGCGCATGCCGCACGCGACGCGGGGCAAGGCTGTTGCGCGAAGGCTTCGCACGGGCACGCGCGCGGCCATGGTCTCGGGGCGCGCCCCGGCCGGGCCGTCGAAGTCCTGCGCCAGGAACTGCACGCGCACCTGCGCAGCGAGCTGCGCGTGGCTGTCACGAGCGCTTCAGGCGGTTTCAGCGCGGGGCAGGACGACGGCAGTGACCCGGTAAGCCTCGCCGCCGACACGCTCGGTGCCGCGCGCCGCCTGACCCGGAGCGATCCGGCCGATGCGGCGCGCACGCTCGACGCGTTCCGCAGCGCCGTGCGCGATGCCGCGGCACAGACCCGTGCGCTCGTCGGCACCGGCGACGGCGACGAACTCGATGACGCCGTCGCCCGCATCGACGCCGGTCTCGACGCGCTCGACAACGAAACGGCCACGCATCGCGCGGCCAGCGCGAGCGTCCTCGATCTCGACCTGCAGACCCGCCAGCGGACGACCCTGCGGATCCGCACCCAGGAGGGCGACCTCGTGGTGCTCGACCTGCGACGTGTCGATCGGCTGTCGGCCGACAGCGCCGGCGTCAGCACCGCGGACGGCGCGGCAGCCGCGGCGAGCATCGAACTCTCGAGTCGATCACGGCTGCGTTTGCGCGTGGAAGGCGACCTCAACGAGGCCGAGCTCGGCGCGATCCGCGACATCCTCGCGCAAGCCGAGAACGCCGCCAACGACTTCTTCGCGCGTGGCGCGGGCGGCGGCAGCGACGGCCTTGCGGCGGCGTTGAACGTCGACGGCGAGCAGCTCGCCGCGGTCGATCTGCGCCTGCGCATGAGGCAGAGCGCGACCCTCGAGTACACCGCAATGCGTGCTCCGCAGCCCGCCTTCATCGCGTCGCAGGGCGAAGCCGTGGCGGGGCCGGCAGGAGCGCCTCCTGCCGCCGACGGCAGCACGGCTGGTGCCAGCGAGAACACCGCGCAAGACAGCGCTGTCCCCGCGCCCGGCGATGCCGCCGGCGCGCCACCCGCCGCGGACACGCCAGCCGGCGCCGAAACCGCTGCGCCCGCGGCGCCGGCATTCGCGGACGAGCCGCAGATCGCCCGCTTCCTGCACGGCGTGGCGACGGGCTTCGGCGGCAACGAAGGGGGTATGAGTGTGCATTATCACTACACGCAATCCTTCAAGCTCACCCTGCTCCAGGCGGTCACGCATGTGCTCGCGCCGGACGCATCGGACACGAACCCGCCCGCCGACGCCGACGCTGAAGCCGCAGGCACGGACAGCGCTGCACAGGCGACGCGCGCAGCCTGAGTATCGTCAACATGGGCGCGCGCTGCGCGCAGCCGGCCGCGAAGCCCGCGGGTAGCGCACGCGCTACGATCGCGCGCCGATTCACCCGCCCTCGCGGCGACGCCCCCGGGGTCCTCGTCCTCGTCCTCGTTCTCGAACGCCGGACCCCGGGCGGCTGAAGCGCGGTATCGCTCACATCAACCGCCGCGCGGCGCGAGCGCGCGTACCTCGCACAGGTAGGACTTGTGGGGCACGCAGCCGCCCACCGGATCCGCCTCGGCGCTGCCGATCGTGCGGTTGAGGTTGGCACCGGCGTCGTTCTCGGCATCGTAAGCGGCGAGCCCCAGCGGCGCGCAGCCCTGCCACCAGCCGTAACTCGCGCGCACCACGCGCGGATCGAGTGCGGGATTCAAGGTCGCGCGCAGGCGCGCGCTGCCGTGCGGCGTGCTGAGCTCGACCTGCTCGCCGTCGCTGATACCACGCGCGCGCGCCGTATCGGGATGCAGGTGCACGCGTGGTTCGCGTTCGTGGCGGCGCAGCGCCGGCACGTGACGGTACTGGCTATGGATGAAATGCGACGATTTCGTATCGGTCAGCACGAGCGGAAAGCGCGCGGCCAGGTCGGGCCGTGCAGCCGGCCCCATCAGCGGTTCCACGTATTCCGGCAGCGGCGCATGGCCGTGTGCCTGCAGCGTCTCGGAGAAGAGCTCGACGCGGCGGCTCGGCGTGGCGAAGCCGGGCGCGGCCGCGCCGTCCGCGCCGGCATACTTGCGGTAGCGTGTCGCCAGGGGTCGCGTGACGTGCCCCTGCGGGGCGCGCTTGAGGGCGTCGAGATCGATGCCGCTCGGCGCCAGCAGCGCGCGCCAGGCGGCGTCCTCGTCGCCGTCCCAGAAATGTTCGGAGAGGCCCAGGCGGCGCGCCAGTTCGAACGCGATCCACAGGTCCGAGCGCGCCTCGCCGCGCGGCGCGATGACCGCCGGACGCCACTGCGCCGTCGCGCTGGCCCATTGGTCGACGACGAAATCGGTCTTCAGCGCGTCGCGCTCCCAGGGTGTGCCGACCGGCAGGAAGACATCGGCGTACCGCGCCGTCGGCGTCATGAAGAGGTCGGCCTGCACCATGAAATCGAGCGCGGCGAGCGCGCGTGCTCCGCGCTCGCCGTCGGCGTGCGACACCAGCATGTTGAGTCCGAACCCGACCAGCGCGTCGACGCCGTAGGGCTCGCGCTCGAGTACCGCGCGGTACAGGGCATCGGTATTGATCCAGCCGAAAATCCCTTCGGGCCCGAGCGGCCGCTCGGAGCGGCCCAGGGTCTTGGCCCGCTGTTCGGCAGGGAGCAGGTCGGCACCGAGCACGTCGCCCACCACGAGCTTGTCGAAGGCGACATTGCCGCCGCGCGCGTCGACGCAGCCGGTGAGCGCGAACAGGCATCCGATCGCGCGTGCCGTCTGCGTCGTGTTGCTGTGCATCTCGAGACCGGCCCAGGTGGAGAAGGACACCGCTTTGCCGCTGCCGATGGCCCGTGCCGCCGCCTGGATCTGCGTGGCGTCCAGCCAGGTCATCGCCGCGGCGCGGGCGGGCGCGTAGCGGGCGCACAGCGCGGCATAGAGATCGAATGCCGGGCGGCAGGCGATCGTGCCGCGCACGCCCTGCAGCGTGTAGCGCCCGAACAGCGCGGGGCGCGCATCCGCACGCGCCCACTGCCCGGCGCCCGGGTCGTAGGTGACGGCCTGCCCGCGTACCTCGTCCCAGCCGACGCGCACGGCCGGATCGCCGCCATCGTACAGGTCGGCCTCGCTCACGCAGCGCCCGTCGTCGTCACGCACGAGGAACGGGCCGTTGGTCCAGGTCCGCACGAACTCGGCGTCGAAGCGCTGCTCCTCGATCAGCACGTGCGCGAACGACAGCGCCAGCGCACCGTCGCTGCCCGGGCGCAGGCGCAGCCAATGGTCGGCCTTGGTCGCGAGACCGACGCGCGCCGGATCGATGACGATAAGATGCGCGCCGCGCCGCAGCGCGGCGTTGATGCGCGTCGCGAGGGCCAGCCAGGTGTGCGACGGGTTGTGCCCCCACAGCACGATGCAGTCGCTGTGCGCGACATCGGGCGGCGGCTGCGGCGTGCCGAAAGTGAAGCCGTGTACGAACATCTTGGCGAAGCCGCACAACTCCATCGACACCGCCGCATTGGGCGAACCGATTGCGTGGCGCAGGCGTTCGATGAACGGGTAGCCATCCTGCATCGCGGTGCCGGCGGTCGTCGTGATCGCGAAAGCAACGGCCTCCGCTCCCGCGCGCTCGATCACGCGGCGCAGGCCGTTGGCGGTCAGGTCGAGGGCCTCGTCCCAGGATATGCGCTGCCAGCCGGGATCGGGATCGCCCTTGGGCCGCGTGCGCTTGAGCGGGTAGAGTTCGCGCGCGTCGCTGTAGACGTGCTCGGGCGCGGCACGCCCCTTGGCACACAAGGCCTGCCCGGTGGGATGGTCGGGATCGGGTTCGACCGCGACCAGGCGCCCGTCCTCGACCACCGAAACGCAGCCGCAGCTCGACCAGCACAGCGCGCAGTAGCCATGCACGCGCTGCTGCTCGCCTGCCGCGCTCATGCCAGTATCCCGCACCCGCCGCGACACCCCGTCGCGAACGGCCCGGCTCTGCGACTCGCCACGTAACGGGCGGGACGTCTCGAGCACCGGCGTAGCATCATCGTTCACCTCCAGGCTGGCGGGCACGTCACGCACCCGCGGTCGAGCGTAACGCCCGTACCGCGTCCGCACCAGAGATGGCGAATCCGGCGTGGCCGCCAGGGCCGTGCAGACAGCGGTTCCGGGGGGCCGGGCAGTCGCCCTCCCGGGTGCGCCACCCGCGGCGGAGCGCACATGATGCTCTATACTCCGGCCTCCCCCGTTTCAGGGCCGTCACGCTTTGCCGAGCACCGTCGACCATCCCCGCCTCGACCAACTCCTCGACGGGTTGCCCGTCAGGGACCTGCCGGTGATGCAGCGCGCGCAACCCATCGTGCGCAAGCGCGGACTCGACGCCGCCGAGTTCGTCCGCGAACACCTCGACGACGGCGGCCTGCCGGTCGTGGTCGGCGATGCGCTCGATGCATGGCCGGCGCGCACGCGCTGGACGTTCGAGTTCTTCCGCGAACGCTACGGCGACGACGAGGTCATCGCCAACCGGCCGATGTTTCTCGAGCCGGACCTGGGCCTCGCGCCGGTGCAGGCGCGCATGCGCCTGGCCGACTACATCGACTACATCGGCGATACGCGCCAGGCGCCCAGGGCACGCTACACGGTCGGCGACCTGGACGCCCTGCGCCGCGACCGCATACCGCTCTACGCGCCGATCTACCGCGTCCTGCACCTGCACCCCGAACTCGCCGCGGACGTCGCCGGATCGACGCTCTACTTCATGGACGACCTGTTCACCCGGCTGCCGGGCGCGCTGCGCGGGTTTCTCGATCGTTGCGGCAGCCCCATCCATTACCTGTTCTTCGCACCGCGCGATTCCGTCTCCTTCCTGCACACCGACTACTGGTCGAGCCATGCCTACCTGGCGCAGCTCGCCGGACGCAAGCTGTGCGTACTGTTCGCGCCGGACGATGACGAGAACGTCTACCATGGCGCGGTACGCAATCCTCTCGCCGTCGACCTCGCACGCTTTCCGCGCTTCGCCGCGGCGCAGCCCTACGTGGCCCTGCTGGAAGCCGGTGACACCGCGATCGTGCCGTCCGGCTGGTGGCATTTCGTCGTCGGCTTATCGCCATCGCTGACCTACAGCTACAACTTCTTCACCGCGCACAACATGGGCGACTACCTCGCGCGCATGAGCGCCTTCCTGCTCGATGCGGCTGGCGCATCGGCACAACACGGAGACGAAGCGGCCGCTGCACTCGCGGCCTTGCGCGAAGCGCTCGGCACGGACGACTGAGCCGACAAACGGACGCTCCGGCCGGGCATCCCGCGCTTCGCCGCCACGGAACGACTGGAAGCGGTCCGCGGGCGAAGCGTTCGCGGCGCCATCAACGAGCTCGACACCGCTGCTAGCGTGGTCCGAGATTGAAGCGTTCGCGGTGCGCCGCGATGCCCTCCTGTACCATCTTTGCGCGACGCGCGGGCGAACTCATGTCGCGCGCCGTGGAACGCGGCGCCTGCCGCGTCGCCGGTGCCGCACGAGTCGCACTGCGCGGGGCCTGGCGGTGCTCGGAGGTGGTCCGCGACCGGCGCAGCTCGCGCTGGTCGCGCGCCGGCGCGCGCACGGCCGCGCTGGGCGTTCGCGCACGCGCCTGGTTCACGCCGTCATGGTCACGCTGCCGCCGCGCCGAATCGCGCGAACCCGTGTCCCGATCGCGACGGCGCACGTCCCGGCGGTCGTCATGCCAGCGCCGCTCGCGACCCTCGCGATGACCGTGACGATCGCGCCCCCGCCAGTCGTGCCGGCCGAGATCCCGCCGGCCGAAGTCACGGTTACTCCAACCGAACGACAGCGTCGCACCCGGGCGCCACGTCGCTCGCGACCCGGCCCACGCTGCGCTGCCGAAACGTGGGACCAGCGCGGGTGACGACCAGGAATCGCGGTAGCCGATGCGTGGCGCCGTCGAGTAGACGGTCACTTGGGACGGTGGGTAATCGGGCACGGTGACGACCTCGGACTGCGTCGCGTAGGCCGCCGAAGGTGGTGCCACGCCCGCATCCGCGGACCTTGCGCGGACCGCCTCGACCGCCGCAACGACGTCGGCTTGCTGGTGGACGACGGCGGTGCCCAGGCGCGCGGTCCAGTCGAGTTCGCGATCCATCATCGCGACGACGTCCGGGTAAGCGAGCAGGGCGACGACGCTGCCGTCCCAGCCGGCCGTCGCATGGGGCGCGGGTGCACCGCCGGTTGCCGCGAGCAGGCGTGCGGCCTGCACGACCTGCAGCGGGTAGGTCGACGCAGCCAGCACGTCAATGACGACCGGGTGCGGGTAGTGTGCAATGGGCCCGACCAGCTTCTCGAGTTCGGCGGGCGCCAGATACTGCGGCGCGGACTCGCGCGGCGCGAAAGCGGCCGGGGGCCCGTAGGTGGCGCCGGCGCCATCCTCTATCGCGCCGACGAGTCCGGGCGCGAGCATCAGCAGCAATGCGCACAGGCGCGACTTGATCCGGCCCAGGCGGCGACGTGATGAGCGGAATCCGGATGTCATGGGTTCCTCGCGGGCGACCAGCCCCACACCGCGGGGCTTTGCGTGGCGCCAGCGTCATGCTACCCGCTCGGGCTGAACCGGCGCTTAACGCGCGCCCTCCGCGCTGTCTCCGCCAGAACGCCGCCGAGGGTATACGAGGGCCGCGCCGCCCGTCTCGCAGCGGCTTGGCGTCCTCGCAGCACCTGTCGTCGTGCGGCGCCGCGCGCGACACGCGGCCCCGCCGCAGCGTGCTGTTACGACCCGCAGTCTGCCCGCGCGCGCCGGCGCACCGACCTCACGGCGAGGATCCCGAGGCCAAACAAGGCGAGCGACGCCGGCTCCGGCACACCCGCCGCCGTGCCCTCGAGCGTGAAGGCCATGTTGCTGCCCGTGATCATCCACGTGTCCACGTCACCCGAGCGCGTGGCGCTCGAACCGGAGAGCGACGCGCGTCCCCACATCCACTGGCTGCCGCCGACGTCAGGGGTCTGCGTGTCGTACTCGAGGATCGATATCCAGAACTCGCCGCTGGACAGGAACAACGACGGTAAGGCGATGCTGTAGGCGAGCCACGGTGAGCTGTCGAACGACCCGCCAGTAGCAACGCCCGTAGCGGGCGCATCGACCGTGATCACGGGCACGCTGCCCGGCAAGCCGCCGGCATCGGCAAAGAAGTAGATGCGGAAGTCGACCGGGTTGGTCAGCGCGGTTTGCTCGACGTCGTATTGCCCGACCCAGGACAGCGAGGTCAGCGTCGCATCATCGAACAGCGAGAAATTGTCAGCTGCCTGTTGGTTCGTCTCGAGCGCACCGACGTAATTGCTGAACTTGCCCGGCAAGGTGGCGTCGTGGGCCTGGTCGACGATGACCGTGGCGCCCGCCGGCATCGCCAGCGCCAGGCACAAGCCGACACCGGCAGCCATGCGCGACAGCGCGCCCGGCGATGCGGGCCTGCGCGTACGCGAAAGCCACGAGACCTGCGCTTCCGGATCATGGCTCGGTGCCGTGGTGGTCACATCGTTCATCTCGTCTCCTCCCGTCATTCGGATTCCCTGGTTCGGTTGCACGTGCGGCGCGGGCGGGTCCGGCGGCTCGACGGCACCCACCCGGAACACATGCCGTGCGCGGGAAGGCACCACCTGCCGCGGTTCGGACCCCTGCCTACACCGTGGGCATGGTCGCGCTGAAGAAGGCGCACGCCGGCGTGAACGATGTCGCGCCCGGGCGCGGGATCATGATGAACACGGCAGCCTTGCCTTCGCTGAACGTGGCAACACGCCACTTCGACGGAATCTAGCGCTGCCACGCACGCGCGGTCATGACGTCGGTCAGAAAAGCGCGTGGGGCCGCCCGCCCAGGCTCATGCGCCCGTGCGTCCGGGCATCCAGACGCGACCAATCGATGGACCGGCGGTTCGCGCGGCATACCCGTGCACGCCCGGCAGCGCCACGTGGAGCGCTTCATGCATGCTGCGAGCGTGAGCCGTTCAGTCCGGAGCCACGTCCCGTGCACCACCAGGCCGCGCTGGCCAACCCGGCATCGCCGCTATCCCGACCGTCGATTGCCCGCTCGAGCGCGGCGGCACGCCCCGCGCCCGGACACAGGCCGGGCGGTCAGGCTGGCCGGCACCTGGCGTGCATCGGGTGACACGAACCACGCGCTACACTACCGCCCAGGATGACGTGACCGGCGAGGCAGGGCATGATGCGAAAACTAGCAGGGATCGCCGGCGCGTGGCTCGTCGCGGCGACGGCCGGCGCGGCGCCGGTACTCTACGTCGTCGATCCGTTCGACGACATCATCATGCACCGCTACGACGGGTCGTCGGGGGCGTTTCTCGGCGCGTTCGTCGATGTCACCGCCATCAACGGCACCTGCTGCGCCGGCGAAATCGTGCGTGGGCCGGACGATCTTCTCTACGTCGGCAGCGGCGGCACCAACGACTTCCTGCGTTTTCGGCCGTCCAGCGCGGCGTACGTCGATACGTTCATTCCCTCCGGCAGTGGAGGCCTGACGAACACCAGTACGCCGCGGCTCGCGTTCGGACCTGACGGCAATCTCTACGTCACCAGCGAACAGAGCAACCAGGTACTGCGCTACGACGGCGGCAGCGGCGCCTTCGTCGACGCGTTCGTCAGCGCTGGGGCCGGCGGCCTTTCGCAGCCGGTCGACCTGCAGTTCAATCGCAACGGCGACCTCCTCGTCCTGACCCGCGCCGTGGTTGCGTTCCCCGATCCCCTGGTGATCGGTCAGGAAACGCGGGTCCTGCGCTTCGATGGCACGAGCGGCGCGTTCGAGGGTATCCACATAGCGGGCGGCACCGGCACGACGCTGACCGCCAACGAGATGATCATCGGGCCTGATGGCAATCTCTACATCAGCAACTTCTTCGACGACAGCATCCTCAGGTACGACGGCGAAAGTGGCGCATTCCTCGGCACGTTCGTAGCGCCCGGCAGCGGCGGTCTGCGCACACCGCGCGATCTCGCCTTCGGTCCGGATGGAAACCTGTACGTCGGGGCAGGCGGCAACGAAGGCACGGTGCTGCGCTTCAACGGCCAGACCGGCGCGTTCATCGATGCGTACGTGCCGGCCGGTGCCGGCGGCCTGAACAACCCCGTCGGCCTCGCATTCGCCGAGGTTGCCGCGATCGAGCTGGAGGGATTGCCGGGCAACAACCTGCTGCTGGGGTCGCCCGGGGTCTCGACCGTCGTCACGGTGCCATTCTCCGGCGGCGGCGGACTTACCGTCGCCGACGGTTCCACGGTGATCCTGACCGCGGACCATTCGTTCACCGGAAGCCTGAACGTCGGCAGCGGGACACTGGTCGTCAACGGCTCCGTCGTCGGCGCCACGCGGCTCGGGGGACCGGGCATGGTCCAGGGTTCGGGCACCTTCGGCGACCTCTTCGCGCCCGTCGGCACGGTGGCGCCCGGCAACTCCATCGGCACGGCGACGGTCAACGGCACGTTCGCCCTGGGCCCGCAGTCGACGCTGGAAATCGAACTCGACGCGACCGGGCAAAGCGACCGGGTCATCGTCAACGGCAGTGTCGACCTCGGCTCGTCGACCCTGCGCCTGGTTGCGGCCGAGGGCGACTACCAACCCCTCACGGACTACCTGATCATCAGCAATGACGGCGGCGATGCCGTGGTCGGTGAGTTCGCCGCGGTCGAACTCGATCTCGACTTGCGCTTCCTCTCGCCGATGGTCACGACCACTGGCGGCGACGGCAACGACGTCGTCGTCACGCTGGCGCGAAACGCCGTCTCGCTGGCCGCGGCAGCTACCCGTGGCAATCAACGCGTGGTTGCCGCGGCGGTGGAAACGGACCTGGCCGGCACGCCAATCGAGGCAGGCTCGCTGGGCAGCCGGCTGTTGCTGCTCGACGAGTCCCAGGCGGCGCGTGCGCTGGACACGCTGGGCGGGGAACTCCACGCGATGGCCGCACCGTCCCTGCTGGCCGCGCGTGACACGCTCGACGATCTGCTCGCAGGACGTATCGGCCGGCTGCGTGGGTACCGGGGCGCTGGCGGAAGCGCGGCGAGTTTCGGTCTCGCCCACGCCGAGACCGCGGTGGCTGATATCGATGCGCCGGGCACCGGCGCGCATTCGGTTGCCTGGTTCAGCGGCCTCGGCAGTGCCGGCGAGGTGGACGCGGACCGCAATGCGGGTGCGCTCGATTTCGACTACGCCGGTTTCGCGGTAGGCATCGACCGTCCCGTCTCCGGGGCCTTCCTGCTGGGCGGTTACATGTCCTACGTCAGGCACGGCATCGATCGCAACGACGCTGCAGACTCGCTCGAAATCGATGATTTCCGAGTCGGCGGCTACGCAGCCTGGCGTACGGGTCACGCTTACCTTGCGGCAAACGTCGGCTACGGACGCCAGGAATACGACAGCACGCGCGGCGTCGTCGTCGGCGCGCTGCGCGAAACCGCACACGCCGATTACGCGGGGAACCTCTGGGCAGGCGGGCTCGAGGCCGGTTACCTCGCCAGCTGGCACGGTTACGACATCCGGCCTTCGCTCGCACTGGGCTTCGCCGCTCTGCAACGCAACCGCGCCCGGGAGCGCGACGCGCCGCTGACCGCCTTGGAACTCGCCGACGACACGCACGATGCGATTACCAGCCGTGTCGGGCTGCGGGCGTCCCGCACGGTGCAGCGTGGTCGTGTGACCTGGACGCCCAGCCTCGCGGTCGCCTGGATCCACCAGTTCACACCCACTGCGCAGATCGTCGAGAGCCACCTGGTCCGCGACGCGATCGACATGCGCCTGCGTGGGCCGCGCATGCCGCGCGACCAGGCGCGGGTTTCAGCCCGCCTCGGCTTCAGCGCCTGGCGCGACGTGTCCGCGTTCGCCGGCTACAGCGCCAGTCTCGGCAACACCGCGGTAAGTCACGCCGCGATGATCGGCCTATCGCTCGCATTCTGACCGCATGCCGCACAAGCGCACCGAGTGGACGTGGCGGGGCCGCTGACCGACGGCGGCAACCGGGGCCTGCGCGCTTCGCGCCGGGACGACGACGCTCGACGCACCACTATGCGAGGTGTCCGCGGGAGCGATGTCGACGAAGGCGCGCTCGGCCAATCCACCCGGCCGTCACGCAAGCGGGGTGCGCGACCCGCGTGACTGAACCATGCAGGGAACAAGATGCACTAACATCGCGACTACCGTGGTGCGCAGGAAGGGAAGGCGTCACCGCATGTTCCTGCACAGGTTGCTCAGTCCAAGGAAGCCGCTCATGCCCGCTCGTTACCCTGTGCCCAGGTCACACGCCGGTGCCATGGCACGCGCAGCGCCGCGTCGCGGGTCGTGGACCGCCGTTGCCGTCGCCGGCGTGCTCTGTCACCTCGAATCACATGCCATCGACTGGAACCTGAGTGGCCACGTCCGCCAGGAAATCGCCTACAGCATCGCGGCGAACAACAACGAACTCAACCAGATGGGCAACGTGTTCAACGATCGCATCACGCCCCATTACACGCACCGCACCTGGGGCAGCGGCGCAAACGCCGCGGCGTTGACATCGACCTACCTGAACGCCGAAGGCGTGCCCGGATTCTTCCAGCAAGGCGGGTTGGCCGGTGTTGCGGGCGCGGCGCGTCGACGCGCAACCGCCGCCGGCCTGTTCACGCAGGCGACGGCCAATTGCCGCTTCGGACTCGCCAATGCGCGCGCCGCCGGCAGCCCCGGCCTGGCCGGTACCGGCGCATTCGCCGGCGTGCTGTGTCCGAACGGCGCCGGCAGCGCATGGGTGCCCGGCGCGACGCCGGGCGTGGCCGCCGGAATCAGCGCCCAGGGCGCCGCCCTCGACGACGACATCAACTTCAACCTGTTCAACACGCGCGCCGAGTTCGACGTACAGGCCCGATTCGGCGCCGGCTTCGCTGCATTTGCCCGCGTACGTTTCTACGCCGATGCCACCTCGAGCTTCACCGACGGGCGCATCGGCAACCTCAACGAGAATCCCTACTGGGGGACGCGCAGCACGCCGGGCGAATGGAGCACGCCGAACTTCTTGCTCGACCTGCCGGCCTTGTATCTCGACTACAACCGCGGCCCCCTGTGGATCCGGCTGGGCAACCAGATCGTGGCCTGGGGCGAGGCCTATTTCTTCCGCGTCATGGACGTGGCCAATGGTCTCGACCTGCGTCGCCACCTGACGCTCGGTCCAGGCGGCGAGGAGTTCCAGGATCAGCGCATCGCCTCGCCCGCGCTGCGCGTCTCCTACGCCTTCGATGCGGGCCCCGAACTCGACCTGTTCGTCTCCCTGTTCACCCCTACCGTGCTGCCCGCGCAGAATTCCGCCTACAACCTGATTTCGTCCGGGACGACGCTGGACGAGCGCGACGAGTTCGACGATGCCGCCGGCGCGCTCAATTTCGGCGCCCGCCTGAGCGTTCCGCTCTCGGAACAGCTCACCGTGACGGCGATGTACACGAACCGCCGCAACCCCGACGGCGTGTTCCGTTACGCCGAAGCCCCCGCCACGAACGCGGGCATCGCCAACGCCTGGTGCGCCGGCCCGGCCAATGCGACCAACGCCTTGTTGTCGAACTTCCGTGGCGGCGCGCTGTTCGCCGGCGGCCCGCTCCTTCCCGCCGGACCGCTGCAAGGCGCGGTGGCGGCCAGCGGCCTCGGACTGATGCCGGCATTGCGCGGTGGTCAGCACCAGGTGCTCGGGCACTGCGGCGCGGCGCTCGCGCCCGACAACCACGGGCCTGGCTCGACCGAGTACTGGCACGCCATGGGGCGCAGCCGGCTCGACCCGATGCAGGCACTGCGAACGGCGATCGACGAATGGCCCGCGACGCACTGGGCGGTGCGCGAGATATTCGGTTTCGGCGAGGAACGCAACGTCGCCGACGCCCTCCGGACCTTGGAAGCGTTTCACGGCTATCTCGGCGGCTTCCGAGCCTACGCGACACGCGAGTTCAAACGCGAGCAGGTTTTCGCGCTCGGCGCCAACTACATCATCCAGATGGACGATCCGCACTCGTTCTTCGATTCGATGATCCTGCGCGGCGAGGTCGCCGTGACGCCGCACAAGCAGTTCACCAGCCTCGGGCTCAGCCGCGACTACATCGAGGAAACCGAGGTGATCTCGGCGCTGATCATCGAGAAGTTCCACCGCTTCTCCGACGCCATTCCGGCCACGTACATGGTGTGGCAATGGATGCATCGCGAAGCATCGGATCTCTTCGGGCGCCACTTGAGCGGGACCGAGACCGTGCCATTCTCGCGCTTCATCGATCCTGCCACCGGCGACTTCACTCCCGCGGCCTTCGTCGATGGTGCGGCGAGCCCGCGGGGGTCCGGGGCCGCCGACTACGTGGTCTTCGGCTTCCAGCAGCCGACGCGCAGCCTCATGTGGCGTTTCGACATGGCGGTCCTGGTCGACGTGGAAGGCGGATTCCTGGTCCAGCCGGGCCTGCGCTACCGTCCGGGCGACGACTGGCAGTTCGATCTCTATGCCAATCTCATGGAGGATGGCGGTGACGAGAACGACGACGTCATGGAAAGCCTCGATTTCGCCGACGAGATCTTCGTGCGTGCGACCTGGTTCTTCTGACCAGCCGCGGCGTACCGCGGGCGAGCCCGCGCGCCGCCGCTTCCTGCGCGGCGGCGTTGCCATGGCCGTGTGGCCGGCGCTGTCCGCCCACGGCGACGCGGCGGACGCTTTTGCCCCGGCGCTCCTCGACATCGAGGCGTTCACCGCGGGTCGAGTGCGCCCGGGGGATTGGATCGACGCCGACAGCATCGAACTCGTCCAGGACCTGGTCGACCCGGTCGTCTACCAGGAGGTCAAGCAGGACCGGCGCCGCTTCTTCGTCCAGCCGGCCGCCAACGGCCTCGAGACGCTGTTCCCGCCGTACTTCCTCGACGCCACGCTGCGCCACCAGGGCCGCGCCCGCTTCGACGCGGATGGCAACGTGGTGACCGACGGCGGCGACAGCTGGCCCGGCGGGCTCCCGTTCCCGGCCGCCACGAGCGGTGCCGAGGTCATCGCCAACCTCACCCTTTCCTGGGGCCGCCACGATCGGGCCCTGTACGCGTTTCCGGCCGTCGTCATCGACCCTGCCGGCGCGCAGGCGTACGAGTACGACTTCGTGTGGGCCGAGCAGCAGTGTGCGGGACTCGTGCACCCGGATGCCCCCGGCACGCTACTGCCGGGGCATGCCGGCGAGTTGCGCCGCCAGTCGCTCTGGTTCACCCATACCAACGATGTGCGCGGCTCGGCGTTCCTGTCGATCTGGCCCTATGACCAGCGCCGCGTGCCGGAACTGTTCGGTTACCTTCCGAACCTCAAGCGCGTCAGGCGCTTTCCCGCCAACCAGCGTTTCGAACCCTACATGCCCGGCCTCAACCTGTATCTCTCCGATGCCTGGGCGGCGGGCGACCCGATGCTCACCTGGGGCAACTTCCGCATCATCCATCGCGGTCCCTACCTCGCCTCGTGCCACGCCCAGTGGCGCCCCGCACGGGCCAACTGGGCGCACCCGCTGGTCGGCGGTGCGGGCGGCATCAGCTACTTCGAGGTCGGCAAGGCCCTCGTGCCCGAGGTCATCGTGGTGGAGGCCGAACCGGTGGCCTACCCCAACGCGCCGGTGTCGCGTCGGCGTATCTACGTCGATGCGCGCAACATGAACGTGCTGCAGGCGATCACCTACGATCGTCACGGCGAGGCGTGGAAGAGCTTCGAAACCGGTTCCGGCCAACGCCTCGCCGGCAACGCGGCCGAGCGCTGCAGCGACGGACGCATCGAGTGGAGCTTCAACTGGCTCATCTCACATGACGTCCAGGCGAATCGCGTGACGCGCGTGTTGCAGGCCGAGCATTGCCGCGGCAACTGGCGCACGCGCCTCGACCCGCCGATCGATCTCGTGTCCGAGTTCATGACCGAACAGGCCTTGCGCCGCATGGGCAGTTGACCGTGCCGCGGTATCACGGGTGGTTGTTCGCCGCGATGTCGCTTGCCGCATGGACGACCGGCGCTGCCGATGCGGCGCCGCCTGACCCGGCACTCGCCGACTGTGCTGCGCGGGCCCTGCCGCACACGAGCATGACACAGGTGCAGCGGGTGCGTGTCGAGGGCGCGGGCGGCTGGGTGCGCGAGTCGCTGCGCCGGGTCTATTTCAAACGCACGGGCAGCAACGAGACACGCCTGCTCGTCGTGCTCGACGAACCTCGCCAGGAGGCGGGCCTCAAAGTGCTCGTCATCAAGCAGGACGGCGCGCGGCCGGAAGTGTGGGTCTATTCGCCGGATATGCGCCGCGCGCGGCGCATGGTCGGTGCGGGCGCCTCGAGTTCAGCGCTGGGCAGCGACTTCACGGCAGCCGATGCCGAGCACCTCGCCGCTTTCCTCGCGGGCGACGCGGTGCGCGTACTCGGCGACACCACCCACGCCGGACGCGCAGCCCTGCTGCTCGAAGCGCCGGTTGCCGCAACCGATGCCGGCTACGAGCGCATCCGCGTCACGCTCGATCGCGCCTGGTGCGTCCCCCTGCGCGCCGTCTTCCTCGACGCCGCCGGCGCCGCCGTGAAGTCACTCGAAGCCCCCGCCGCGCAGGTGTCCGCCGTTGCCGGGCGCCACGTGCCGATGCAGGTCGTCGTGGTCGATGCGCAGAGCGGCAACCGCACGACCGTGACGCTGGAAGCGGTGGCGATCGACGAACCGCTACCCGACGCCTTGTTCGCCCCGCAGTCACTCGAGCAGGGGCGGTGAACCGAGTCGCGCGGCACGCTCGCCGCGTCACGGCTCGTCCATGGCACGTGCTGGGCGGCATGCTGTGCGCCGGCCTGGCCGCGCTGGCGGTGCTGGTCGATGTGCCCGGCGGTCACCTGCGTCTCGCGCTCGACCCCGCAATGACCGCCTTGATTCCGCAACATGGCGCGGCCGCCGCGACGTTCGCCCGCGCGCGCGCCCTCATCGGCGACGACGACCTGCTGCTCGTCGTCTGGCACGGCGACGACCTCTTCACACCGGCGGCCCTCGCGGCACACGCCCGTCTCGTCGACGACATCGCCGCCTTGCCGGCGGTGGACCGCGTCGACGGTCTTCCCGGCGCGCTCGACCTGCGGATCGACGACGAAGCCAGCGTGGTCGTCCCGTTCCTCGACCCTCCACCGGCCAACACGGCCGATGCCATCGCCCTACGCGAACGCGCCCTGGCCAACCCGCTCGTCCGCGGCATGCTGCTGAGCAGCGACGGACGCGACCTGCTGCTCGCAGTCCGTTTCGAGCCGGGCCTGCCGCGCGGGCAGCTCGCGGCCCTGGTCGCTTCGGTAGCAGCACTCTCCGCGGAGCATGCCGACGGCCGCGAGCAGTTTCTCAGCGGGCCATTGCACCTGCGCCTTGCTGTCGCCGCCGCGCTCGAGCGTGACCTGCTGCGCCTGACGCCGCTGGCCATGCTGGCGACGTTCCTCGTCGCCGCATTCGCCTTCCGCAGCCTGCGCGGCGCCTGCATACCGCTGGTTGCCAACGCGCTGACGACGCTCATCGCACTGGCCGCCTACACGGCCACCGGCGGCCGCTTCGATTTCGTCACCGCGACGCTGGTCCCGGTCGTGTTCGTGGTCGGCTTCGCCTACGCCGTGCACGTCGTGTGTGCATTCGAACGCCGTTACGCGGGAGGGCCGCGGGCCGGCGCGGCCGCGCGCGCGCTGTGTGAGGTCTGGTCGGCATTGGGGCTGACCGCGGTGACGACCGTCATCGGGTTCGCCGCGCTCGCGGTCTCTCCCGTCGCGTCGATCCGCACGTTCGGCTTGTCCGCGGCCTGCGGCATCGCGTTCGCATGGATCGGCGCGGTGACGCTCGTGCCGGCGCTGCTCGTGCTGGTTCCCGGCCGGCAGCGCGCGCCGAAAGCGGGGGCGACGCGCATCGCGTCACGCCTCGCCAGCTTTGCCTGCCGGCACGGCCGCATGGCGCTCGCGGCAGCGACGGCGCTCGCCATCCTGGCATGCGCCGCGGCAACGCGCCTGCAGGTCGATACCACGCTGCTCGACAACTTCGCCGCCGGGCATCCGGCGCGGCAGAACTTCACCGAACTGGCCACGCGCTTCGCTGGCCCGGTACCGTTGCAAATCGTGATCGAAAGCACGCACCCGGAAGGCCTGCAGGACCCCGCGGGGATTGCCGCCCTCGCAGCACTCGACGCGTGGCTGGAAGGCCAGGCAGACATCGGGATCGCCTACGGGCTGGTGGACTACGTCGGCCTGCTCTACCGCGCGCTGGCGCCGGAACTCGCTGCATCCGAGCCACTGCCCGCGGCGCGCCCGCTCCGGCACGCCCTGCTGCTCGCGGATCCGACCCTGCTCGGGCGCTTCGCCACGCCCGATCTGCGCACCACGGTCATCCACCTGCGCACGAGCGCGTTGTCGACCGCGGCGGTAAACGCACTAGCCACGCGCATCGAGGCCCGCCTGGCGGCACTGCCGGATACCCTGCACGGCAGCGTGACCGGCACGACGGCGCTGTCGGCGCGTGGCATCGACGCCATCAGCCGTGGCCAGGTAGGGAGTCTCGGCGTGGCCCTCGGCCTCGTTGCCGTGGTGCTCGCGCTGGTGTTCCGTTCGTGGCACATCGGGCTCATCGTGCTCTTGCCGAGCGGGCTGCCCATCCTCTGTTTCTTCGGGCTGCTCGGCGTCATACCGACCACTCTCAATCTCAGCACGAGCCTGGTCGCGTGCGCCGTTTTCGGCATCGCGATTGACGACAGCGTGCACCTGCTGGCCCGCTACGCCGCGGCGTGCCGGGACCACGGCACATGCGAAGCGGAACTCGAGGCGGCGCTCGCTGCCGTCCTGCGCCCGGTCACCATCACCACCGCGGCGCTGGTCGCAGGCTTCGCCACGCTCGCCTTCGCCGAACTCCGCGGGCAGGTCGAATTCGGCCTGCTCGCCGCCGCGACCCTGTTCATCGCCTGGCTGACCGACCTCGCCGTGACGCCGACGCTCCTGCTGCGTTTACGGCGTCACCTGCCTCCCGCCAAGACAAAGTGACCGCCAACGATGCCGGCCGCGGCGGCGAGGGTCCCCCCGCGCCGCCAGCGTCGACAAGGCCCGCTGTGTCATCCCTTGACCTGACAAGCGACCACCGAGGGATTGACTCGAAAACGCTGGTTGCGTTTTCTCGCCCCTGCGGGGCGCCTCCGCTGCGCTGCGGCGTCCAATCTCGCTTCGCGAGATTGTCGAACCGAAGGGTTCTCATCGGCGCGCCCTCTCCGCCAGATACGACAGGGCCCGCTGTTGCGGGCCCTGTCGTATCTGGCGGAGAGGGAGGGATTCGAACCCTCGAAGGGGGTTAACCCTTGCCGGTTTTCAAGACCGGTGCAATCAACCGCTCTGCCACCTCTCCGATGGCGGCGGATTGTAACCGAGAGCGCTTCGGGCGGCAGCGCTGTGGGCGTTCGCTCACGCATCGTGGCGCGGGTGACGGGGGCATTGCGTTGGCACGGAGCGCCGCCCACAGGCCGGGTTCGGCGTGCTCTCGGGCTTGCCACTGGAGAAATCGTGACGATTTGTTCATCACGCACCATCCGCCCCCCTTCAGAACGGGCAAAAGCACGCGATATCAAGGGTTTCTGTTGAATTCTGGTGGATCAGCCCTATCATGCTCGATAGAACTATCGGGCCCGGCGTGGTCCAATGAATCGGGCCGCCTCTGCGGCGCCCGTGCAACGTATACCTGGAGGTAGACAAACATGGCGACCATTCTCAGTAACTCCCGCTCGCAGACGGGCGTACTGGCCACGAACAAGCTGCTGCGCAACACCTACATGCTGTTGTCGATGACGCTCTTGTTCAGCGCTTTGACGGCGACTGCTTCGGTCTTCATGCAGATGCCGCCGATCACCTACCTGCTCTCGCTGGGCGGCGCGATGCTGCTGATGTGGCTGGCGCTCCCGCGCACCGCCAATTCCTCCGCCGGCCTTGCCGTGGTCTTTGCCATCACCGGCCTGATGGGCTTCGGCCTTGGCCCCATCCTCAACAACTACCTGTCGCTCGCCAACGGTCCCCAGATCATTGCGACCGCGCTGGGCGGCACGGGTGTGATTTTCCTCGGCCTGTCCGGTTACGCGCTGACCACGCGGCGTGACTTCAGCTTTCTCGGCGGCTTCCTGTTCGTCGGCCTGCTGGTCGTGCTCGGTGCGGCCCTGTTGAACATCTTCCTCGCCATTCCGGCGATGTCACTCGCGCTGTCCGCGGCGATCGTCATGCTGATGAGTGGTTTCATCCTCTATGACACCAGCCGCATGGTGAACGGCGGTGTCGACAACTACATCGTCGCGACCGTGCAGCTCTACGTGAACATCTTCAACCTGTTCATCAGCCTGCTGCACCTGCTCGGTTTCGCCAGCAACGACTGAGTCTGCACGCGCCACGCTGCCGAAACGGCCCCGCTCTGCGGGGCCGTTTTCTTTCTCGGCCACGGGAGGACGACGATGGACTGGATGAAGATTGGTTCCGCCATCCTGCTCGGGATGCTGCTCATCCTGCTCTTTCCGCAGGCCCGCCACATGCTCAAGCACAGCCCGGACGCGGAGCCGGGCGACTGGCGCGCTTTCATCCTGCCGCTGCTCGCGGTGGGCGGCTTCGTCGCGCTGCTGATGTGGCTGGTCTGAAGCGCGGACGAGCCAGCGTTCAGGCCTCGGCCTCGGCCAGCGCCTCGATCATCGTACATTCCGTTCGGCGCACGTCGACTTCCACTCTGCGTTCCTGCGAGGCGTTGTAGAGCACCACCGCGCCCCGCGTCGTCAGGTCGCCCTCGACGAAATCCTCCTGCTCGATGTCGTGCAGGTTGGCAAGGCCGACGATGGCGTAGCGATCGTCGCCGTACTCCACGGCCGCGCAACGGTGTTCGGCGTTTACCGCCAGTGCGAATCCGCGCATGAATGCCTCCTCGCGGCGAACCGCCGCCTGGTTACCGGGACGTCTTGCAAGGTTGCAAGGCGCGGGCCACGCCGCCCCCACCCCCTACCCGGGCGACGACGCATGCCGGGCGCCAGCCGTGTTCCCGGGCAGGGACAGCGGCGATGCGGCAACCCGGTCCCCCGGGCGAAGCGAACGGCGCCCACGCCGGCCGCACGGCCGCGCGGCAACGGTTCGGCCGACCGCCGATTGCAAGGGCTTGTAAGCACTACACGGCGACCACAGGGCGACGACGCGGCGGGCGTCGTCCGCCTTGCTCACAGACGCGCAGCGGGCGCCGGCCGGGTTGGCACGCAGGCTGCTTCCTTGCGTTCAACGGGCCGCGCCGCGCATTGCAGCGTCGTCGCCCGACGCAATCACGAGAAGGAGGTTTGCATGTTGAAACCCGCCCCGATGCTATCCACGCTCGTGCTCTTCCTGGGCACCCTGGCCCACGCCGACGAAGCACGACACGAAACCACCGCCAAGCGCATGATCGCCGACGAGGCGGAAAAGGCGCTCGAACAGGGCTCGGCCGCGCCGCCGGCGAAGGTGGTCGACGCACGTGCCTTCACGCGGCTCGACGCCAACGCCGACGGCATGCTGCAACGACACGAGGTCAAGGACACCGATCTCGACCGGCAGACGTTCGCCGATGCCGATGCCAACGACGATGGCGTGCTGAGCCGCAAGGAATACGCCACGATCCCGACCGTACTCGGTCACGAGGCCGGCGCGGCGGGCAGCTGAGCCCGGCGCCGTGCCGCGCCGGCGGGCGCGCCGATCGAGCGCGCTTCTTCAGGCGGCCTCGATGCGTTCCAGCCCGCCCATGTAAGGCCTCAAGACCGCCGGCACGGCGACCGAGCCGTCGGCCTGCTGGTAGTTCTCCAGCACCGCGACGAGTGCGCGACCGACGGCGACGCCCGAGCCGTTCAGCGTGTGCAGCAGCTCCGGCTTGCCGCTGGCGGGATTCCGCCAGCGGGCCTTGATGCGCCGCGCCTGGAAATCCTGGAAGTTGCTGCACGAAGAAATCTCGCGGTAGCGCTGCTGCCCCGGCAGCCACACTTCGAGGTCATAGGTGCGTGCGGCGGAGAAGCCGAGATCGGCGCTGCACAAGGTCACCACGCGGTAGGGCAGAGCGAGCTTCTGCAGGATGGTCTCGGCATGCCCGGTGAGCTGCTCGAGCGCCGCGTAGGACTCCTCCGGACGGGCAAGCTGTACCAGCTCGACCTTCTCGAACTGGTGCTGGCGGATCATGCCGCGCGTGTCCTTGCCATAGGAGCCGGCCTCGCTGCGGAAGCACGGCGTGTGGCACACGTAGCGCGCGGGCAGCGCCGCCTCGTCCAGGATCGCGTCCTGCGCGAGATTGGTCACCGGCACCTCGGCCGTCGGGATCAGGAAGAAGCCCTGCTCGGGCACCTCGAACAGGTCTGCCTTGAACTTGGGCAGCTGGCCGGTACCGCGCATGGCGCGCTCGTTGACGAGGTAAGGCACGTAGACTTCGCGGTAGCCGTGCTCGGTCGTGTGCACGTCGAGCATGAACTGGGTCAGTGCGCGCTGCATGCGCGCGACCGGGCCGGAAAGCACGGCGAAGCGCGCCGCGGCGAGGCGCGCGCCGGCCTCGAAATCGATGCCGCCCAGCAGCTCGCCGAGATCGACGTGGTCACGCGGCTCGAAATCGAAATCGCGCGGCTCGCCCCAGCGGCGGATCTCGACATTGTCGTCCTCGCCCGTGCCGTCGGGCACCGCGTCGTCGGGCAGGTTGGGCAGGCCGAGCACGAATGCCTCGAGTTCGCTCTGTACGGTCTCCAGGCGTTCCTGGTTCGCTTTCAGCTGCTCACCGAGTTCCGCCACCGCCTTGCGTTCCGGCTCGATGTCCTCGCCCCGTGCCTTGGCCGCGCCAATCGCCTTGCTGCGCCGGTTGCGCTCGGCCTGCAGGCCCTCGGTCTCGGTCTGCAGCGCCTTGCGCGCGCTCTCCAGGCGCTCGAGCGTGGCGAGGTCGAGTTCGAAGCCGCGCCGCGCGAGAGCGGCGGCGACGCGCGCGGGATCGTTGCGCAACAGTTGCGGGTCGAGCATGTCGGCGTCCTGTGACTGTATCGGGGGGCACGCGCGCGCTCGCGGCGCGCGGCGCGCAGTGTATCACCGCCTCCCGCCGCCGATCGCCCGTGCTTCCGTCAGCCGACCGGGCGATGCCGGCGCGGCGCTCAACGGCTGGCCGCGCGCGCCGGCCAGCTCACCACGTGCCCGTCGCCGGCGAAAGCGACGAGGCGCTCGAGGATCGCTTCGACACGCGGCGGCGTGTCGAAGAACTCGACCGTGACCGGCAGGTCGAGCGAGAGATCGACCAGCGAGGCGGTGCGCACGCGCCCCGAGCTGCCGTAGCCCGAGATCCCGCGGTAGACCGTCCAGCCGCGGATCCCCGCCTCGTCGTGCAGGAAATCGAGCAGCGCCTCGAGCTGGCCGCCGCGCTCGGCGAGGTAGACCCGCACCATCAAAACGTCCTGGGTATTCATGCCCTGCTCCTCAAGCATCCGGGGCCGCGTTCAGTCACCACTGGCGCATCGCGACGAGGCCGATCCAGCAGGCGGCGAGGCACAGTGTCACGTTCAGCACGACGTTCAACGCGGCGCGCCCGGCGAGCCCGGCTTCGAGCAGCTGCAGCGTCTCGAGCGAGAAGGTCGAGAACGTCGTCAACGCGCCGAGCAGGCCGACGACCAGGAAGGCGCGCCAGCCGGGCGCCGCGAGGAGCCGTTCGATCAGCAGCACGTAGAGCATGCCGATGGCGCCAGAACCGATCACGTTGACGAGCAGGGTGCCGTAGGGGAATCCACGCCCGAACAGCGCTGCAACCCCGCTCGATAGCAGGAAACGCAGCACCGCACCGAGCGCGCCGCCGAGCGCGACCAGGGCCAGCGTGCCGAGCGCCGGCATCAGGCGTCCGCCTCCCCCGGCTCCCCGCGCCCCGCGGCACGCAGGCGGCGCAGCTTCTCGCCGATCTGGATTTCCATGCCGCGGTTGACCGGCTCGTAATAGATACGCTCCCCCATGCTGTCGGGAAAGTAGGTCTGGCCGGCAGCGAAGCCGTCGGGTTCGTCGTGGTCGTAACGGTAGGCACGGCCATGCCCCTGCGCGCGCGCGAGCGCCGTCGGCGCGTTACGGATGTGCGCCGGAACCGCGTCCGAGCCGCGTCCGCGCACCTCGGCCATGGCCGCGTTGAACGCGTTGTAGAGCGCGTTGCTCTTCGGCGCACAGGCGCAGTAGACGAGCGCCTGGGCGATGGCCAGTTCGCCCTCCGGCGGACCGAGACGGCGCCACGCTTCCCACGCGTCGATGGCAATGCCGAGCGCGCGCGGATCGGCGTTGCCGACGTCTTCGGAGGCGATGCGAGCGACGCGGCGCGCGATGAAATTGGGATCGCAGCCGCCGTCGAGCATGCGCGCGAACCAGTACAGCGCGGCGTCCGGATTCGATCCGCGCACCGACTTGTGCAGCGCCGAGATCTGGTCGTAGAAGTCGTCCTGCCCCTTGTCGAAACGGCGCACCTCGGCGCCTTCGACGGCGCGCTTCATGGTCGCCTCGTCGATCACGCCGCCGGTGGCCAGCGAGGCGGCCAGCTCGAGCAGGTTGAGCGCGCGGCGCGCGTCGCCGTCGGCGACCTCGGCGAGGCGCCGGCGCAGGCGCGTGTCCATCTCGAGCGGCGCCGTGGCGCCGAGTTCGGCTAGCGCGCGGTCGATGATGCCGGTCAGCGCGTCGGCATCGAGCGCGCGCAGGGCATAGACGCGCACGCGCGAGAGCAGCGCGTTGTTGAGTTCGAAGGCCGGGTTCTCGGTCGTCGCGCCGATGAAGGTGATGGTGCCGTCCTCGATGTGCGGCAGGAAGGCATCCTGCTGCGCCTTGTTGAAGCGGTGCACCTCGTCGACGAACACCGCCGTGGCGCGTCCGCTGGCGCGCTCGGCACGCGCCGCCTCGACCGCGGCGCGGATGTCCTTGACCCCGCACAGCACGGCCGAGAGCGTGACGAAGGCGGCGCCGGCGTTGACCGCGAGCATACGCGCGAGGGTCGTCTTGCCGGTTCCCGGCGGCCCCCACAGGACCATGGAATGCAGCGCGCCCTCCTCGAGCGCACGCCGCAGCGGCTGGCCGGGGCCGAGCAGGTGCGCCTGGCCGTGAAAATCGGCGAGGCTGGCGGGACGGAGCTGGTCGGCGAGCGGCGGCATGGCGCGCAGGGATAGCACAGCGCGCGGCACAGGGAAAGCCGCCGACGCCACCGGCCGGCGCGCTCAGGGCATGGCGCCCTGCACTACGTCGACGCCCGCCGGCGGCTCGAAACGGAACAACGCGTCGTCGACGTCGCGGTTGCGCGCGACGTCGTCGAAGCTGAGCGCGGTGAGCTGGCCGAGGTTGTCGGTCAGGCGCATCGCGCGCACCTCGCCGTTGGCGAAGCCCAGCGCGATGGCGCTGAAATCGCTCGTCGCTTCCTTGGACTCGAGCCGGTACCACGCGTAGCCGTCATCGGCTGCCGGCAGCGCCGTAATCGCGTAGTGCGCGGCGACGTCGCTCTCGCGGCCGAGCAGCGCGGCCGGTGAGCCGGCGCCGGTCTCGGTGACGGTATTGACCGTGACCTGCTCGAGATCCTCGTCGTAGATCCACAGCGTCTCGCCGTCACTCACGATGAGCTGCACGTAGGGCTCGCCGTAAGCCCAGCGGAAACGTCCGGGGCGCTCGATGTAGGCCTCGCCCGCGAGCGTTTCGAGCAGCTCGCCGTCTTCGTCGTAGCGCTGCTGGGTGAAGCTCGCGGTGAAACTCTGCAGGCTGTCGAGGTAGCTGACGACCTCCCCGCTGTCGGCGGCGGCCGCGGCGCTGGCCACGGCAAGAACGCAGGCGAAGACGGGGTGACGTGACGAGGCCATGGCGGTGTTCCGGGTTGAATCAGGGGCGCGCAGTCTATCCGACCGCGGGCACCCCCAGCCGGTTCACTGCCACGGCCGGACCGCGACTAGAACCGGTCTCAAAATTATTCGTGGCTGCGCCGACGGCTGTTTTCGCGCAGTTCAAGGCGCGAGGAGCGTGGTTTAGCGGCAGCTAAATGAGCGACGAGCAACGCGGAAATGCGCGAAAACAGCCGTCGGCCCTTCGGGTTGGACCCAAAAAGCCCGTCTACAGCGTTACAGTGCTTGGCAATAGAACCACTATTCCCTGCGCACTGCGCCTTGTAGCCGAGCTTTTTGGGCGCCAACGCAACCATGAATAATTTTGAGACCGGTTCTAGCCCTTCGGCGGCGGCGGCGCGAGCACTTCGCGCGAGCCGTTCGACTGCAGCTCGCCGACGACGCCCGCACGCTCCATCTCCTCGACCATGCGCGCGGCGCGGTTGTAACCGATCTTGAGGCGGCGCTGAATCCCGGACACCGAGGCCCGCCGCGTCTCGGTGACGATGGCGACGGCCTGGTCGTAGAGTTCGTCCTGCTCGCCGCCGCCGCCGCCGAAGTCGCCCATGCCGCCGGCGCCGCCGTCGTCCTCGCACGGGCCCGAGAGAATGGCGTCGATGTACTCGGGCTCACCCGATTTCTTGAGCCGCTCGACGACCTTGTGCACCTCCTCGTCGGAGACGAATGCGCCGTGCACGCGGTTCGGAATCGCGGTGCCGGGCGGCAGGTAGAGCATGTCGCCGTGACCGAGCAGGGTCTCGGCGCCCATCTGGTCGAGGATGGTGCGCGAATCGATGCGCGAGGAGACCTGGAACGCAATGCGGCTAGGAATGTTGGCCTTGATGAGCCCCGTGATGACGTCGACCGAGGGACGCTGGGTCGCGAGGATGAGGTGTACGCCGGCCGCGCGCGCTTTCTGCGCGAGACGCGCGATCAGCTCTTCGACCTTCTTGCCGACCACCATCATCATGTCGGCCAGCTCGTCGATGACGACGACGATGTAGGGCAGCTTGCGCGGGATGCCCGCTTCCTCCTCCTCGCTCTTGGGGTTCATGCGATCGCGGAGGTCGTCCCACTCCAGGTCGTTGTAGCTGGCGATGTCGCGGCAGCCGGCCTCGGCGAGGAGCTCGTAGCG
>JAUIFX010000191.1 GCA_030429865.1 Gammaproteobacteria bacterium | reverse complement strand
AACGCCCTGCACAAAGTGGCCGCCGGCCAGGCCACGCGCGCGAGCGTGCGGGTACGCGCCGACGCCGCCGGCGTCGCCTGCGAAGTCCGCGACAACGGCCGCGCGATTCCGCCCGAGTTGACGCGGCGGCTGTTCAACGAACCGGTCGAATCACAGAGCGGACACGGCATCGGCCTGTTCCAGGCCGCGCGCCAGGCGGGCCTGGCCGGGTGCGAACTGACGCTGGCGGAAAACCGCGACGGCGCGGTGACGTTCCGCATCAGCTGCAGCGCACGAGCCCACGCGGCCTGAGCCGGCGCGCCAGCCGCGCCGCTCAGGGCAGGCGGCCGGCACGGACGAGCCGCGCTGCGAGAATGGTCGGCGAGATCCAGCGCAGCAGATCGTCGAAGCCGCAGGGTGCCGGCCGGCCGGCGCCGTCGTCGTGGCAGTCCGCGCGGGCCGCGGCGTAATCGCGTGCGTAGTAGGTGCTGCCGGCGCCGGCATTGGCGGCCTCGTCGACATGACCGGCCGGCAGCGCGAGCATGGCGCCGCCCGGGCGCCACGCGCCGTGACCGTTGGCGCCGTGCGAGACGACTACCGCGGGTACCGCGTCGGCGAGGGTGAACGCGGCATTGCTCTCGCGCGCGACGGTGCGCGGATCGTCGCCGCGCGTCAGCACCACGAGTTCGCCGCGCTCGCACAGGTCGAGCGTGCCGTCGCCGCCGCGGCAGTAGCCGTCGTCGCTCACGGTGAAGCCGGCGCCGGCGGCGGCAGGCGCCGTACGCGCGGTCACGCGGTAGCGCAGGCGGTTACCCCAGGCATCGGCCGCGCGCACGCCGAGGTCGGCCGCCGGCAACAGGCCGGCAGCCGTCGAACAAAGGCCTTCCGGGCTGCGGTCCTCGTGTCCGTCACCGTCCGACGGTGCGTCCGGGCAAGGTAGACGGCCATGCATGATGGCGTGGCCGTAGAGCGCTTCGATCGCCTGCTCGAGCAACGCCGCCGTGGCGCGCCGGTCGCGGGCTTCCAGCAGCACGCCGAGCGGTTGCAGCGCGGCCGTCGCGAGCGCGCCCAGGATGGCGAGTACGAGCGCCATCTCGACCAACGTGAACGCCCGTGCGCGGCGGCGCCCGGGGGCGTGGCCGGCCGCGCTCATGGCCGCACCCCGAAGACGTGCACGCGGTCGTTGAAATCCGGCCCCGGCGGCGCGTCCCGGAAAGGCTGCCGCAGGTCGCGCAGCGCGTCGCGGTTGGCCGCTTCGAACGCGCCGGCGTCTGCCGTCGCGGACGACCCCAGTGGCGGCCCGGCCGAGACCAGCAGGGCGGTGATGTCGCGACGTTCCCGGCGGCGCCCGTCGGCGCCGGCAGCGACGAGCGCGAGGCAGGGCTCGGCCGCGTCACACGCGGCGTGGGCGAGCGCGACCTGGCCGACCCAGTCGTTGCGCACGAACCAGGCCGGCAATTCGCCGGCAGCGGCATCGAGCGCGTAGCGCAACCCGGCCACGACGAACCGACCGCGGCTCCGCGGGGTCAACGTGACACGCGCGTAGCCCGTGGCCCCGGTCGTATCGTGCACGCTGACGTCGATGACGATGCCGAGGTCGGACGCGCGGGCATGGGCAGCGAGCCGCGTGACGTGCAAGGTGCGCGTGCGCAAGCGCGTGGCGGAGGGCCCGGCGATGATCGCCGCCGCGTCCGCGACGACGGCGAAGCGCAACCGATACTCGATCTCGACGCCGGCGTGCCGGCGCAGCGCGGTGGCCGTGCAGCGCGCATGATCGGCCGGCGGCCGCAGGCTGCCGGGTACGGCCCACCACGCGCACTCGGCGCCGGCCACGAGCGGCGCGCCCGGCATCCCGGCACAGGGCAGGCGCGCGAGGCAGGCGTGCGCGAGCAGCGCGGCGTCCCCGCGGCTGTGAACCTGCGCGTCGTCGAGACGCCAGCTGAGCACGAGCGAGGACTCGTAGCTCGAGGTCGCCGGCGCTGTGGGCGTCAGCGCCGGGTGCACCGCCAGGCGGCCGCCGCGTACGCCGACACGGGGCGCGGAACCGGCCGGCGCATCGGGCGGCACGAGCCACGGCAGGCGACCGCCATGACCTCGTGCATAGTCATTCAGCGCCACGGCCAGGGTGCCGAGCACGCGCTGCTCGAGCGCGCTGCGCAGCGCTGCCGCTTCGATGGTCTGGACGCGATCGTTCGACGGCAGGGCGCGCGTCAAGGCGTGACGGCCCGTTCCGGCCAGCTGCATCTCGATCCACCCAGCGGGATCGTCACCGCGGCGCCGCTGGTGGGCGAGCGGCGCGCCGGGAGCGATGACCGCGGCGACGATGGCCTCGCCGGCGTGGCGCAACGACGGCAGCGTCAGCGCGTTCAAGGGCTCGCGCTTGGGGTTGTAGCGATGGCTCTCGGCGAGGACGTACCACAAGCCCGCGCCGCTGTGATCGCGCAGGTCGTTGACGCGCAGGGTATGCCACGGGAAACGCCCGACCGTGGTACCGGTGCCGCGCGCGCAGGCCGGCCCGGCGATGCCCCGCTCATCGCGCGCCGGACAGGGCAGGTAGCCGGGTCCGTAGGCGGCGTTGACACGCTCGGGGTAGGCCACCGCGTAACCGAGCAAGGCCTCGCGCGCGGCGGCGAGCACGGCGGCATCCGTCTCCGCGTTCGCGGCCGGTCGCGTGGTGGCCGCGAAACGCGGCACGAGCAGGGCGGCGCCGGCGGTGAGGAACAGCAACAGCACGATCGCGGCAATGCCGCGTGCGCGCGGGCAGGCGTTGACGGAAACCATGTGATGTCCTCCCTGACGTCACGTCGACGCGGCACGCGTGAGCGCCCCACCGCGGCGGACTCCTGCGCGTGCGCGGCCCGACTTGCTCTGCAAGCACCGCACCTGCAGGCACGGTTGCAGCCGCGCATCCTTGCGCTGCCGGGATTCAGTCCAGCCCGAGATCCCCCGGCAGTTCCAGCGCGGGCGCCAGCGCGCGTTCCCACGACTCGGTGACCCGCGCCTGGTCCGGGTCGAAGGATTGTCCGGGCTTGAGGCGCAAGGTGTCGCCGCCCGCGCGCGGCACACGCACACGTGCCTGTTCGAGCGCGAGGTCACGCGCCTCGATACCGAACTCCGCGAGATTGCCCTGGTAGGAGTCGACCCCGTTGATCCAGACCGTCGGCGGACCACCGGAGCGCTGCACGTAACCGTCGACGGTGATCGGCTGCGCCGGTACCGCCGGCTCCTGTGGCATCTCGAGCGGCGCCGGCCGCGCTGGCGCAGGCTGCGGCGGCGCGGCGACGCTGCTCTCGTAGCGTGCACGGTCGAGCGCCGCGCGCTCGCCGGGGCCGAGGAACAGGCGCCCCAGGTCGGCCGCGCCCGCCGGCAGGGCCGCCAGGACGAGCAGGCCGGCGACGCCGCGGACCATGCTCCGGCAGCACGACCGCGCCACGCGGCGAAGCGGGCGGTGCGCCGTCACAACGCCAGCTCCCGGGGACCGGCGAGGTCCACGGTCAGCCAGTCGAGGCGGCACTCGGCGCGCACGTTGACGGCCTGGGGATCGAGCGTCAGCGCCCCCTCGCCGCCGACCAGCGCGCAGTCGCGTACCGCGTACTGTCCGAGGGCGCCTTCGTCGAGCGCCTCGAGCAGCGCGAGCAGGTCGCCCTCGTGCAGCAGGCCGAGGCTCAGGCTCATCGTGCTCGCATGGATCTCGTAGCCGCCGCGCGCGAGGTTCGGCGCCCCGTCCCACGGGCCGCGCGCGTCGAGCTTGTAGTTGAGTTCCGGGATGCGGATCGCGGCAGCGGCCGTGCGCAGCGTCTCGAGCCAGCTCAGGCGGCGTTCGCCGCCGAGCAGGCCGTCGCGGTAGAGGCGCACGAACTCGGGGTAGAACTCCTCGATCGTGCGCTCCTCTTCGTCGACCGCCAGGTAGAGCTGGCTGGCGTTGCGAAAGCGCTGGTGATTGACCTGGTATTCGCGCTGCATGGCGTTGCGGAAGTAGAGGCTCGCCGCAAGCATGCCCGCGGCGAGAAGCACGCAGATGACGAATCCGATGACGGTACCGCGCAGTACCGCGAACTCAGCTTTCCTGGCTGCCATCGGGCACCCCCATGGTGAGCTTGAGACGGAACGACGCCACCAGGCGCTCCGGCGTGCCCGAGGTCGAGCCGCTCACGCTCGTATCCGAACGCAGGTCGAGCGGGTACTGCAGCACATCGACCGCGGTCACCTCGGCGTGCCCGCGCAGCGCGTCGGCGAACTGGTCGACCGCCGCGATGGCGCCGCGGTAATCGCCTTCGAACGGCGCCAGGTGACCGGCGATCTCGGCCACCTGGTAATGCAGGTAGGCGCCTGCGCCGGGTGACGGCGCCGTCTCCGGGGCAGTCCCGGCCGATTCCGCCGCGGCCTCGGCGCTGCGCCAGCTCAGGCGATCCAGGCGTACCTCCGGCAGCGCGGCGAGGGTACCGCCGACCACGGTGAGCAACGGCCCGGGTGAGCTCCGGTGACGGCGCAGCTCGGCGACGATGTCGACCGCGGTCTTGATCTCGCGCGGCTCGACCGGCGTCTCGGGCAGCTTGCCGCGCGCCATCTCGAAACGCTCCTGGTAGAAGCGCGCCTTCTGCGCGGCGTCGAGCGCCTGCTCCTTGAGGATTACGCCTTCGATGAAATTGAAGCCGCTCCAGCCGGCGCTGCCGAGCACCAGCATCAGTCCGGCCACGGCCAGCGCCGTGCGCAGGCGGTGCAGCTTGTAGAACTGGGTCTCCTGCGGCTGCGCGTAGGACGGCGCCGAACGGCTGCCGGCGAGCAGCCGCGCGAGCACGAGATCCGCGTAGTGCGATTCGCCGGTCTGGTCGAGGCCGAGCCGCTGCGCGACGTCGTCGGTATCGAGCAGGAAATACTTCTCCTGCTCGCTGTCGCGGCAGTGTTGCTCGAGCTCACCGAGCAGCTGGCCGTGGCTCAGGATGTAGATCTGCAACGGGCTGTCGCGCGAGATGAGTGCGAGGCTGTTGAGGTAGCGGCGCAGCTTCTCGACTTCGCTCATCAGGTGCGCGGCGAACGGTACCGAGCCGAGGCGCGGCATGTGCGCGAGGCGGCTGATCTTCAGATGCCCGTCGCGGAAGAAGCTCTGCCGCAGGCCGCTCGCTTTCTGCAGGCTGATCAGGAGCACGTTCGAACCGCTCGCACCGATGCGCTTGAGCAGGCGTTCGCTCAGGATCGGCAGCGAGAAGATCCCGGCTACCGGTACGCGGTGCTCGAGCAGCAGGTCGATCCAGGGGGTGAGCACTTCGGGGCGCGTGATCGCGGTCAGCAGTACACGGTCGTCGCGCCGCTCGCCGCTGTCGCGCCCCTGGAACTGCGCCATGCGGTAGGGCGTACCGCGGAACAACCGTGCGTACTTGCGCTCGAGCACCGCCTTGCGATCGGCGCCGCTGACGTGGGGGATGGTCTCCTGGCGGTACTCTTCCTCGACGACGTCGACCAGCACGCTCAGCGGCGCCGGATCGAGTTCGCCGAGACAACGCCGGAAGCCGGCCAGGCCGGCCGGGTCGGCGGTGAAGATATAGGCGTGCGCCAGCTCGCCCGCCTGGAACAGGTAGAGGATCGCGCGTTCGCCGCCGATCAGGAGCACGCGCGTCTCGGCGCTGCTAGAAATCGATTTGAGTAAAGAGATCATAAATCGGGCCCAGCACCGAGGCGATGATCCAGAACAGCACCACGCCCAGCACCATGGTGATGACCGGCATGATCAACGCCTGCAGGCGCGCGACGGACTCGGCGACGTCGCGCGCGTAGAAATAGCTCACGTTGTCGAGCGCTTCTTCCAGCGCACCGGTGTTCTCGCCAACGCGCAGCATGCGGATCACCAGCGGCGGGAACAGCCGCGTGGCGGCGAAGCTGCGCGAAATGCCGCCGCCGTCGGCGATCTGCCGGCCGGCCTCGCGCATCGCGTTGGCCACCGCCCGATTGCCCGCGACCTGCTCGGCGTTGCGCATGCATTCGAGCACGGTGATGCCGGAGGAGTACATGATCGAGAACACCTGGCAGACGCGGGTGACGATGAGTTTTTTCAGCACGGGTCCGACGATCGGCACGTGCAGCATCCAGTCGTCGATACGCTCGGCGAAGCGCGGATTGGCGCGAAACGCGACGACCGCGCCGGCGGCGAGCGCGAGCGGCACGAACAGCACCAGGTACCAGTACGCGACCATGAAGTCCGAGGTCGCGATGAGCGCGCGCGTCTGCAACGGCAGCTCCTGGCCCATGGTCGCGAGGAACGTGATCAGCTGCGGCACGACGTAGAGCATGAGGAAGAACATCACCGCGATCACCACCACCGTCACGATCGCGGGGTAGAGCAGCAGCTTCTTCGTATAGGCGGCCTGCTCGTCCTGCCACTTGAGATTCTCGATGATTCTCGCCAGCACGCGGTTCAGCTGGCCGCTCTGTTCGCCGGCACGCACGAGCGAGACGAACACCGAGGGAAACACGGCGGGAAAGTCGGCCATCGATTGCGAGAGGTTCTTGCCGCCTTCGATCGATTCGATCATCGCCGCGGTGACTTCGCGCAGCCGCTTGTTGTCGATGGTGTCGCGCAGGTCGGCGAGGCCTTCGAGGATCGGCACGCCTGCGCGCACGAGGTGCTCGAGGTGGAAGCAGAACGTGATGAGGTCGACGCGGCGGATACCGCGACCGGTCACGTGGTGATGACGGCGCAGCTCGCGGTAGTTGACGAGATCGAGCCCGAGACGGCTCAGGCGCACTTCGAGATCGGCCGGGTTGGCCGCGTCGATGCGCCCCTGCAGCATGTGCCCGCGGGCGTTGACGGCTTTGTAGCGGTAGGCTTCCACCGGCTCAACCCTGGCCGATGCGCTCGGTCAGGTCGACCACGCGGGTGACCTCGTCGAGCGAGGTGACGCCGGCCAGCACCAGCTTGATGGCGACCTCGGCAAGCGTCTGGAAGCCCTTGCGCGCGGCGGCGGCGTTCAGCTCGGTGAGCGTCGCGCCCTGGGCGATGAGCTCGTCGAGTTCGCGATCGATGCGCAGCACTTCCATCAGCGCCGTGCGCCCCTCGTAACCCTGGTGCTGCGCGTGGCGATGATCCTCGCTGACGCGGTAGATCGTCAGGTCCTGGTAGGCGGCGTCGAGGCCGAGGATGCGCCGCTCGATCTCGCCCGGGTGGTAGGCCTCGCGCGAATCGATGCGCAGCTTGCGCACCAGCCGCTGGGCGAGGATGCCGATGATGTTGCCGGCCATGATCTCGGCCTTGATGCCCATGTCGGACAGGCGCGGAATTGCGCCGAGCGACGAGTTCGTGTGCAGCGTGGAAAACACCTGGTGGCCGGTCATGGCGGCGCGGAAGGCCATCGTCGCGGTGTCCTCGTCGCGGATCTCGCCGATCAGGATGATGTCCGGATCCTGGCGCAGCATGGAGCGCACGCCACCGGCGAAATCGAGTCGCGCGGCCTCGTTGATGGAGGTCTGCCGGATCATGCCCATGGGATATTCCACCGGGTCTTCCAGGGTCATGATATTGACCGACTCGGTGTTCAGATGGTTCAGCAGGCTGTAAAGCGTGGTGGTCTTGCCGCTGCCCGTGGGGCCGGTGACGAGCAGCAGGCCTTCGGGCCGCGCCACCATCAGCTTGAGCGTGGTGAGCACGTCTTCGTCGAGCCCGAGATTGTCGATCGGCACGATGCCCTTCTGACGGTCGAGCACGCGCAGCACGATGTTCTCGCCGTGCACGGTGGGAATGGTCGAGACGCGGAAGTCGATCTGGCGGCCGGACAGGGTCAGCGTGATGCGCCCGTCCTGCGGCGCACGCGTCTCGGCGATGTCCATGCCGCTCATGACTTTCAGGCGTACCGCGAGCGCCGACCAGTAGTTCTTGTGCAGGGAGCGGATCTGGCGCAGCACGCCGTCGATGCGGTAGCGAAAGCGCAGAAAGCCCTCCTCGGGCTCGAAATGGATGTCCGAGGCGCCGCGCTTGACGGCATCGGACAACAGCGCGTTGACCAGGCGTACGACGGGCTGGCTGTACTCGGCGTTGTCGGCATCGAGACTTTCGTAGTCGATCTCGCCGGTCTCGATCTCGCGCAGGATGCCGTCGACGGAGAGTTCGAAGCCGTAGAACTGGTCGATGGCTTTCTCGATCTCCGCCTCGCCGGCCATCAACGGCTGGATCTCGACGTCGCCGCCGAGCAGCGCCGCGATCTGGTCGAGGGCGACGACGTTGAACGTGTCCGCCATCGCGAGCGTGAGGCGGTTGGCGTTGGCGTCGTAGGTCAGTGGCAGGATACGGAAACGGCGCGCCATGTCCTTGGGGATGAGGCGAATCGCTTCGGAGTCGACCACCACCTGCTGCAGCTGCGCCTTTTGCTGGCCGAGCGCGCCACCGAGCACGTCGAGGATGATCGCCTCGGTCGCGAAGCCCAGGCGCACGAGGATCTTGCCGAGGTGATCGCGGTTCTTGCGCTGCTCGGTCAGCGCGATGCGGATCTGGTCGGGGCTGACCACGCCCTTCTGCACCAGCAGCTCGCCGATGCGCAGCGAACGCTTGGTGAGGCTCATGGCGCCTCCACGGCCCGCGCCGGCGGCGTCAGCGACGCCTCGAGGGCGCCGATGCGCTCGAGCGCGGTGGCCGGGTCGAAGCGCGCCGGGCGCGTGTCGGACAGCGCGAGCGCCTCGCGGTAGTAATCGAGCGCGGCCGCGCCCTGGCCGATGCGATCGAGGCTCACGGCAAGGTTGAAGGCGTAGTCGGGGTTGGCGTCGTCGCGGCTGAAGGCGGCGAAGTAGGCCTGCTGGGCATCAGCCCAGCGGCCCTGGCGGGCGTACCAGTTGGCGAGCGCGAAATGCAGGTAGGGCAGCTCGCCGTGACGGTCGAGGAGCAGGCGCAGGCGCGCCGCGGTGGCCGCGCCATGACCGTCGGTCAGGCTGACCAGCGCGGCGCTCGCCACGGCATCGTCGGGATAGCGTTCGAGCACGGCGGCGTAATGCTCGAAAGCGCGCTCGCGCTCGCCGCGCGCGAGCGCCACGGCGCCGAGGCCGAGCAGCGCATCGCGGCGCCCGGGCGCGGCATCGAGCAGCGCGCGGTAACGCGCTTCGGCAGTGGCGAGGTCGCCGCTCGCGTAAGCGGCATAGGCCGCCGCGGTGGCCGGCTCGACCCCGGCCGGACGGCGCGAGCGGGCGATGCGGACTTCGCCCGCGTTGACGTCGGCGAGCAGGGAGACGTCGGCGGGGGACGGCGGCGGCG
>JAUIFX010000003.1 GCA_030429865.1 Gammaproteobacteria bacterium | reverse complement strand
CCCCGGCCACGCGCTGGTCCTTCAGCACCGCGTGCGCGGCACCGAACATCAGCTGGCGCGCGACGACGTTGAACTCGGGCGTGCCTGGCGGGCCGATGTAGGCCTTGGTGGTCTCGGCCTCGAAGCGGCGCTGCTCGGCCGCGCTCACGCTCTTCATGATCGGCGTGTTGCCGGCCTCGTCGCGGTAGACGCCGACACCCAGGTCGATCTTGTTCTCGCGCGGATCCTCGCGGTAGGCAGCCATCAGGCCGAGGATGGGATCGGGACTCAGGGCTTCGAGAGCTTCGAACATCGTGGGGTAGTGCTCCGGCGGGCAGAACTGGGGTGTCGACGGCGCGCGACTATAGCACACCGACCCCGCTGAACAGAGACGCCGCGCGGGCGCGGCGCGGCCCGTCAGCGTTCGAAACAGCGTTGCCGGGCAGCGCTGTGGCGCAGTGCGTCGAGCTCCGCCTGGCGCGCGGCATCAGCGCCGCTCGTCGCGAGTTCCGCGACGGCGCGGTAGGGCAGGTAGTAGAACGCCGGCGTCCAGATCGCGCCGACGAACACCGCGCCGGCGTGACGCGGATCGCGCCAGAATGTCGGGCGGTGGTCGAGTCCGGCACGGGTCAGTTCGAGGCGCCGCGCGTAGAGCGTGGCGCAATCGGCCGCGGCGATCTCGGGCGCTCGCGGGCGCGACGGCCCGAGCAGGATTTCGTAGCCGTCGGCGGCCCGTGCGCGTGCGAATTCGACGGCGGGGCGCAGTTGCGGCGGCAGCGTCGCGCCGGGCGCCTGCTCCGCTTGTGCATGCGGCACGAGCAGGCCGAGCAGGAGTGCGGCACAGGACGGCGAGAAGCGTGAAACGGAACGCATGAGAGCAATAGCGTCGACTGCGGGGCCGAACTTGAGTATGCCGGAGCGCGCCGGCGCGTAGCGTGCCGGGTGTCCCGGGTCGTGTCAGAGGGGGAGGCGGCGCGTAGCGGCGGCGGTGGCGCGACGCGCCGAGCGCCGGATGTCGGTGGGTGTCGGCGGGTGTCGGTACACGCTGACGGCGACGCGCGGCCACCGTCAGCGTGTGGCCGCCGCGAGCTTACTGCGCGGCGGTCTTGGTGACCGGCTCGATGTAGAGGAACGACAGGCCGCCGGAAGCACCGATGCCGTTGCTCGACTCGAGCGCGAGCGGTTGCAGGCCGATGTTCTTCGCACCGCCGCCGAGCAGGGCCTTCGCGCCGAGACCGAGGCCGGCCGCCGCGGAGAGTTCGCCGCCGACGTACTTGCCGCCGAGCGCCTGGGCGCCGGGGCGTACGTCCTCGGAAGCGGCGATGACGGTGAAGGCCATCTTCTCGTTCTGCTTGAAGCTCAGGTCGAGACCGAGCGCGATGCCGGTCTCACCGACGTACTCCTCGGTCATGCCGCCATTGGCGTAGACGCACTTGACGTCGGCGGTAGAGCGGATGAGGAGGTTCATGCGCGAGCCGGGCACGACCGAGCAGGTCAGCACGCCGACCTCGATGCCGGCCGCGGCCTGGGTCGGGGCGAGCGGGGCGGCGGCGCCGAGCGCCAGGGTGAGAGCGAGGATCTTTCCGGTTTTCATCATGAATATTCCCTTGATTGATGCTGGTTGGGACCTCGGAGAGGCTGCCGCGACAGGTTCCAGTCGACTGCCGCCGTCACACATGGCCGGGACCCTGCCTCGTCGTCACGTGTGAACCGTTACCGCTATCGGTCGGGTGACGGGATTCCTGAATAACTGTATATATAAACAGTATTCATGCCTGGCCGCACAATCCCATGCCTCCTGCCGCATTGCCCGACTACGCCGAGCTCTGCTGCCGTAGCAATTTCAGCTTCCTGAGCGGTGCCTCGCACCCGGAGGAACTCGTCCGCACCGCTGCCGCGCGGGGCTACCGCGCGCTTGCCCTGACCGACGAATGCAGCTTCGCCGGCCTCGTCCGCGCGCACGTCGCCGCGCGCGAGGCGGGCATCGCGCTCATCGCCGGCACCGAGCTCGTGCTCGAGGACGGCCTGCGCCTGGTGCTGCTGGCCGATGACCTGTGCGCCTACCAGGCGCTGGCCGCCCTGATCACGCGTGCACGCCGCCGCGCGCCCAAGGGCCGTTACGAACTCACGCGCGCCGACCTCGCCGGGCTCGCGCACGGCCTGGTGATCTGGCTGCCGGGCTACGACGCGGCCGACGACGAACGGGTGGCGTGGCTCGCGCAAAGCTTCCCGGCACGCGCCTGGATCGGTCTCGGCCTGTTCTACCATGGCGACGATGCCGTACGGTTCGCCCACGTGCGCCGTCTCGGTACCGTCAGCGGCTTGCCGATCACCGCGTTGGGCGAAGTGCGCATGCACGATTTCCGCCGCCAGCCGCTGCTCGATACGCTGACCGCGATCCGCCTCGGCACCACGGTGATGGAAGCGGGTAAGCGTCTCGAGCCGAACGCCGAGCGCTGCCTGCGTCCGCGCGAGCGCCTCGCCCGCATCTACCCGCGCGAGCTGCTCGACGAGAGCGTCCGCATCGCCGCGCGCTGCCACTTCACGCTCGCCGAGCTGCGCTACGAGTATCCACGTGAGCTGGTGCCTGCCGGGGCGAGCCCGGCAGGCCACCTGCGCGCGCTGACCCTGGCCGGCATGCGGCGGCGCTGGCCGGACGGTGCACCGGCCAGGGTGCGCGAGCTCGTCGAGCACGAGCTCACCCTGATCGGCGAACTCGCCTACGAGGCTTTCTTCCTCACCGTCTACGACATCGTCCAGTTCGCGCGCAAACGCGGCATCCTGTGCCAGGGACGGGGTTCGGCGGCGAATTCGGCGGTGTGCTACTGCCTCGGTATCACCGAGGTCGACCCGGCGCGCATGGACATGTTGTTCGAGCGCTTCCTGTCCAAGGAGCGTAACGAGCCGCCCGACATCGATGTCGATTTCGAACACCAGCGCCGCGAGGAGGTCATCCAGTACATTTACGGTAAGTACGGCCGCGAGCGTGCCGCACTCGCCGCCACCGTCATCACCTACAAGCTGCGCAGCGCCGTGCGCGACGTCGGCAAGGCACTCGGGCTCAGCCTCGAGCAGGTCGAGCGGCTGGCGCGCAACCTCTACTGGTGGGACCAGGGCGAAGCGATTCCCGAGCGCCTGCGCGAGGTCGGCTTCGATGCGGACAACCCCGTGATCCGGCGACTGATCGCGTTGACTGCCCAGATCGTCGGTTTTCCGCGCCACCTCTCGCAGCATGTCGGCGGTTTCGTCATCTCCGACGGGCCGTTGTCGGAGCTCGTGCCGATCGAGAACGCGGCGATGCCGGAGCGCACCGTCATCCAGTGGGACAAGGACGACCTCGAAGCGCTCGGCCTGCTCAAGGTCGATTGCCTGTGCCTGGGCATGCTGAGCGCGATACGGCGCAGCTTCGAGCTGCTCGAAGCTTACGACGGGCGGCGGCTGTCGATGGCCGCGATCCCGGCGGGCGACCCCGCCACCTACGCCATGATCCAGCGCGCCGACACGGTCGGCGTGTTCCAGATCGAGTCGCGCGCGCAGATGGCGATGCTGCCGCGCCTGCGGCCGGCGAACTACTACGATCTCGTCATCCAGGTCGCGATCATCCGCCCCGGGCCTATCCAGGGCGAGATGGTGCATCCCTACCTGCGCCGGCGCAACGGCGAGGAAGCGGTCAGCTACCCGAGCGAGGCAGTGCGCGGGGTGCTCGAACGCACGCTCGGTGTACCCCTGTTCCAGGAACAGGTGATCAAGCTCGCCATGGTCGCGGCCGGCTTCTCGCCCGGAGAAGCCGACCAGCTGCGCCGCTCGATGGCGGCCTGGAAGCGCAATGGCGGACTCGAACACTTCCGCGACAAGCTCGTCGGCGGCATGCGCGAGCGCGGTTACACGCCGCGTTTCGCCGAGCAGATCTTCAACCAGATCCAGGGTTTCGGCGAGTACGGCTTCCCCGAATCGCACTCGGCGAGTTTCGCGCTGCTGGCCTACGTCTCCGCGTGGTTGAAATGCCATGAACCGGCGGCCTTCGCCGCCGGCCTGCTGAACAGCCAGCCGATGGGTTTCTACGCACCCTCGCAGCTGGTGCAGGATGCGCGCCGGCACGGCGTCGAGGTGCGGGGTGCGGACGTCATGGCGAGCGACTGGGACTGTACGCTCGAAGCCGGCGCGAAGGGCGCCGGGCGGCCTGCACTCAGGCTCGGCCTGCGCCTGGTCAAGGGCTTCGCGCACGAGGCCGCGGCACGGCTGGTCGCGGCGCGTGCGCGCGCGCCGTTCGTCGGCGTCGACGATCTCGCCGCGCGCGCGGCGCTCGATCGCGGCCAGCTGCGTGCGCTCTCGCGTGCCGGGGCGCTGGCCGTGCTCGCGGGCAATCGTCACCAGGCGAGCTGGGCGGCGCTCGGGGTGGAGAAGCCGGCGCCGCTCTTTGCCGGCGTCGCCGGCGTCGCCGAGGCAACGCCGCTGCTGCGCCGGCCGAGCGAGGGCGAGGACGTGGTTGCCGATTACGCGAGCCTCGGTCTCACGCTCGGCCGCCATCCACTGGCCCTGTTACGCCGGCAACTCGCCCGGCGGCGCCTGATCACCGCCGCGGAACTGGCCACCCGCGGGCACGGCGAGCCGGTGCGCACGGGCGGCCTCGTTACCATGCGCCAGCGCCCGGGGACCGCGACCGGCGTCGTCTTCGTCACGCTCGAAGACGAGACCGGCACCATCAACGTGATCGTCTGGTCGAGCCTGGTCGAGGCCCAGCGCCGCGAACTGCTGCATGCACGCCTGCTCGGCGTCGTCGGCGAAGTACAGCGCGAAGGCGCGGTGATCCACGTGCTCGCGCGCCGCCTCGAGGACCATTCCGCCCTGCTCGGACGCCTGGTCACGCATTCACGGGATTTTCATTGACCGGGGCGGTCCGAATGTCGCTGGCAGACGTATCCCGCGGTCCGCGCCGCGTGGGGCGGGCGCCGGGCCGGGCGTCGCAAGCCCGCCGGCCCCGGCCGTCATCCTCATCCGTCCCCGGATGCCTGATCCGGCCGCAGGGCAAGACCCGGCGCGGCGGCGCGCGCCCGGTCCGGTCGTTGCAATAGCACCGCGCCGTCTTACAATGCGCGCCTCTGTTTTGCGGTGCCGCATTTGCATGAGTGGAAAGATGCAGAAACCCGAGTACAAACCCGCCAATCCCTGTTTCTCCTCCGGCCCCTGTCCCAAGCGTCCCGGCTGGTCGCCGGCCGCACTCGCGCAGGCCCTGGTCGGCCGCTCGCACCGGTCGAAGCCGGGCAAGGCGCGCCTGGCCGCCGCCATCGAGCGCACCCGCGAGGTGCTCGGCGTGCCGGACGACTATCGCATCGGCATCGTGCCCGGTTCCGACACCGGCGCGGTCGAGATGGCGCTGTGGAGCCTGCTCGGCGCGCGCGGCGTGGACGTGCTGGCCTGGGAGAGTTTCGGCTCGGAATGGGTCAGCGACGTGCTCGACGTGCTCGCCATCGAGGACGCGCGCAAGTTCGTCGCCCCTTACGGCCAGCTGCCCGACCTCGGCGCGGTGGACTGCGCGCGCGACCTGGTGTTCGTCTGGAACGGGACGACCTCCGGGGTCAAGCTGCCGGATGCCGACTGGATTGCCGACGACCGCGCCGGCCTGACCATCTGCGACGCGACCTCCGCCGCCTTCGCCATGCCGCTGCCCTGGTCCAAGCTCGACGTCACCACGTTTTCCTGGCAGAAGGTGCTGGGCGGCGAAGGCGCGCACGGCGTGATCATCCTCAGTCCGCGCGCCGTCGAACGCCTCGAGAGCTTCGTACCGCCGCGCCCGCTGCCGAAGCTGTTCCGCCTGACCAAGAAGGGCAAGCTCGATGCCGCCATCTTCGAGGGCGCGACGATCAACACGCCGTCGATGCTGTGCGTCGAGGATTACCTGGACGCGCTCAGCTGGGCGCAGTCGCTCGGCGGTCTCGACGCGCTGGTGATGCGCTCGCGCCAGAACCTCGCCGTGCTCGAAGCCTGGGTCGCGAAGACGCCCTGGGTCGACTTCCTGGCCGCGACCGAGGCAACCCGCTCGAGCACCTCGATTTGTCTCAAGATCGTTGCCGACTGGTTCCTGGCCCTCGATGACGCGGAGCAGGCCGCGTTGACCAAGAAGCTGTCGTCGCTGCTCGAGGCCGAGGGCGCCGCTTACGACATCAACGCCTACCGCAACGCACCGCCCGGGTTGCGTATCTGGGGCGGGGCAACGGTGGAAGCGAGCGATCTCGCCGCGCTGCTGCCCTGGCTCGAGTGGGCCTACGCGACCGTCGCTGCCGAGCACGGCGCCTGAGCCGCCGCGCGGCCACGCAGGAGAAACTGTTCATGTACAAGGTATTCGTCGCCGACAAGCTGGCCCCGGAGGGCATCGCCGCGCTCGAGGAGTATCCCGAGCTCGAAATCGACTTCAGCCCGGGCCTGAGCGTCGAGGAGGCCATTCCGCACGCGCGGGACGCCGACGCCATCATCGTGCGCAGCGCGACCAAGATCAAAGGCGAGCTGCTTGCCGCGGCCGAGAAACTCAAGGTCGTGGGGCGCGCCGGTATCGGCGTCGACAACGTCGATCTCGATGCCGCCACCGAGCGCGGTATCGTCGTACTCAACACGCCCGATGCCAATGCCACCACGACCGCCGAGCTCGCCATCGCGCACATGTTCTCGCTCAGCCGTAACCTGCCCGCGGCCGACCAGTCGGTGCGCCAGGGCAAGTGGGAGCGCAACGCGTTCCTCGGCACCGAGGTCTGTGGCAAAACCGTCGGCATCATCGGTTTCGGCACCATCGGGCGGCTCGCCGCCGAGCGCTGCCGCGGGCTCAGGATGCGCGTCATCGGCTTCGACCCCTTCGTGACCGAAAAGACGTTCGCCGAACATGGCGTCGAGCGCTGCGAACTCGATGAGCTGCTCGCGCAGGCCGACTACGTGTCGCTGCATTGCCCGGTGACGGAAGGCACGCGCAACCTGCTCAACCGCGAACGGCTGCTCGGGATGAAGCGGGGAGCGCGCCTGATCAACTGCGCGCGCGGCGGCCTGGTCGACGAGGACGCGTTGCTGGAAGCCGTGCAGAGCGGCCATCTCGCCGGCGCCGCGCTCGACGTGTTCGTCAACGAACCGCCGGGCGAGTCACCGCTGTTCGGCGAGGCCAACATCCAGTTCACGCCGCACCTCGGCGCTTCCACGCACGAAGCGCAGACGGCGGTGGGCGTCGAGATTGCACACCAGATCGCGGCGTTCCTGATCCGCGGCGAGGTCGTCAACGCGGTCAACGTCCCGAGCATCGCGCCCGAGAAACAGGAGAAGCTCGCCCCGTACCTCGATCTCGCCGGCAAGCTCGGCCGCGTGCTCTGCCGCATGGCCGACGAGCCGCTGTCGGAAGTCGAGATCGGGGTGTTCGGCGAAGCCGGTAAACTCGATACGCACCCGATCGCGAGCGCGGCGATGGTCGGCATGTTGTGCGAGCACCATTCGGTGCCGGTCAACCCGATCAACGCCCTGCACCTCGCGCAGCGCCAGGGCATCAAGGTCACCGAGGTGAGTTCCGCCGATTCGCGCGATTACGTCTCGCTCGTGCGCATCACCGCGCGCAGCAACAACCACGCGGTGTGTCTCGAAGGCACCGTGTTCGACGAGCGTCACCCGCGCCTGGTGCGTATCAATGCCTACGAGGTCGAGACCACGCTCGAAGGCACCCTGTTGTTCACCCACCACGCCGACCAGCCCGGCGTGATCGGTACCCTCGGCGAGCTGATCGGCCGCGCCGGGATCAACATTTCGCGCATGCAGGTCGGCGTTGCCGAGGGGACCAATCTCGCGATCGCCGTACTCGGCATCTCGCAGCCGCTGGACGAACCCACCCTCGACGCCGTGCGCCGTATCGCGGCGGTCGACAAGGCCCTGCAGATCGGGTTCTGAGGTCTTCTCAGCCGGCCGCCGCCGCCTCGTCGCGGCGGCGGTGCGAATCGCGTGGCGCGCGGTATCAGAAGCGGAACACGCCGTAGCCACGCTCGAGCGGCGGCGCGTTCAGCGCCGCGCTGATGCCGATGCCGAGCGCATTGCGCGTATCGACGGGGTCGAGGATGCCGTCGTCCCACACTTCCGAGGTCGAGTAATAGGCCGAGAGCTGGTGCTGGTAGGCTTCCAGCGTCTCGTCGTAGACCTTGTCGAGGGTTGCCTGGTCAATCGCGTCACCGGCGCGCTCGAGCTGTTTGAGCTTGACCTCGGTCAGCGTCTTCGCCGCCTGTTCGCCACCCATGACACCGATCTGGTGATTGGGCCAGGAGAACAGCAGGCGGCCGTCGTAGGCGCGCCCGCACATGCCGTAGTTGCCGGCGCCGAAGGAGCCGTGGCACATCACGGTGAACTTGGGCACGTGGGAACCGACCTGCGCCATGATCATCTTCGCGCCGTCCTTGGAGATCCCGGCTGCCTCGTAATCGCGGCCGACCATGTAGCCGGTGATGTTCTGCAGGAACACCAGCGGCGTGTCGTTCTGGTTGCAAAGTTCGATGAAATGCGCGCCTTTCAGCGCGCTGTCGTTGAACAGCACCCCGTTGTTGGCGAGGATGCCGACCTTGTAGCCCCACACGTTGGCGTAGCCGCAGACCAGCGTGGTGCCGTAGGCGGGCTGGTACTCGTGGAAACGGCTGCCGTCGACGAGGCGGGCGATCACTTCGCGCATCTCGAAGCTGCGCTTGATGTCGTCGGGGATGATGCCGTAGAGCTCGTCCGGGTCGTAATAGGGAGCCTCGATCGGGTCGCGCTGGATGTCCCACTTCGCCGGACGGTCCCACTGCGCGACGATCTCGCGCCCGATGGCGATGGCCTCGTCCTCGCTCGCGGCAGGATAGTCGCAGGTGCCGCTGACGCGGGTATGCAGGTCACAGCCGCCGAGTTCGTCGGCCGTCACCACCTCGCCGGTCGCGGCCTTGACCAGCGGCGGCCCGCCCAGGAACACCGCGCCCGTGCCGCGCACGATGACCGAGTAGTCCGACAGGGCCGGGATGTAGGCGCCGCCCGCGGTGCAGTGGCCGAATACCAGGGCGAGTTGCTTGACGCCCAGCTTCGAGAGAATGCTCTGGTTGCGGAACATGCGCCCCGCCATGTGCTTGTCGGGAAACAACTCCGACTGCAGGGGCAGGAAGCCGCCCGCGCTGTCGCACAGGTGCACGACCGGCAAGCGGTTCTCGATGGCGATATCGAGACAGCGCACGATCTTCTTGACCGACAGCGGGTACCACGCGCCGCCCTTGATGCTCGCGTCGTGCGCGCACAGGATGACTTCACGGCCCTGGATCATGCCGATGCCCGTGATGCAGCTCGCGCCGGGCGCTTCGCCGCCGTAGGCCATGTTCGCCGCGAGGGTCGAGAACTCGAGGAACGGCGTGCCCGGATCGAGCAGCTTCTCGAGGCGTTCCCGCGGCATCATCTTGCCCTGGCGCGCGAGGCGTTCGACGTCGCGCGCGGGGCGCTCGAAGCGCGCCTGGCGCTGCTTCTCGTGCAGCTCGGCGGCGAGCGCGCGGTTGTGAGTGTAGTGGCGGCGGAAATCCGCCGAACCGGTCTGGATGCTGGATTGGAGTCGGGCCATCAGGTGCTCGGGTGCAATGACACCAGCTCGGTGCCCTTGTCGAAGCTCTGGTTGACTTCGACGTGGACGTTCTCGACGGTGCCGTCGCGGTGTGCGACGACGTTGATCTGCATCTTCATCGACTCGATCACGAGCAGCACGTCACCGCTCGCGACGGCGGCGCCGGGCGCCGCGTTGAGGCTCACCACCACGCCCGGCATGTCGGCGCGCAGGACGTCGTCGCCGCCGGCGTCGTGCTGGGCGGCGGTGACCGGGTCCTCGTAGGCGACCGACCAGGTCGTGCGGTCGAGCTTGACGTGGACGCGGTCGCTCTCGCGCGTCCGCGCGACCCGGTGTGGCCGGCCGTCGATGAGCAGCGTGCTCTCGCCGGGCACGCCCGACGCGTCTTCGCTGACCGTGTAGCAGCGCCCGTCGACTTCGACCACCAGCGCCGGCCGGCGCGCACGGATGGTCAGGGAGTGCGTCTGGCCGTCGAGCGTGAAGGGAAAGCTCGTGCTCATGGCGCGGCCTGCGATGCGCGGTACCCTCGCGGCACCGGTGCTGTTGCGTTCACGTGTCAGTTCCTCCAGCCGCCGATCGAGGCGTAGGGCTCGGGGATGTCATAGGCGAGGCGACGGAAATCGTCGACCCCGAGCGCGGCGGCGATGACGACCGCGGCGCGGGCGTCGGCATCGAGCACCGGTGCACCCAGCGTGTCGGCGTGCTCGGTGACGAAGCCGGTGTGCAGCGCCCCGGCACGGAACGCCGGATGATCGATGACGCGCGCCAGGTAGTCGATGTTGTGGTCGACGCCGAGCAGGGTGAGTTCGCCGAGCGCGGCGACCGCGCGGTCGATCGCCTGGGTGCGATCGTCGCCGCGGCAGACCAGCTTGCCGATCATCGAATCGAAGGCCGCCGTTATCGGCTGGCCTTCGCGGATGCCGCCGTCGAAACGAACCCCGGGGCCGTGCGGTTCGCGCAGTACGCGCGCGCGGCCGGTCGCGGGCAGGAAGTCGCGGGCCGGGTCCTCGCAGCACACGCGGCACTCGATGGCGTGCCCGGTGACGCTGATGGCGTCCTGCGTCCAGGGCAGGCCCTCGCCGCCGGCGAGCCTCAGCTGGGCTTCGACCAGGTCGACGCCGCAGATCATCTCCGTCACCGGGTGCTCGACCTGCAGGCGCGTGTTCATTTCGAGGAAGTAGAACTCGCCGTCGGGGGCGAGGATGAACTCCACCGTGCCGGCGTTGCGGTAGTTCGCGCGCGTGGCGAGCTTGACGGCCGCCTCGCAGATGCGCGCGCGCAGCTCCGCCGGCAGGGTCGCGGCGGGGGCTTCCTCGACGATCTTCTGGAAGCGCCGCTGCACCGAGCACTCGCGTTCGAACAGGTGCACCACGTTGCCGCGGCCGTCGCCGAGCACCTGTACCTCGATATGCCTCGGCTGTTCGACGTAGCGTTCGGCGTAGACGCGGCCATCGGCGAAATAGCGTTCCGCCTCGCTCATGGCGGTGCGCGCGCGGGCTTCGAGATCGGCGGCGTCGTGCACGATGCTCATGCCCTTGCCGCCGCCGCCGGCGGCGGCCTTGATCAACAACGGCAGGCCGATGCCGGCGGCGGCATCGAGAAACGCTTCGAACGACTCCTCCATCAGCGCGCTGGGCGCGAGCGGTACGCCGGCCTCGGCGGCGAAAGCGCGGGCGTGGACCTTGTCGCCCATCAACCGGATGACCTCGGGCTGCGGACCGATGAAGACCAGCCCGGCGGCCTCGACGGCGGCAGCGAAGTCGCCGTTCTCGGCGAGAAAGCCGTAGCCCGGGTGCACGCTGGCAGCACCGCTGCGTTCGGCCGCGGCGATGATCTGTGCGGCGTCGAGATAGGCTGCTGTCGGCACCTCGGCGTGCAGTTCGAGCGCACTGTCGGCGAGGCTCACGTGCGGTGCCCCGCGGTCGGCGTGATGGTAGACGGCGACGGTGCGCAGGCCCATGGCGCGCGCGGTGCGCAGCACGCGGCAGGCGATTTCGCCACGGTTGGCGACGAGGATGCTGTCGAGCATGGTGTCAGGTTCTCTGGACGGGCCGGGCGATGGGCATGCGCGTGCGGTGCGTCAGGCGCTGCCCAGTATAGCCTCGCCGGCGAGGAGGCTCGCCGGCACCCGCAGCGGCATGTCGAGCAGCATCTGCGCGTAGGCCTTGCCCTGCGGATCGTAGCGCAGCGATGCCGTACCGCCGCCGCCGAGGGCGGCTTCGAGGACGAAGTTGAAACCGTGCAGGCCCGGCCATTCGTATCGCGTTACCGGTCCGCCGGCGAGATGCGCGAACCATGCCGCGACCGCCTCGGCCGTGAGCTGTTCGCGCAGCAGCGGCAGGAAGTCGGCACGCCGCGCGAGCACGCCGATGTTGGCGCTGTCACCCTTGTCGCCGGAGCGCGCGTGGGCCAGGCGCAGCAGCGGTACGCAGACGGTATCGGCCGCGCTCGCGGTCGCGTCCGGGTTCGCGATCGCGGCCGCCGCTTGCGGCGCCGGCGGCGCGGCTTCAGATCCGCAGTGGACCGCAACTTCCCGCGTACCGTCGCCGCCGGCCAGGCTCACCGTGGCCAGGCTCTTCGGGACCAGGCAGGAGAACAAGCGGATTACCGGTTGCACCGCGGGACGTCCGCCGGCGAACCCGGTCATGCCCGGCGCCATCGCCGTCGCCGCGGGATAGATCTCGCGGGCGAAGATCTCGAGCGCCCCGCGCTCGGCATGGCGCACGGCGAGCTTGAGCACGACTTCGCGCGTCGCGGCGGCGCGCGCGTGCGGGCCGTAGGTGGCCTCGGCACCGAGCACTTCGACGGACACTTCGGCGTAGTCCGCGTGGCCGGCATCGGCGAACAGCCGGCGCGTGCGCGCGAGCAGGGCGGCCGCGACGCGTGCGGCCTTGGCGGCGGCATCGCGGCCGCCGATCATCAATGTCGCGGTGGCGCGGTAGCCGTCGGCCCAGGTCGCCGAGACCTTGTACTCCGGCCCGGGCGGCAGGCCGCGCGCGCCCTGCACGACGACGCGCCCGGGGCCGTCGGCCCGCAGCGAGACGTGGGAGAAATCACAGGTCACGTCGGGCAGCAGGTAGCGTGCCGGGTCGCCGATCTCGTAGACCACCTGCTCGGCGACGGTGGCCGGCGTGACGAGGCCGCCGGTACCCGCCGGCTTGCTCAGCGTGAAGCTGCCGTCGGCCCGGCACTCGGCGATGGGAAACCCCATGTCGTCCCAGCCGGGCACCTGTTCCCAGTCGGTGTACAGGCCGCCGGTGCACTGCGTGCCGCACTCGATGACGTGACCGGCCAGGGAACCCGCGGCGAGGCGGTCGTAATCGTCTTCGGCCCAGCCGAACTCGTGCATCAGCGGTCCCAGCACGAGCGCGCTGTCGACGCAGCGGCCGGTGACGACGATGTCGGCGCCGGCGGCGAGCGCGGCGGCAATCGGTGTCGCGCCGAGGTAGGCATTGATGCTGGTCAGCTTCGCCGGCAGCGGCGCGCCGCTGCCCATCTCGCGCACGTCCGCGGCGCGCAGGTCTTCGACCCGGTCGGCAAGGTCGTCGCCGCACACGGCGACGATGTTCAGCGTCACGCCGAGGTCGCTGCAGAGCGAACGCAAGGCGTCCGCGAGTGCCTGCGGGTTGATGCCGCCGGCGTTGGTCACGACGCGGATGCCGCGTGCGGCGATGGTGCCGGCGAGCGGGCGCATGACGGCGTCGAGAAAGTCCGTCGCGTAGCCGGCGGCCGGGTCGCGGGCGCGCATGCGTGCGAGGATGGACAGCGTGATCTCGGCCAGGTAGTCGAGCACGAGGTAGTCGATGTCGCCACGCTCGACGAGCTGGCGCGCGCCCGCGGCGGAATCGCCCCAGAAGGCGCCGCCGCAACCCACGCGTATGCAGTCGGCGGCCATCTCAGCGTCCGCGCCAGACGGGGTCGCGCTTCTCGTTGAACGCGGCGAACCCTTCGCGGGCGTCCTCGGTCATGGCCATGATCGGCAGCATGAGCTGGGTGTACTCGAAGGCCTTGTCGAGCGGCATGTCCTCGATCGCGCGGAAGGCCTGTTTGCCCAGGCGGATGCCGGTCGGTGACTTGTCTACGATGCGCGCGATGAGCCAGTCGACGCGTGCGTCGAGTTCGGCCGCCGGCACGGCGTAGTTGAGGATGCCGAGCTCGAGCGCCTCGGCGGCGCTGAACGGCTCGCCGGTGATGGTCATCTCGAACAGCTTGCGGCGCGGCACGATGCGCATCATGTACGACAGGATCATCATCGGGAACAGGCCGACACGCGTCTCGGGCACGCCCAGGCTCGCGTGTTCGACGCCGACCGCCATGTCACAGGCGCAGACCAGGCCGAGGCCGCCGGCGAGCGCGTGGCCGTTGACGCGCGCGACGACCGGACGCGTGCAGGCCTCGAGGCGGCGGAACAGGTCGATGACGTAATGGCGCGGCCGCGCGGGATCGATGGTGAACGGCGTGCCGTCGGCGCCGGGCTTGAGGTCGCCGCCGGCGCAGAAGGCCTTGTCGCCGGCGCCGGTGATGACGACGACCCGCACGGCGGCATCGGCCTCGGCGGCATCGATGCCGGCGGCCAGTGCGCGGCAGACCTCCTCGTTGAGTGCGTTGCGGCGCTCGGGGCGGTTGATGGTCAGGCGCATGACGGCGCCGTCGCGCGCGCTCAGCACGACCTCGTTCATGATGCTACTCCCCTCGTGGATGCTGCGATGCGCAAGCCGTGCCGGTGGCCGCGGCTGGCGATCCGCGGACAGTGTACTAGAGTTGAACATAGGGCCGTGCCCGCGCCCAGGGAGGAGAGTCGCCATGCAAACGATACGTCAACTGCTCGACAGCAAGGGCCACCAGGTGTGGTCGGTCAACGCCGAGACGACGGTTTACGATGCGCTGCGATTGATGGCCGAGAAAGGCATCGGCGCGCTGCTGGTCCTGCAGGGCGGAACCATCGTCGGCATCGTCAGTGAGCGCGACTACGCGCGTAAGGTCGTGCTCGAAGGGCGTTCGTCGCTGACCACGCCGGTCGCCGACATCATGTCGACCTCGGTGCTGCACGCGTTGCCCGAGCAGACGGTGGAAGATGCCATGGCATTGATGACCGACAAGCGTATCCGCCATCTGCCGGTCATGGACCAGGGGCGGGTCATGGGCATCATCTCCATCGGCGATCTCGTGAAGGCGATCATCGCCGAGCAGGAATTCGTCATCGGCCAGCTCGAGAACTACATTGCGGGGGCGCTCGCCTGAGGGACGCCCGGCGCCGCGCTCGGCGTGAGCCGGGACCCGCAGGTCCTCGGGGCGGATCGCCTCAGCGCGGGCCGGCCGGCGGCATGACGGCCTCGCAGCGATTGCGCCCGCCGGACTTGGCTGCGTAGAGGCCGGCATCGGCACGGGCGAACGCGGCATCAGCCGATTCACCGGCGGCGAATTCGGCGAGGCCGCAGGAGATGGTCACGTTGATCGGGGCATCCTTGTACTTGAAGCGGCAGCGCGCGATGTGTTCGCGAAGCTTCTCGAGGACGACGTGCGCGCCCGCGAGCCGCGTTTCGGGCAGCACCAGCACGAATTCCTCGCCGCCGATGCGGGCGAAGAAGTCGCTCGCCCGGACCTGGTCGCCGAGTTCGCGGGCCAGGTGCTTGAGCACGCGGTCACCGGCCTGGTGACCCCAGGTGTCGTTGATGCCCTTGAAGTGGTCGATATCGATCACCGCCAGCGTCAACGGCGTGCCGTGGCGCTGCATGCGCGCGCGCTCCATCCTGATGCGCTCGCCGTAGGCGACCCGGTTGGGCAGGCCGGTGAGCGCGTCGCGGCTGGCACGGGACTGCGCCTCGGCGAGCTTCTCGCGCAGTTGGTCCGATTCTTTTTTCATCGCCGCGACCTGGTCGGCGAGATGGCGCCGGGCCTTCTCGGCGACGAAAGCGCGCCGCGTCTCGGTCTCCAGGTAGCTGCTGATACTGCCGCCGATGTGGGCGAGCTGGTGCTGGATGGTGCTCTTCAGCACCTCGATGTCCTGCGTCCGCTCGACCTTGCCGCGCATGTCGTCGAGGCTGCGCCGCACGGTGTGATCGAGGTGTTCGCGCGCTGCCGCGGCACGCTTGTGGTCGCGGCTCTCTTCGACGACGTGGCTGGAGACGGTCTCGAGGCGGCCCTTGATGGTGACCAGGAAACCGTTGAGGCTGGTGATCTCGGCCTGCAGGGCGCTGATCACGTCGCCCATGAAAGCGGCCAGCTCCTTGGCGATGACGCGCAACTCGTCGTCGCCGCGCGCGTTCTGCAGCCGCGGGGTGATGTCCGCCAGGCGGGTTTGCGCGTCGCGCGGCAGCGAGAGGTGGTCCAGCAGTGTCTGCAGGGCGTCGCGTGCCGCCTGCTTGGCGTTGCTCGCGTCGGCACTCGCGCCGAGCAGCGTATCGAGGCGTTCGCCGATGTCGCGAACCAGGGCGAGGCACCGCGTGTGTGATTCCGTGGCACGGATCTCGGCGGCCAGGTCGGCGATGTCGGCGGCGTAGCCGCGGCCCTCGGCCAGCGCGTCGACGACGGCCGCAACGCTATCGTCCACCGTCTGCCCGGTGGCTGGCGCCGCCGCGGCAGCGGTGCCGGTGTCGCCGAGGCGCTCGAAGCGTCCCATCAGGTCCTGCAGGCGGACCTCGAAATCGTCGCCCCCGGCGGAGACCGCCCGGCGGGCCAGCTCGAGCTGCTCGTCGAAACCGGCGTCGCGCCCGCCGAAGCGCCCGAGTACGGCGAGCAGGTCTCGGGCCCGGCGGCGCATTTTCGCGGTGTGAGCGTCAGCCTGCGCATCGAGCTCGTTGAGCGCCTTGAAATACTTGTCCTTCCAATCCTCGGACAGGTTTGCCGCTGTTGTCGCCATATTGATGCAGATAGCGGCGCGGGCAGCCCGCGGCTTTAGAGCCCGGCGGGAAAGCACGCCGCGGCGCTGATACGGGGGGCGGGGTGGCCGATTGTCCGCCGCGTCCGGCCACTGTTACGCTCGGTGCCGCGACTAATCGATACGACCCCAATGAAGGAGACGGCCATCCATGCGCATCGCGGCCTACCGCACGGCAACGCGCGTCGAACTGGGTGTCCTCGCGCCGGACGGGGCGAGCCTGCAGCCGTTCGAGCTCAGCGAGGACGAGGCACGGCGCGGCCTGCTTGCCCTGCTGGAGCGGGATGGTTCGCTGCCGCCGCTGCGCGACGTGGCGCAGCGCCTGGCGGGCGAGGTGTTGACCGTGCTGGCGCCGATTCCGCGCCCGCGTCGCAATCTCTTCTGCGTCGGCAAGAACTACCACGCGCATGTCGCCGAGATCGCCCGCGGCGGTTTCGATACGACCGGCCGCGGCACGCAGGCCGCGCCGGCCCCGATCGTGTTCTCCAAGCTGCCGGAGTGCGTGATCGGGCCGGGCGCGGCAATTCCACGCGATGCGTGCGTGACGGGCGCGCTCGATTACGAGGCCGAACTCGCCGTCGTCATTGGGCGCGGCGGGCGCGCGATCGCACGTGAGCGGGCGCTTGAACACGTGTGGGGTTACACCATCGTCAACGACGTCACCGCGCGCGACGTGCAGAAACGCCACCAGCAATGGCTGCTCGGCAAGTCCCAGGACGGTTTCTGCCCGATGGGTCCTTACGCGGTGACGCGCGACGAACTCGATCTCGACGACACGCCGGTCCGCTGCTACGTCAACGATGAGCTGCGCCAGGATGGCAACACCGGGCTGATGATGTTCGACGTGCCGGCGCTCATCGCGAGCATCTCCGCGGGCATCACGCTGCTGCCCGGCGACGTCATCGCCACGGGCACCCCGGCCGGCGTCGGCGCCGGCTTCGACCCGCCCCGTTTCCTCGTCCCGGGCGACGTCGTGCGCATCGAAATCCCGCCCATCGGGGTCCTCGAGAACCCGGTCGCCGCGTGGCCCGTATCCTGAGAGGGCCGGGGACTCAAGGTTCCCGATAGCGGCGGACGCATCGACGGACAAGGCGCCCGGGAGACGAGCAGCGCAGTTGGCTACTTGCCAATGAGCAGCGCAGGCGAGCACGCAACGCCGCCAGACAGCAGCGCCAACGCAACGTCGAGCTTTGGGGATGTCGCGGCATGGTCGCCAAGGGGAGCGAGCATGCTGTCTGGCAAGGCGCGGGGGAGACGAGCAGCGCAGTTGGCTACTTGCCAATGAGCAGCGCAGGCGCGCACGCAACGCCGCCAGACAGCAGCGCAGCCCCCTTGGCGGCCATGCCGTCAGGTGGTGAGACGGCGGTAGATATCCGCCACCTTGTAAGGCAGCTTCTCCACCTCGTCGATCACCGCGAAGTTCGCCGGACCGTACATGTGCGGCAGGTATTCCTGCGCCTCGTTGTCGATGGTCACGCAGAAGGAGTGGATGCCACCCTGCTTGAGTTCGAGCAGGGCGTGGCGGGTATCCTCGATGCCGTACTTGCCCTTGTAGCCGCCGTAGTCCTCGGGGCGCCCGTCGGATAGCGTGATGAGCAGCTTGGTGCGCGCCTGCGTGTGTTGGAGGAGCTGGCCGAGATGGCGGATGGCGACACCCATGCGGGTGTAGGCCTTGGGCCGGATGCCGCTGATGCGCTGGCGCACCGCACTCGAGTAGGACTCTTCGAAGTCCTTGATGCGGTAGACCTCGCAGCGCTTGTTGGTGCGTCCCGAGAAGCCGAAGATGGCGTAGCGATCGCCCAGCATCTCGAGCGCCTCGCATAGCAGCACCAGCGCCTCGCGTTCGGCGTCGTTGACCCAGCCGAGCGTCGAGCCGCTCATGTCGACCATGAACATGACGGCGATGTTGCGCTCCTGGTTGCGGTAGCGGGTATACAGGTACTCGCTCATCTCGCGCCCCTGGGCGACGTCGGAGAAGGCCTCGACCAGCGCATCGAGATCGATGTCGTCACCGTCCGACTGGCGCCGCTGCAGGCGCGATTCGCCGAGAACGGCTTCGAAGGAGCGCTTGATCGACTTCAACAGGCCGCGGTGCTTGTCGAGCGTGGCGGCAACGAAGCCTTCGTCGCCCGGCGGCACGGACAGCTCGCGCAGCGTGCAGAAACCCTCGCGGAAACGCTGGCGCACGCAGTCCCATTCGCGATAGCTGAAGCTGCCGGCGTCGTTGAGATCGGGATCGTCGTCGCCGTCGACGTCGCCTTTCTGCGGCAACAGGGCATCGGAATACTCGCCGCGTTCGAGCGGCTCGAGATGATCGTCGGGGATCTCACCGAAATCCTGCATGATCGAGCCCATGAGGTCTTTCATGTGCTCCGGGATGGCAGTGACTTCGCCGTCGATGGTGAGCTGGAAATTGACGTCCTCGCCGCCGGCCCCGGCCTCGTCCTGCATCTCGACTTCGACGAGCTGTTTCTGCGCGTCGTCGCCGCCACCCTCGCCGCGGTCGTCCTGGTCGCGCAATTCCTGCATCGCGCGCTGGAACGCGCTCTTCTCGCGCTCGATGCGGGCGAACAGGGCCTGGCGCACGCGCCCGGCGAACATGTCGCCCTCGAACGGCCGCAACGGTGGCAGGGGCAATTCGCCGAACGCCTCGACCAGCGCCAGCGAATCGGCCGCGCTCGCCTCGCGTTCGGCGAGACGCGAGGCGCGCCGGCGCCATTCGTCCCACAGCGCGTCGCCCGCTTCGCCGACGCTGCCGTAGAGCCGGAACTCGCGCGACAGGCCGGGGAAGTCGCGGGCGATGCAGGCTTCGAGGCGGATGCATTCGAGGCGATTGAAGATCGCCATCGGGTGCTCGTCGTCGAATTGCCGGATGAGCTGCTCGACCACCTGGTAGCGCCACGTGCCGTACCAGGTCTGCGCCCACAGGTGCACCGCGGTCAGCTTGTAGATGGTGAAGTTCTGCTCGGGTTCGGGGTAGAGATTGACGACGTCCGGCAGGTACAGCGACTCGGTGTCGGTGAACGTCGACTGGTCACTGATCACGCGCAGCTCGCGACCGCCCAGGCCGCGCACGAAGTGGCGCAGGAAGCCGGATGCATCGTCGAAACCGCAACGCACGTGGCGGCTGGCGTACTCGCGCGCGAAGTCGTCGACATGCTCGAGCGCCTCGATGGCGAAGCCGAGGCCGCGGTTGTCGAACGTGGTCATGGCCTGGTCGACCCAGTCCTCGACGCCGCTGCGCTCCATCTTGTCGAACGCGCTGGCGACGCGGCCGATGAAATGGGCCGCGAGCTCGTGGTTGGAGCGGGCGATGAGCTCGACCCAGGCGTAGACGAAGTCCTGGTCGCGGCGCTCTAGCGCGGCGATGCGCGCGACGGTGTCCTCGACGTTGCCGTGGCGCGCGAGCGCGCCGGCGGTGAACTTCTCGAGGTCCTTCTGGATGCGCAGGCGGTTGAGAAAGTTCTGGCGCGATTCGTCGCTCATGGCTCTCCGCGGGCGGTGATCGGCGCGCCGGCCGGACGGCCGCGCGCGGTGGCGTTAGGGGACCTCGGCGGGGCGCTCAGAAGATCGAGCGGCTGAGTTCGTGTACGGCCTTGAGCATGTCCTCGTCGTCGGTCAGGGCCTGGGCCACGGCGGTGTCCGTGGCGACGACCGGCGCGATGCCCTCGTGGATGAGCTTGGCCGCGTTGACCAGCAGGCGTGTGCTTGCGCCCTCGTCGAGGCCGCTGCCCTTGAGGTTGCGCGTCATGTGACCGAACTTGACGAGCTGGCGCGCCCCTGTCGCATCGATGCCGCTTTCCTTTTCGATGATGGTCTGTTCGACCTCGACGCCGGGGTAGTTGAACTCGAGCGCGACGAAGCGCTGGCGCGTGCTCTGCTTGAGGTCCTTGAGCACGCTCTGGTAGCCCGGGTTGTAGGAAATGACGAGGCAGAACTCGGGCGGCGCGGCGAGCACCTCGCCGAGCTTCTCGATCGGCAGCAGGCGGCGGTCGTCGCACAGCGGGTGGATGACGACGGACGTGTCCTTGCGCGCTTCCACCACCTCGTCGAGGTAACAGATGCTGCCGTTGCGCACCGCGCTGGTCAGCGGGCCGTCGACCCACACCGTCTCCCCGCCGCGCACGAGGTAGCGGCCGATGAGATCGGAGGCAGTAAGGTCGTCGTGACAGGCCACCGTGATCATCGGCCGCTCGAGGCGCCAGGCCATGTACTCGACGAAACGCGTCTTGCCGCAGCCCGTCGGCCCCTTGAGGAGCACGGGCAGCTTGTTGCGGTAGGCGGCCGTGAACACCGCCACCTCGTCGGCAACCGGCTCGTAGTAGGGTTCGTTGGTGATGAGACTCTGTTCGGTATGGATGGCGGGTGTGGACATGCGGCGGGTCTTTCGTTGCGGGCCTGGATGGCGCCCGGGGCGGCGCCGGGCCACACTATATCGAAGTGATCTGCCGCTAACTACCCGGCGCCACACCCGTTCCCGTGGCGCTGGTATGCTCCGGGCGGTGACCCGGCGAGGAGCCCCGCATGCTCGAGAAACTCAATCCGGACGGCATCGTCGCGCCGTTCAACAACGCTTATCACCACACGGTCGTGATTCCGCCGAACGCGCGCATCGCGTATATCGCCGGCCAGGTCGGACTCGCGCCGGACGGTTCCCTGCCGGATACGCTGGAAGGGCAGGCGGAGCAGGCCTGGGTGAACGTGATGGCTGCCGTGCGCGTTGCCGGCATGAATGCTGACAATATTGTCAAGATAACCGCCTACCTCATCGCAGCCGAGGACTACGCGGCGTTTGCCGCGGCACGTGCGCGCCATCTCGGCGACGCCCGTCCCGCCTCGACGGCGCTGCTGGTCAAGCAGCTGCTCAAACCCGAGTGGCGTTTCGAGATCGAGGCCATCGCCGCCGCACCGGGCTGAGTGGCGCGCTGGACGCTGCGCGCGACGGCGTAGTAACCTCGGCGGCATCCCCGCGCCGCCGTTCGCCCGCGGCGCGACACGTCCATCCCGAAAACCATCCCGGGGAGCAAGATTATGGAAGTTGGCGCTTTTTACCTGCCGTCCGTCGGCCATATGGAAGACATCAAGAAGGGCATGGCGGGCAAGCAGACCCACCTCTACCAGATGATGCTGCGCGAGCTCACCGAGCAGCTGCAGTACATGGACGAGAACGGCTATTACGGCTGCGGCTTCACCGAGCATCATTTCCACGTCGAGGGCGAGGAAGTCTCGACCAACCCGGTGATCCTCGATCTCTACTTCGGCCTGCAGACCAAGCGCATGAAGTTCGGTCAGCTCGGCAACGTGCTGCCGTCGCAGAACCCGATCAACCTGGCCGAGAACATCGCGATGGTCTCGCAGATGCTGCAGGGCCGGGTGTTCGCCGGCTTCGCGCGCGGCTACCAGCCGCGCTGGGTCAACGTGCTCGGCCAGCAGGTCGGCCTCGCCGAACCGGGCGAGGGCCCGGAGTACGAGGACCTCAAGCGCTCGCTGTTCGAAGAACACTTCGAGATCATGATGAACGCCTGGACCAAGGATACGTTCAGCTTCCTGGGCAAGCACTGGCAGGTGCCGACCAAGGACATCAAGTGGGCCGCGGCCGAGGTGGCCTGGAACTACGGCCAGGGCTGCAATAAGGACGGCATCATCGAGGAGATCGGCATCGCGCCGCCGCCCTACGAGAAGCAGGTGCCGGACCTGTTCATGCCGTTCGCGACCTCCGAGCGCTCGATTCGCTGGGGCATGGAACGCGGCCTGGTGCCGGTCACGGTGATGACCGACATCGGCGTCACCAAGGGCCATTTCGAAGCCGCCATGGAAGCAGCCAATGCCGCCGGCAGGAACTACAAGTTCGGCCAGGGCATGGCGCTCAGTCGCGAAGTCATCGTCGCCGAGACCGATGCCGAAGCCGAGCGCATCGCGCGTGACGCGGGTTCGTTCATCTGGAACAACTTCTTCGTGCCGTTCGGCTTCAATGCCGCGGTAGCGCGCCCGGGCGAAGGTCCGTGGGACATGCCGGCCACGTTCGAGACGGCGTCCGAGCGCGGCCTCGTGATCCACGGTTCGCCCGATACGGTCAATCGCAAGATCGAGGCGCTGCTGAAGGAGCTTCCCGTCGACTACTTCTGGATGTTCATCTACAACCACATGCCACACAACGAGTGCATGAAGAGCCTCGAACTCGTCACCGAGAAGGTCTGGCCGAACTTCACCGACGCCATCGGCAGTTCTGCCATGGCCCAGCGCTCGGCGGGCTGACGCCCGCGTCGCGGAAACGTATCCCGCTTGCGCCGGGCGAGAGCGCCCGGCGTGAGCGCGATACCGGCCCGTGCCGGCGGCACGGTACGGGCTTTGCCGCTTCCCTCCCTGTGTGCCGCCGCTGTCACGGCTCCCCTGGGGTCGGACGGCGGTGTCTTGCGGACGGGCCGCTGCTTCCCGGCCGGCCCCTGCCCGGCCAATGCCCGTCCGTTTTTTTCCCGGGTCTCCGGGCTCCCCCGCTCCGCCCCCCGCAAAGGTCAAATCTTAAGCAAAAGTGTCAGACACTTTTGGTTCGCTGTCGCCCTTACGCCCTCTCCGGGCCGACCTGAAGTGGTCAAATTTTGAGCAAAAGTGTCAGGCACTTTTGCGCGCGCCGAGCCGCTGGCCGCGGATCGCGCTGATGGCTGTCCGCAGCGCCGTGGCGCGGGTCGAGATCCGGATCGGGGCCGCGTTCGTGGCTGTTGGATGTAGTTCCGGCGTCCGGGCTCGCGCGCGCCCGCGCGTGCGGCGCCGAAACCGGCCCGCGATTTGCGCCCCGACGCCGCGTCTCGAACAATATGCCTGCGCGGCGACGCTGCGCCGCACCGTAGAAGATCAATCACCCCGGAGAAATCATTGCCTTTCACGACCGCCTCCGAGCGCGGCCGCCCGCGGCTTGCCGCGGGCGTCCTCATCACCCTCCTTCCAGCCATCACCAACGCCGATCTCATCTACCTCAGCGACGGCAGCCGCCTCGCCGGCGAGCTGCTTGCCAGTACCGCCGAGGGCTACGTCATCCGGACCGGCTTCGCCGGCGAGCTGACGGTGCCCACGGCGTCAGTCGCCGGCATCACCACCGACGCGCCCATGATGATCGGCATGCACAGCGCGGACCGCGTGCGTGGCCAACTGGAGTACGACCCGGACGAGAGCGCCCAGCGCATTACCGGCACGGCCTTCGGTGCGCTCGAAATCGCCGTCGGCGAGCTTGCCGCGGTCTGGCCCCCCGATCAGCAGGCACCCACCCTGCGCCGCGCGGACCAGGCGCACCGCGCGGCCATGGCGCGGGTCAAGGCGGCGCATGCGAAGGAGGTGAAAGCGGTCGAGGAGCGCCTCGCGAGCTTCACCGACCCGTGGTCCGGACGCATCACCGCCGGTCTCAACGGCGCCTCGGGCAACGCGCAGCGCCTGCTGTTCAACGGCCGCGCCGAGGCGCGGCGCGAGACGAAGCGCGACCGTCTCATGCTGTTCGCCGAAGGCACCATGCAGGAACAGAACAAGGTGCTGACCGAGAAGGAAATCCGGCTCGGCGCCAATATCGAGCACGACATCGGCGGCAACTGGTATGCCTTCGCGCGCCAGGAACTCGAAAAGGACAAGTTCGAGAACATCGACCTGCGCTCACAGACCCTCGGCGGTATCGGCTACTTCGCGATTCGCAAACCGACCCACGAGTGGAAACTTCGCAGCGGTCTCGGCTACCAGTTCGAGGCGTTCGAGAACGGCCGCAACAACCGCCAGGGCATCGTCACGCTCGGCTACGATTACCGGGTCGAGATCAACGACTGGCTGCGCTTCACGCACAACCTGACCTATTTCCCGTCATTCACGAGCCCGCTGCGCGACTACCGCCTGGACAGCAACATGGGCGTCGAAGTGCCGCTCGGCCATTCCGACCTGTGGTCATTGCGCCTCGGCCTGCGCCACGAGTACGACAACATCCCGACACCGGGAGCGAAATCCCTCGACACCACCTACGGTGCCGACATCGTCGTCGACATTCCGTGACGCGCCGCGCTCCCACCCGATACAGGAGTCCCCTATGACGATAGCTCCCCACCCGACAACGCTCCTGCGCTTCACCCTCCTGGTGGCGCTACTCGCCTCGCCACTTCACGCGCTGGCCGAGCAGGAGCCGGCCGGACACCCGGCCTGGCAGCGCGTCGAAGCCCTGCGCGGCGAACTCGCCGGGCTCGGCGCGATGGACACCGAGGCCGCCGACGAGGACGCCATTGCGGCCCTCGGACGGCGCTTGCGGCTCGAGCGCGAACTGCGCGAGGAGCTCGGCAAGCTGGTCGACGCGGCGGACACCGCCGGCGTCGACCCGGCACAGCTCGTCACCGCGCTCGAGCAGCAGGCCCGGCTCATCCGCCGCGAAATCGACGCCCTCACCAAGCGGATCGATACCCTGCGCGAAGAGCGCGACGCCGCCGCACCGGAAGCCATGCTCGACTTCGAGTACCGGCTGCGCGACGTCCACGCGACGCTCTCGGGCCTGCTCGAAGACCTGCTCGAGAACGCCGCGCGGCTCAGCCGCCTGGGAGCCGACGGTGCGGCCCGCGACGCGGCCATCGACGAGCTGCTCGAGTCGCGCGCCGCGCGCCTCGCCGGCCGCCTCGAGCTCGCTGCCGATCGCGTGAGCAGCGTGCGCACGCGGCGCAAGGCTGCCACCGACGATCAGAAGGCCGCGCTGGACCTCCAGCTCACGGCGCTGGAAGAGCGCCGCGACCGCCTCAAGGAGAGCCTCGCGGTGGTCGTCGACCTGATGGATCGGCGCAACCTGGATACCGCCGATCTCAAGGAACTGCTGTTCCGCGCCAGCGGCGAGCTTTCCGGTGACCTGCTCGACAGCGACGTGCTGCTCGGCCTCGCCGGTGCCTGGCTGGACGAGGCGCGCGCGGCGCTGGTCGAGAACGGCCCGGGCTGGCTGTTCAAGCTGGTCGTGTTCGTCGTCCTCGTGCTGCTCGCCCGTTACGCCGCGCGCCTTACCGCCGGCGTCACCCGCCGCGCCGTGTCCGCGCCGCATCTCGCCTTCTCGCAGCTGCTGCAGGACTTTTTCGTCAAGCTCGCGTCGGGTCTCGTGCTCGGCATCGGCCTGCTCATCGCGCTGTCCCAGATCGGCATCGAGCTCGCGCCGCTGCTCGCCGGCCTCGGTGTGGCCGGCTTCATCATCGGCTTCGCCCTGCAGGATTCACTGTCGAACTTCGCTTCCGGGCTGATGATCCTGGTCTACCGTCCCTTCGACATCGGCGATGTCGTCGAAGCCGGCGGCGTCAGCGGCACGGTACGCCAGATGAGCCTGGTCTCGACCACCATCAACACCTTCGACAACCAGAAGCTGGTCGTGCCCAACAACCGCATCTGGGGCGACGTCATCCGCAACGTCAACGCCGAGCCGACACGCCGCGTCGACCTGAGTTTCGGGATCGGCTACGGCGACGACATGGGCCACGCCCAGCGCGTGCTCGAGGAGATCGTCACCAGCCACGAGCTGGTGCTCGCCGAACCGGCGCCATCGGTCAAGCTGCACGCACTCGGCGAATCCTCGGTCGACTTCCTCGTGCGGCCCTGGGTCAAGACACCCGACTACTGGACCGTCTACTGGGACGTGACCAAGGCGGTCAAGGCGCGCTTCGACGCCGAGGGGATTTCCATTCCGTTCCCGCAACGCGACGTGCACCTGTATCGCGCCGAGGACGGCTGAGCGTCGCGCTCGGCGCAGCGTGTGCGCGGCGATCGACCACGTCGATATGCGCCGCGCGCCGCGGCTCGCGTGCTGACGTTTCGGACACGCCGGCGCCGGACATACCAGGGTCCGTCGCGACGGCGTCGACCCCGGTCCCGCGCAGACCCCGCGCAGGCGCTCGCGGGGCAGGCGCACGCGACCGCGGCATTCAACCGGGCGGTGCGTCCGGGAGCGCTGGAGGCGTGGGCCAACCGGCATCCCGTCATGCCCACCCGGCCCGCGCCACGCGCTGACCCGGCGAGCCAGGTCCGGCGCGCGGACCTGGTCTCGCGCGCCGCGCAATCTGCTCGACCGGTCCGGCAAGCCGGCGGCCTCAAGTCCGCGTCCCGCGCGGCCGCTAAGACATTGCAGTCCTCTACGCGACCGGGAATCCCCTATGTCTCACGCCGCCATCGCCGACACTGCACACCAGCCGCCGCCAGCGCAGGACGCGCCTCGTGGGGTCATCCTGTGCGTCGACGACGAGCCCAACATTCTCAGCGCGCTTAACCGCCTGCTGCGCCGCGCGGGCCATACCGTGGTGACCGCCGAGAGCGGCGCGGCCGGCCTCGAACTGCTCGATCAGCATCCCGTCGACATGGTCATCTCCGACATGCGCATGCCGCAGATGAGCGGCGACGAGTTCCTGCGCCATGTCGCCGAACGCAGTCCGGACACCGTGCGCATCCTGCTCACCGGCTTCTCCGACCTGCAGTCGACGATCAAGGCCGTCAACGATGGCAAGATCTACCGTTACCTGAGCAAACCCTGGGACGACGAAGAGCTGCGCAGCTGCATCGGCGAGGTGCTGCACGTGCGCCTGCTCGAGCGCGAACGGGCCGAGATGCAAGCGGTGATCGCGCAACAGAACGAGGAGCTACGCGGACTCAACGAGCGCCTCGAGGAGAAGGTCGAGGCACGCACTCGCCAACTGCGCGAAGCCTACCAGGAGGCGATCTCCGTATTCGGCCAGATCATCGAACTCCACGAGCAGAGCGCGAGCGGGCACGGCCGGCGCGTGGCCCGCATTGCGCGCGAGGTCGGCAAGGTGCTGGGTCTGCAACGCCGCGAATTGCAGGACCTCTACTTCGCCGCGCTGCTGCACGACATCGGCAAACTCGGCATGGACAGCGAGCTGCTCGCCAAGCCGCAGAACCGGCTCAGCGAGAGCGAGCGCGAGACGCTGCGCAAGCACGCTCTCCTGGGACCCGGACTACTCGCCCCCCTGCCGCCACTGGAAGGTGCCTGCAAGCTGATTCGCTCCCACCACGAGCGCCTGGACGGCAGCGGCTACCCGGACGGACTCGCCGGCGACGCGATTCCCCTGGGCGCGCGTATCGTCGCCGCGGTGAATGATTTCGACGGCATGATCGCCGGCACCCTGACCGGCAGCCGTCACCAGCGTGGCGAGGCGCTCGCCTACCTGCAGAGCCGTGCCGGCAGCGTGTACGACGGCCGCGTGGTCAAGGCACTGGCGCGTGTCGTCAAGCGCGACGACGAGGTCGAGCGGACCACGAGCGACCTCACCCTGAGCACCGCCGAGCTCGCACCCGGGATGGAGCTGCTGCGCGACGTGCGCGCCGAAACCGGCATCGTGCTGCTCGCGGCGGGCACGGTCCTGAGCGCCGCACTAATCGGCAAGCTCACGCAGTTCGAGTCGGAGTTAACCGGGCGGCTGGAACTCCACGTGCGCGTCGGAGGACGAGCTTGAACGACATCACGGCGACCCCGCTCGCCACGCCAACGAACGATCGCGTCGCGCTGCTCAACCGCACCCTGGAACTGGAACGCCGTGCACGCGAGTCGGTCGAGCGCCGCCTGCGCGCGCGCAACGACGAGCTCAACGACGCTCACAGGCAGATCGAAGAAAGCCTTGCCGAGTTGCACGCGCGTACGGCCGAACTCGAGCTGCTGCACGAAATCGCCTTCTACACCCAGCAGGACCCCGACACCCACACCATCCTGCGAGCTTTCCTGCGTTCGGTATGCAACCGTTGCGGCTGGCCGTGCGGACACGTGTTCTTTCCCCGAGAAGGCGATGACGCGGCCCGCCTGGTTTCCTCGGACATCTGGGAATCGCGCGAGGACTTCGATGCACGCAGCCTGGTCGAGGCCTCCGGGGATCTCGTCTTCGCCCCCGGCGAAGGTGTTCCCGGCCGCGCGTTCGCCGACGGCATCGTCGTCTACCAGGAAAACATCGACCACCATGATGACAATCCGCGCGCCGGCATCTACCAGCAACTCGGGCTCAGCTCGTCGTTCGCCGTGCCGATTCGCGCGTTTGGCCGCATCGTCGCCGTGACCGAGTTCTTCAGCCCCGATTCGCACAGCCGCGACGAAAAATTCCTGCGCAACGTGGAGACCGCGGCACTGCAGCTCGGCACCGGCATCGACCGGCGCGAATCAGAAGTGCAGCTACGCCAGAACATCGCCTCGCTGGAACAGGCGAACGCCGATCTGCGCGCGACCAAGGACCAGCTCGTGCAATCCGAGAAACTCGTCTCGATCGGTCAGCTCGCGGCGGGCATTGCCCACGAGATCAACAATCCCATCGGTTTCGTGATGAGCAACGTCAACAGCCTGCGCGACTACGTACAGACGCTCGTTGACATGCTTGGCTGCTACGAACGCTTCGTCGCGGCGGTCGATCAGGGCAACGAACACATCGTGGACGGTGCGTTGGCCGAGATCCGCGCCCGCAGCGACAGCAACGATCTCGAGTTCGTGCGCAGTGATGCGACCGCCATCATCGAAGAATCGGTTGAAGGCATGATGCGCGTGAAGGATATCGTCGAGGGGCTCAAGACCTTCGCGCGCACCGACGGCTCCAGCCTGAACGAAGCCGATATTCACGAGATCATCGAAGTCTCGCTGAAGCTGGTGTGGAACGAACTCAAGTACAACTGCACGATCGAGCGCGACTTCGGTGAACTGCCGCCCATTGTCTGCAACGCCGGCAAGCTGGGGCAGGTGTTCACCAACCTGCTGGTCAATGCCAGCCATGCCATCGCCGAGCAGGGCCGGATCCGCATCGCCACCAGCCGCACCGACGACGGTGGTGTGCAGGTCACGGTCAGTGACAACGGGCACGGCATCGACGCCGACAAGCTGAGCGACATCTTCAATCCTTTCTTCACTACCAAGCCCGTCGGCCAGGGCACCGGGCTGGGCCTGTCGGTGTCCTACGGCATCATCCAGGACCATGGCGGCAAGATCAGCGTTGCCAGCGAACCCGGCGAAGGCACGACCTTCACTATCCGCCTGCCGATCGAAGCGCCCCGGCGCCCGGCTGCCGCCAGCAGCTCGAACCCGCCCTCCTGCTGAACTCACGCGGCCGGGCATGCCGGCCGGGCGCGGCAGGGCCGTGCAAGGCCCCGCGCCGGCGCGCGCCGGCCCTGTTCAGGTCTGCGGGCCGAAGCGCGCGATGTAGCGCCGTGCGAGGCGCACCGAGCCGGCGGTGAATGGCCGCCCCAGCTCGCGCGCGAGATCGGTCTCGGCGTGCGAACCGATCCAGGCCATGATCAGCAGACGGCGCAGCATCAGGAAAGTCGGGATCTCGGCGACTTCCTCGGCATCGAGCGTACCGACCGTGCGGTAGCCCGCCACCCAGGCATCGACCAGCTCGGCGAGGTCGCCGCGCTCCTCCATGAAGCTGAGCGCAGTAGCCAGGTCGTAGAGGAACCAGCCGAAGCCGGCATCGTCGAAATCGATCACCCGCGTCTCGCCGTCGCTCTCGAGCAGGTTGGCGAGCCGCAGATCGGCGTGGATCAGCCCATAACGTGACGGGCTCTTGCCGAAACGCTCGAGACGCGTACGCAGCAGGGCGTCGGCCTCGCCCAGCACGGCGTGGGCCTCGGCGTCGAGACCGAGTCCGTCCTGCCAGCGCCCCCAGTTGCCGGCCTCGCCGAGACTGTGCTCGTAATCCCAGGTGAGCCGTTCGAAGTACTCCGGACGCTGCCAGCTTCGAGCGTGCGCGTGCATGCGCGCCGCGATCGCGCCGAGGCGCCGGAACGGTGCGAGCAGTGCCGACTCGTCCGGCTCGTGGCCCGGGATGAAGCCGAAGCGGACGACCATGCGCGATTCGTCGAGCTCGGGCGAGTCGATGTGCTGGATGAGACTGCCGTCGGTCGCCGCCACCGCCTGCGGCGTCGCCACGCCGGCGTCCGCGCTCAGGGCCCGCGTCCAGGCCAGCTCCGAGCGCACCCCGTTCGCGCTGTGATAGCCCGTGCGATGCACACGCAGGATGGCCGGCTCGGCACTGCCCGCAACGTCGACGCGGTAGGTCGCGTTCTCGGAGATGTTGAGCAGCGTCAGCGGCGCGTCCGCGGCAATGCCCCAGCGCGGCAACGCGCGCCGCGCGACGCGTTCCAGGTGTGCCTTGCGCGCGTTCTCGTCGAGTGCATCGAATGCCGCAGCCATCGTCGTTCGCCCTCCTGCCAGCGTCGAAGTCCCGATTAGACCATTCCGGCACGTGGGGATCACCGGTAGACTGGCCTGAACAGGTCTGGAATCCAGGACGGGGGAACGCACATGCTTACATCGATCGCCGGACGCTGCGTCATCGTCACCGGCGCGAGCCGCGGCATCGGCAAGGGAATCGCGCAGGTCTTCGCACGCCACGGGGCCAACGTCTGCGTGGTCTCGCGCGACGTCGAACAGGCCACCGCCTGCGCCGCCGCGCTCGGCGGCAGCGCGATCGGTTTTGCCGCCGACATCGCTACCGAGGACGGTGCGCAGGCGATGGCACGCGCCGCGGCAGACCAGTTCGGCGGCATCGACATCCTCTGCGCGAACGCCGGCATTTTCCCGCAGACGCCCATCGAGCAGCTCGACGCCGCCGAGTGGGACAGTGTCATGGCGACCAATCTCAAGGGCAGCTTCCTGAGCGTACAGGCCTGCCTGCCGTGGCTCAAACGCTCCGACCAGGGGCGTGTCGTGCTGACGTCGTCGATCACGGGCCCCGTAACCGGCTTTCCGGGCTGGAGCCATTACGGAGCGAGCAAGGCCGGTCAGCTCGGGTTCATGCGCACCGCCGCCCTCGAACTCGCCAAGTACCGCATCACGGTCAACGCGGTGCTGCCCGGGAACGTCGTCACCGAGGGCCTCGAGGACCTGGGTGACGACTACCTGCAGACCATGGCGGCGTCGATTCCGCTGCACACGCTCGGCACGGTCGAGGACATCGGCAACGCGGCGCTGTTCTTCGCTTCGCGCGAGGCCGCCTACATCACCGGTCAGACGCTGGTCGTCGATGGCGGCCAGATCCTGCCGGAAACGCTCGAAGCACTGGAGACCTGACATGACGACGCATTGCCGCCGAAGCCGCGACGCGGGTTGAGAAGCATGGATCGCGAATCCCTCTTGGCGCGCCGCCGCCGGCTGCTCGGCGACGCCCCGCTGTTCTACGACGAACCGCTGCACATCGTGCGCGGCGAAGGCGTGTGGCTGTATGCCGCCGACGGCCGGCGCTACCTCGACTGCTACAACAACGTGCCGCACGTGGGTCATTGCCACCCCCGCGTGGTCGAAGCGCTGACCCGGCAGGCGGCGACGCTCAACGTGCACACGCGCTACCTGCACGAGACCATTCTCGACTACAGCGAACGCCTGCTGGCGACCTTGCACGAAAGCCTGTCGAAAGTTATGTACGTGTGTACCGGCAGCGAAGCCAACGACCAGGCCCTGCGCATCGCGCGCCATGCGAGCGGCGGGCGCGGCATCATCTGCACCAATCTGACCTACCACGGCAACACCGCGGCGGTCGATGCCATCTCGCCGCTGTTCTACGGCCGCGTCACCCCGCACCCCGACGTGCGTACCATCCCCTACCCCGACAGCTACCGCCCACGCGACGGCCTTGCCGGCGCGGCGCTGACCGAGGCCGACCTCGCCGAGGTCGCCGCCGCCATCGAGAGCTTCGCGCAGGCCGGGGTGCCTTTCGCCGGCCTGATCGTCTGCTCGATCTTCGCCAACGAGGGCCTGCCCGACGTGCCGCCCGGCTTCATGGAACGGGCCTGCGCGCTGGTGCGCGCGGCGGGCGGCCTGGTCATCGCCGACGAAGTGCAGGCGGGCTTCGGCCGCACCGGGCACATGTGGGGACACGAGCTGATGGGCTTCACGCCCGACATCGTCACCATGGGCAAACCCATGGGCAACGGTCACCCGGTCGCGGCAATCGCCGCGCGCGGCGAATTGATCGACGCATTCCGTCACGACGTGATGTACTTCAACACCTTCGGCGGCAACCCCGTATCCTGCGCCGTCGCCGCCGCAGTGCTCGACGTGATGGAGGACGAGGGTCTCATCGAGCACGCCCGCGTGACCGGCGGCTACGTGCGCGAACGCCTCGGCGAACTGGCGGCGCGCGAAGAGCGCATCGGCGACATCCGCGGTCACGGCCTGTGGATCGGTGTCGAGCTGGTGGAAGACCGCGGCAGCCGCGAACCCGCCACCGGACTGACCCGCGAGGTGGTCAACACGATGAAGGAGCGCGGCATCCTCATGAACCGCATCGGCGAGTTCGACAACGTGCTCAAGATGCGGCCACCGATGCCGTTCGCGCGCGAGCACGCGGACCTCGTCGTCGACGCGCTGGACGAAGTGCTGCGCACGCTGTGAGCAGCACGAACACCGCAGCTTACCGGGGCACCGCCATGCGTCGTTTCGCTGCCGTGCTGTTGTCCTTGGCGCTGTGCGTGGGCAGCCGGGCCGAGGAGCCGCTGGGGCTGCTCGAGCTGTTCAACTATTACGAGTACTCGCCGTCGCTAGCGTCATCAGGACAACCCACGCGGGACCAGTTGCCGGCGATTGCCGCCGCCGGGATCGAGGCCGTCATCAACCTGGTCCCGGTCGATTCGCCGGACGCCTATGCCGAGGAAGGCGAACTGGTGCGCGCGCTCGGGCTCGACTACCGGCACATTCCGATTGCCTGGGAACAGCCGACCGGGGCCGACCTCGAAGCGTTCCTGGCGGCGATGCAGGCGTTCCGTGACAAGCGCGTCCTCGTGCACTGCTACGCCAACGCGCGCGCCTCGGCGTTCGTCTACCTGTGGCGCGTGCGTCACGGCGGTGACGCCGCCGGCAAGGCTCGCGCCGAGGCGTGGGATACCCTGGTGCGCATCTGGGACTGGAACGCGGGTTACGAGCTGCGCAACGTGCCGGCCTGGTCGTCGTTCATCTCGCGCGCAAGCAGCGCGCCCTGATCCGCGCTTGCGGCGCCGCGCCGCAGCACCGCGCGCACCGTTGCCGCCGGCGGCCGTTCATGGCGAGAATGTGTCTCTCAACGACACCGGGAAGGTCCCGAGGGAGGAAACACGACGATGGACATGGCCGCTCTGGAGAAACGCATCACGCGCCTCGAGGACATCGAGGCGATCAAGCAGCTCAAGGCACGCTACTGCCACATCTGTGACGACGACCACAACCCCGAGACCGTCAAGACGGTGTTCGCCGAAGACGGCATCTGGGAGAGTGCCGACTTCGGTACCGCACGCGGCCACGCGGAAATCAGCGAACTGTTCGCCAACTTCCGCAAGATGTTCAACTTCTCGCAGCACAACATCATGAACCCGGTCATCGAGGTCGACGGCGATCGCGCGACCGGCATCTGGTACATCATGGGACCGTGGACCTACCGCGAGAACGACGACGAGAAATGGCTCGCCCTGCGCTACGACGACGACTACGTGAAGATCGACGGCGAGTGGAAGTACCAGCACCTGCGCGTGGCCCTGCGCATGGTCGCCGATCGCTGAGCGCCGTGGCAGCGGCCCGCCGTTGACGCGGCGGGCCGCTGGCGGTTCCGCGCTGCGGCGGCTATGCTGGGCGTCGTGCCCGCCGCGCCGTGCCGCGCAACATCGGCATGCACACAGCTGGAGAAATCAATGGACGAATTCCCGGCCTATCGCCAACCCTGGTGGATCGAGCGCGTGCTCGACCGCATCCGCATCCTGCTCATCGATCGCGGCATCGCCAGCCGCCACCATTACGTGCTCGAGGTACGCGGGCGGCGCAGCGGATTACCGCGACGCACCCCGGTCTTGCTGTTCGGTATCGACGACGTGCTCTACCTGGTCTCGCCGCGCGGTGAAACCCACTGGGCGCGCAACCTGCGCGCGAGCCGCGAACTCAAGCTGCGCCGCGGCAAGGAAGAGCTCAGCTTCCATGCGCTCGAGATCGGCGCGGCGGAGAAGCGCTTCGTGCTGCACAAGTACCTGCATCACTTCGGCAACACCGTCGAGCGCCTATTCCTCATCGATCGCGGCGGCGACCCCGACCTGTTCTGGGCCAGCGCCTGGCTGCATCCGACCTTCCGCCTGCTGCCGGCAACGCCGCCACCGCGCTTGTCCGAGGTCGAGCGCCAGCGCCGCGACGGACGGGCGGTCCTCGCCGACGCCTGATACCCGGGGTCGCCGGCGCTTCGTGCGGCCTTCATGCGGCCGGTGTAGACCGGGCCGCATGGCCGCTTGTGCCAGGGAACCTCTGAACAAGTCATGAACCCGCATCTCGCGCCCGCGCTGCCCGATTCCGGCGTTGCGACGCTTCGCCATAGCCGGCGATGACGCGCGCGTCGCGTCTTGAACTCGAACAGCGCGAACACGATCTGCTCGGCCCGGCCTTAATCAGAGCTTCCCTAGAGGAAGTTTTCCTCGGTGTGCAAACGCGTGAGATGGATCTTCTTCATGCGCCACACGCCGGCGTCCTTGACGTACTCCTCGTGGTAGTGCCCCCAGCCCTTGAAGTGGCAGGTGGGCAACATGACGTAGTCGAACATCGCCCAGATACCGCGCGCCGTGGTCGCGCTCGTCAGCTCGAGCTCGGGCATGAAACCCTGGTGGATCGACTGGGCACCGGTCATCAAGGTGCTCACGCCGTCGACCAGCGCGGGGCGGCCGTCACAGCCGATATCGAGGGGCAGGTCGGCACTCGCCCGCGGCACACCCTCGTAGAAGGCATGCACGTCCTCGGTGAAACACTCGCGCCACGGTTCCCACTGCTGGGTGTCCATGAGGCGGAAGTAGCGGGCCTTCAGCTGGCGGATCGCCTCCAGCTCGTTCATCTCGTCTATCGTCATGTCGCGCTCCCCACGCTGGTTACCAAGCAAAGCGCCCCGACGATAGGCCAGGAGCGCAGGGGTGGGCAAGCGCCTCAGCGCCGCGACAGGTAGGGCCGCGAGCGCGGTAGTCTGCCGAGCAGCTCGTTGAACAAGCGCTGCCCGCCTTCGGAGAGCTGCGCGTCCGGGTGCTCGCCGCAGTAGTCGTCCATCCAGGTGAAGACGGCTTCCGCGTCGGTGATGGCCAGCACGTCGACGCGCAGCGCCGTCGCGAGCGCGGTCATGAAGCCGCTCAGCCACATCTGCGGCGGGTGCACGTCGCGGCCGCTCGCGCGGCGCGCAGACCACTCGGCGCACGAGAAGTCGGCGATGCTCGTAATCGCCTGCGCGCTCGGCGCAGTTGTGCTGAGGAGCAGAACGAGACAGAGATGGCGCATGGGCTCGGACTCCGCGGGGACGGCAGTGCGCGCGCCGGCCGGCCCGCCCGGGAACGGCGCTGGCGCTGATCGCAATTCGCAGTCTATACGGGATGCCTGTGGTACGCAGGGCCCCCGGGATTCGCCGCTCCCGCACGCACGATCGCGCGCAATCCAAGCACGCCACGTTCACGGCGCGGCGGCGGCCCGCGCACCGTGCTGGCGACGGCGCCGCGCCGCCCTTTCAGGGGCGCGTGATCAGCCAGCAGCGATGCGGCTGCCGCCGCTTGAAGTCCTCGGGCACGGTGCGCGCGGTGATCTCCTCGCAGCACCAGTCGCGCTCGAGCGCGGCATCGAGGCGGAAGCCCTGGCGGTTGTTGGAGAAGTACAGGCGTCCGCCCGGCGCGAGCAGCGCCGCGCTGCGCGACACCAGCGGCACCTGGTCGCGCTGCACGTCGAAACTCGCACGCATGCGCTTGGAGTTCGAGAAGCTCGGTGGATCGAGCACGATCAGGTCGTAGCGCGCGGCGTCACGGTGGGCGCTCTCGAGCCACGCGGTGACGTCGGTGCGCAGCAGGCGATGACGCGCTTCGTCATCGAATCCGTTGAGCGCGAGGTTGCGCCGGGTCCAGTCCTGGTAGGTCTGCGACATGTCGAGCGTCAGCGTGCTCGCGGCGCCCCCGGCGGCGGCATAGACCGTGAAGCTGCCGGTGTAGGCAAACAGGTTGAGAAACCGGGTTCCCGCGGCTGCCTCGCGCACCAGCGCGCGGGTGTCGCGGTGATCGAGGAACAAGCCGGTGTCCAGGTAGGCGGTGAGATTGACCTCGAAGCGCAGGCCGCGCTCGGCGACCACGAACGACTCGCCGGGCACGTCGAGCTTCTCGTATTGCGAGGTGCCGCGCTGGCGGCGCCTGAGCTTGAATGCGCAGCACGCGGGGACGACCTCGAGCGCCTCGGCAATCGCGGCAAGATGTTCTCCGATGTCGGCGTCCGTGAACGGCCGCCTGCCTTCGAACAACTGCACGTGGAGCCGGCTGCCGTAGCGGTCCACCGCGTAAGGGAACTCCGGCATGTCGCGATCGTAGACACGCCACGCCTCGAGCCCCTCGCGGCGGGCCCAGCGTCCGAGGTGCCGGGCGTTCTTGCGCAAACGGTTGGCCAGCGCCTCGACCGCACCCGTTGCCGTCATCGCACCACCAGGGTCACGTCACCGATGCCCTCGACGACGAAACGACACGTTTCCGGCGCGGCCGGAAAGCGCGTCGTCGCGATGCTGCCGGTGGAGACGATGTCGCCCGCGCGCAGGCACTGGCCGCGCGCCGCGAGGTGATTGGCGAGCCAGGTCAGCGGTTCGAACGGGTGACCGAGCACGTCTGCGCCGGTGCCGCGATCGATCTCCTCGCCATCGCGCAGTACGTGCGCGGTGACGCTGCCGAGGTCGGGCCAGTCGCGACGAAACTCACCGAGCACGACGCCCTCGTTCCAGCTGTTGTCCGCGACCAGCGAACCGATATCGGTGAGGGCATAGTCGGCGGCGCGATCGTCGACCAGTTCGATGGCCGCGCACACGGCCTCGACGGCCGCCGCAACCGAGTCGCGCGTGTAGGGCGCGCCGGCCGCCGGCAGGTCGCGCCCGAGGCGCGCGGCGATCTCGGTCTCGAGGCCGAGATGCACGTAGTCCGCGCGCGCTACGCTGGCGCCGCTGGCGATGACCTGCGAATCGAGTATGGCGCCGGCGATGGGGCTGTCGATGCCGAGCAGGGCCTGCATGCGCTGCGAGGTCAGGCCGATCTTCCAGCCCGCGATCGCACTGCCCTCGTAGGCCCGGCGGAGGGCGACATAGCTCTCCTGGACAGCGTACGCGGTGGCGAGGTCGGGCAACGCCTGGGTACCGCCGAACGGCACGAAACGTTCGCGCGAGCGGTGCTGGGCGAACAGGTCCTTGGCGCGACGGCGAATAGCGTCGGACATGATGATGCGCTCCCCGGGGCAGACGAGCGTCCTATTCTAGAACCGGTCTCAAAATTATTCGTGGTTGCGGGACGATCGCAGGACGCGCGGCAAGCACGCCGGCGCCCGCGCATCATCGCGGTCGCCACGCTACACTGCCGCCACGCGCAGCCGGGGCCGGCCGCGCGACGATTTTGCGAGGAGTATCCACCATGAACGCCGCCAGCCACGCCGAGACCCGTACCGCTTACCGCACTTGCCCGCTGTGTGAAGCGACCTGCGGCCTGGCCATCAGCGTGCGTGACGGCCGCGTGCTCCGCGTGCGCGGCGATCGCGACGACGTGCTCAGCGCCGGTTACCTGTGTCCCAAGGGCGTCGCGCTCGGCGAACTGCACGACGATCCGGATCGCCTGCGCCGGCCCCTGGTACGGCGTGACGGGCGGCTGCAGGAGGCGAGCTGGGAGGAAGCCTGGGCACGCGTGAGCGAAGGGCTCGCGCCCTGGCTCGCCGAGCGCGGTCGGGCGGGCATCGGCGTCTACGTCGGCAATCCGACCGTGCACAACCTCGCCGGCTCGCTGTTCCTGCGTCCACTGCTGAAAGCACTCAACACGCGCCAGCTGTTCACCGCCTCGACCGTCGACCAGATCCCCAAGCACGTCGCCAGCGGCCTGATGTTCGGCGATCCCTTCGCGCTGCCGGTGCCGGACATCGACCGCACCGACTACCTGCTCCTGCTCGGCGCGAACCCGTGGGAATCGAACGGTTCGCTGTGGACCGCACCCGACCTGCCCGGGCGCATCCGGCGCCTGCGGCGCCGCGGGGGGCGCTTCGTGGTAGTCGATCCGCGGCGCACGCGTACCGCCGAACACGCCGACCTGCACCTTGCGATCCGCCCCGGTTTCGATGCCCACTGGATGCTCGCCCTGGCCCAGGTCATCGTCAGCGAAGGCCGCGCCGCCCCCGGCCGCCTGGCCGCGTTCACTGATGGCCTCGACACGCTCGCCGCGCGGCTCGCCGCTTTCACGCCCGAAGCGGTCGCCGCGCGCTGCGACATCGATGCCGCGACGACGCGGCGGATCGCACGCGAACTCGCCGCGGCGCCGCGTGCGGCCGTCTACGCGCGCATCGGCAGCCATGCCAACCGGCACGGCACGCTTGCCGCCTGGGCCACGGAGCTGCTCAATATCCTTACCGGCAATCTCGATCGCGAGGGCGGCGTGATGTTTCCGCTCGCGCCGCACGACCGCGTGCACGACGGCACACCCGGCGGGCGCGGCTTCGCCACCGGGCGCTGGCACTCGCGCGTGGCCGGGCATCCCGAGGTGATGGGCGAACTGCCGGTAGCCTGCCTGGCCGAGGAGATCGAGACGCCCGGCGACGGCCAGGTCCGGGCCCTGGTCACGATCGCCGGCAACCCGGTGCTGTCGACGCCGGATGGCGGCCGTCTCGACCGCGCCTTGGCCGGCCTCGATTTCATGCTCAGCGTCGACATCTACCTCAACGAGACGACGCGCCACGCCGACGTCGTCCTGCCACCGCCCTCGGCGCTCGAACGCGCGCATTACGACATCCTTTTCCTGCGCTTCGCGGTGCGCTCGGTGGCCAACTACTCGCCGCGGGTGTTCGACGCCGCAGGCCCAACCGAGGAGGACATCCTGTTGCGGCTGGCGATGATCGCGGCAGGCGAAGACCCCGGCGGGGACGTCGGCGTGCGCGCCGAAGCCTACCTCGCCGAACAGGTCGCGCGCGAAGTGGGCAACCCGGCATCGCCCATCGCCGGCGCTGCCGTCGAGGACATCCTCGCGCGCATCGACGGCGAGGAGCCCTGCGATCGCATGCTCGATTTCCTGGTCCGCACGGGGCCGTTCGGCGACGGCTTCGCCGACGATATCGACGGCCTCAACCTCGCGCGGCTGCGTGCAGCGCCGCACGGCATCGATCTCGGTCCGATGCAGCCGCAATTACCCGGCCGGCTGCGCACGCGCGACGGCCGCCTGGCGCTGGCCGATGCTGCCATCGACGGCGAACTCGCCGCCGCCGCGGCGGAGCTCGGCATGGCGCCCGCGAGCGACCGGCTGCTGCTCATCGGGCGGCGCGAGTTCCATTCCAACAACTCGTGGATGCACAACCTGCCGTCCTTGATCGAACGCCCGGAACGCTGCACCTTGCGCATGCACGCGGATGACGCCGCCGCGCGCGGGCTCGCCGACGGCAGCCGCGTCGCGCTCCGATCGGCGGCCGGCGTCGTCGAAGTGCCGCTCGAAGTCCACGACGAGATGCGTCCCGGCGTGGTCAGCCTGCCCCACGGTTACGGTCACCGCTTCGACGACACGCGCCTCGCGCGCGCCCGTGCGCACGCCGGCGCGAGCGTCAACGACGTCGTCGTCGCCGACATCGACCCGCTCTCCGGCAATGCCGTGCTCAACGGCGTCGAGGTCACCGTCGACATCGCCTGAGCCGCTGCGCCGCTCCTCCGCGTGCCGCGCATTCGATAACATGGGTGCCGCGCAAGCGCGCCACAGGGGAGTACCAATTCGATGACATCAAGCCTGCCCATCGTGGGCCCGGAGGGCGTCACGCCCGCCTGGATCACGGCCGCCCTCGCCGCCCGCGGCATCGACGCGACGGTCACCGCGATCCGCACCGAGACGGTCGGCACCGGCCAGCTCGGCGAGACGCGCCGCTTCATGCTCGACTATGCCGGCACGCCGCCGCCCGCGGCACCGGCGACACTGGTCGGCAAGTTTCCGTCCGATAACGAAACCGCGGCCAACACCGGCAAGCAGATGGGCTTCTACCGCTCGGAGCTGATGTTCTACCGCGAGCTCGCCCATCGCACCGCGATCAACACGCCCGCGGTCTACGCCGCGGAACTCGGCCCGGACAACGATTTCGTGCTGCTGCTCGAGGACCTCGCGCCGGCCGTGCAGGGCGACCACATGCAGGGCTGTTCGGTCGACGAGGCCCGGCTCGCGCTCGACGAAGCGGCATTACTGCACGCGGCCTTCTGGGACGACGACGACCTCGCCGCGCAGCCCTGGCTGTACGTACCCGAGGGCGCACAGGGTTTTTACACCACCGAGCTGGTGGAGAGTTCCTGGGCGCATTTCGAACGCACCTACGGGCACCGCATGGACCCCGCGGTGATCGCGGTGTGCGACAAGTTCGTGCGCCGGCACGCCGCCTGGAATGCACCGCGTGCAGCGCCGAAATGTTTCTCGCACAACGATTTCCGCGTCGACAACATGCTCTTCGGCGGGCCGCGTATCGCGATCGTCGATTGGCAGACCAGCGCCTACCTCGGTACCGGCATGGACGTCGCGTACTTCCTCGGCGGCGCCTTCGAGCGCGACACGCGCCGCGCGGTCGAACGCGACCTGCTGCGCGACTACCACGAACGCCTGCTCGCACAAGGGGTGCGCGGCTACGACTTCGAACACCTCATGGCCGACTACCGGCATTACAGCTTCGCCGTGCTGGTCGTCGCCATCGCCGCGACGGTGATCGTCAAGCCGACCGAGCGCGGCGATCGCCTGTTCATGAAGATGGTCACCGACGGCGCCTACCAGGCCATCGACAACGACGCCGTGGACGCGCTCGACGCGCTCTGAGCGCGCATCGCGCCCGGCCGACAAGCAGCCAGCCAGGAGACGTCCATGCGCCTCGCCAAACCCCATATCGACATCGGCCTGTTCACTACCGACATCGACGCGCATACCCGGTTCTGGGGCGAGACCGCCGGCTTGCGGCTCGACCATCGCCTCGAACTCGGTATCGAGGGCATCGTGCAGCATCGCTACGACGCCCACGACTCGGTGATCAAGGTGAACCACCACCCCGGACCGCTGGCCGCGCTGCCACCGACGGGTTACGTCGGCCTGACCATCGCGCGCGACGGCGCGCCGGCCTGGAGCGGTCAGCACCCGGGCGGCGACGGCGTGCGCCTGGTGCCGCCCGGCACCGATGGCGTGGTCGGCATCGGCGTGACCGTGGCAACACCCGATCCGGAACGCATGATGACCTTCTACACGCAGGCGATGGAGTTCGAGCAGGTCGGCGAACGCAGCGTGCGCTGCGGCGACAGCCTGCTGTTCGTCGTCGAGGGGGCTGGCGGCACGCCGGCAGCCAGCTTCATCGGCCCCAACTTCCGCTACCTGACGGTACAGATCTTCGATGCCGACGCCGCCTGCGCGCAGATCGCGGCGCGCGGCGGCGCCGTGGTGCAGGAGCCGATCACGCTCGGCGACGTCGCGCGCTACGCGTTCGTCAGCGATCCTGACGGCAACTGGATCGAAATCTCGGCGCGATTCTCCCTCCCCGGGGTGACGCGGCCGGCCGCGGGATGATCCCGGGCAGCGCCAGCCCCGCGGCATGGTGATCCGGCGGCGGCCGGGCGGCGTAATGCTGACGTGAACGACATCCGTCGAGTCCGCTCAGCAGGTCGCCGTGGTCCCGGCCGCGCACCCCTCCTCCCCCACGTGCTGTTCGTGGGCCGCGGCGACCTGCGCCTTACGCGCCGCCTGCTCGCGGCTCTGGTATCCGTCGGCCTGTTGTTCGCGTGCGGCGTCCGCACCGCGGCGGCCTGTACCGACAGCGCCGAACTGGCCGCGTTCATTGCCAGCCGCTACGGCGATGCCATCGAGTTCGACGTGCTGCGCAACGGCAAGCGCGTGGGTGAGCACGTCACGCGGTTCGAGCTCGACGACGACGGCATTCGCGTCAATTCGCGCATGCGGCTCGACATACGCATCCTCCTCGTGCCGGTCTACGACTTCACCTACGAGTCGCGCACGCGCTGGTGCGGCGACGGCCTGCTCGAACTCGATGCGCGCGTCGACGACAACGGCGAGGAACGCCGCACGCTCGCACGGCGCGAAGCCGGTGCGCTCGTCGTGCGCCACGGCGAGCGCGTCGTCCGTGCCGACGCCGGCCTGCTGCCGACCGATCACTGGAATCCCCGGGTCGTCGCGGAGCGCGAGGTGCTCAACACCCTGACCGGAAACGTCAACGCCGTGACCATCCGTCCGTGCGCACAAGGCGAGCCGCTCGTCGAACAGGCCGCGCCGGGCAGCGTCTGCTACGCCTACTCGGGCGACCTCGAGACGCGCGTGTGGTACGACGCCCGCGGCCGCTGGAGCGGCCTGGCATTCGCCGGCGGCGACGGCTCGCAGATTCTCTACGTCTGCCGCAGCTGCGCCGCGCCGGCGATCTGACGTGGCGGCCACCGCCGAACGGGTCTGGATCACGGGAGCCAGCAGCGGGCTGGGCGCGGCGCTGGCCGAAGAGTATGCAGCCGCGGGGGCGCAGGTGCTGCTCACGGCGCGGCGCCGCGAGGCGCTCGCCGAGGTCGCCGGGCGCTGCGGTCCGCGGGCCGCCATCCACCCCGCCGACGTGACCCGGCCCGACGAACTCGCCGCGGTCCTCGACGCCATCGAACGCGACGGTGGCCTGCCGGACCTGGTCATTCTCAACGCCGGGACGTACCAGCCGATGGGCCTCGCCGAACTCGACACGGCGGCCATCGCCGCGCTGTTCGAGCTGAACGTGTTCGCTTTCACGCGATCCGTCGAGCTGCTCGCGCCGCGGCTACGCGCGCGGCGCGGCGGGCACATCGCCGTGACCGGCTCCGTCGCCGGCGACATCGGTCTGCCCTACGCCGGCCCCTACAGCGCGAGCAAGGCCGCGCTGGTCCGCTTGTGCCAGGCGCTGCGGCCGGAACTCGCCGTGCAGGGTATCGACCTGTCGCTGATCGAGCCGGGCTTCGTGCGTACACCGCTGACGGCGAAAAACGACTTCCCGATGCCGTTCCTGATCGATGCCGACGTCGCCGCGCGCATCGTGCGCCACGGCCTCGATCGGCGCCGCTTCCGCATCCGCTTCCCACGGCGCATGAGCCTCGCGATGCGCCTGTTCGCCACGCTGCCCGAAGCCTTGTCCTATCCGCTGCGCCAGCGCATGCTGCGCTGATGAACGCGGCTGCGTCGCTCGACACCTACCTCGACTGCCTCGCGCGGCTGGACGCGGCGCATCTCGACGCACTTCTCGCGCTGTGCACCCCGGATGTGCGGTTTCGCGATCCGTTCAACGACGTGCGCGGCGGTGCCGCGTTTCGCGCGGTGTTCGCGGACATGCTGGAGAAGCTCGAAGACATCGAGTTCCTCGTCGACGCACGCGCGCTCGAGGATGCGCCGCGCGCGGACGGCGTCCGGCTCGCGCTCGTCACGTGGCGGCTGCGCGCGCGCCTGCCGCGTCTCGGCGACGCCACCTGGACGGTCGCCGGCTGCTCCGAGATCCACCTCGATCGCGACGGCCGGATCTGCGCGCATTTCGATTACTGGGACGCCGCGGGCGGCCTCTACGAGCGTCTGCCCGTGCTCGGCCGCCTGCTACGCTACCTGCGCCGACGTCTCGCCGTGCGCGTGTGAGCGCCCCACCAGGGGCGCGCGCAACATGACGAGCACCGCGAGCTTGAGCAGGACGGGAACGACCACGTAACCGATCAGCAGGTGCTGCACGTCGACCGGGCCGGCGTCCGCGGCCCCCGTGTCCTGCACGCCGAGCCCGACGAAGGCCACCGCGACGGCAAGCGCCAGCGCGAGCTTGGTCGCCATGGTCCACAGCGCGAACGCGCTCGCGGTGCGCTGCCGCCCGCTCACGGCGCGGTCCTCGGCCAGTACGTCGGCCTGGATCGACGGCGGCAGGGCGAGGTCGGCGCCGAGCGAGAAGCCCGACAGCAGGCACACGGGGTAGAACCAGGTAGCGCTGTCGGGGCCGAGCCAGGCGACCTGCGCGAAGACCACCACGTTGAGTGCGATCGCGCCACGCCACGCACGCTGCTTGCCGTGCCGCCGGGCGAGCGCGAGCCACAAAGGCGCGCCCACGACGGCGGCCCCGAAATAACACGCGAGCAGGAAGAAGGTGTCACGCTCGCCGAGCGCCAGCCAGTCACTGACGACCAGGGGGAACAGCACCGCGGGAAGGCCGTTCGCGATGCCGTTGACGAACCAGCATGCGAGTGTGCGCCGGCAGGCCGGTACATGCAGCAGGTCGCGCAGGTCGCGCCAGGTCACCGGCTCATGGTGCGCCGCCCGCGCCGGCTCCGGCACCAGCCACAACAGCGCCGCGATGGCCGGGATGCCGAGCACGCCGGCGGCAACGGCGAGAGCGACGAAAGGTGCCGGCGCCGCACCGCCGGCGCCGCCCGCGAGCAGCCACGCCGGCAGCGCAAGCGCGACGAGCATGCCGACGAGGCCCGCGACTTCGCGACTCGCGGCAATCAGCGAGCGTTCGTGCACGTCGTCGGAGAGCTCCGCCCCCCAGGCCGTGTAGGGAATGGTGAACAGGCTCCAGCCACCGAACAGCAGCACCGCCCCAAAGCCGAGATGCAGTGCGCCGGCCGGCTCGGGCGGGAGCGCCAGCATGGCCATGCCGATGGCCGCGAGCAGCGCACCGGCCAGCGTCCATGGCTTGTAGCGCAGCCCGCGCCAGGCCACGCGATCGGTAAGCAGGCCAACCAGCGGGTCGGCGAGGAAATCGAGCACCCGCGCCAGGGCCAGCACGATACCGGTGAGCGCGAAGCCGAGGCCGAGGTCACGCGCGTACCACGTCGGCAGCAGCACCGCGACGGGGATCACGGGCAGCGCCGCGGCCAGTCCCGGCGCGCCGTAGGCGGCCAGCGTGACGCGACGCAGGCCGCCTGCCGGTGTCATCGCGCGTGTTCGACGCGGATCTGGACCACGTCGGTGGCACCCGTACGGAAGCCGGCCTCGCAGTAGGCAAGGTAGAAATGCCACAGCCGCCGGAACCGCGCATCGAAGCCCAGCGCGCTGATCGCCGGCCAGCTGGCATCGAAGCGTTCGCGCCAGCGTGCCAGCGTGCGCGCGTAGTCGAGCGCGCAGGCATGCCGCTCGGTGATGCGCAGTCCGGCGCGCGCCAGCGTCGCGGCAAGCGCGCCATCGCTCGGCAGCATGCCGCCCGGGAACACGTAGCGCTGGATGAAATCGGGATTGCGCCGGTAGTTGTCGAACCGGTCCTCGGCGATCGTGATGATCTGCAGCGCCGCGGCTCCGCCCGGTTCAAGGCGTGCGGCGAGCTGCCGCGCGTAGGTGTCCCAGTATGCTTCGCCGACCGCCTCGAACATCTCGATCGAGACGATGCACGGGTAGCGCCCGTCGAGATCGCGGTAGTCGCGCTGCTCGACGCGGGTGCGCGCGGCGAGACCGGCGGCCGCGAGCCGGTCGCGCGCATAGCGGCACTGGGCTGGCGAGATCGAGACCCCGGTCACGTCCGCGCCGCGCGTACCGGCGGCGTATTCCATGAAGCCGCCCCAACCGCATCCGATCTCGAGCACGCGCTCGCCGGCGGCCACGCCGGCGAGGTCGGCGAGGCGCGCGTACTTACGCCGTTGGGCCGCCTCGAGGGGCTCGTCGGCGGCGTCGAACAGCGCTGCCGAATAGGTCATGCTCGGATCGAGCCAGTGCGCGTAGAAGTCGTTGCCCAGGTCGTAGTGGAAGGCGATGTTGCGCGCGGCCTGGCGGCGCGAATTCGCGTGCAGGCGGTGCCACAGGCGGTCAGGCCAGGTCAGCCACGCGCTGCCGGCGGCCGCGCTGCCGAGATCGCGCTCGTTGCGCGCCGCCAGGGTCAGCAGAGCGGTAAGGTCGGGACTGTCCCAGTCGCCCGCCAGGTAGCTCTCCGCGAGGCCGAGGGCGCCGCGCGTGGCGAGCGCCCAAAGCGGGCGGTAATTGCGCAGCTGCCACACGCCGTGCCCGCCATCGGCACTGCTGCCGCCGGGACCGAAGGCGAGCACCTCACCGCCGGGTGTCTCGATGACGAGTTCACCGTGCCGGATACGGCGTCCCAGGGAACAGACGAAGCCCAGGGCCGGGTTGCGCCAGGCGGCGCGCGGACTCGGGGTGATGGTTGCGCTCTGCTTCATGTAGCTTTTCCTGTCGAGATGGAACGGTCACCCACGGTGACGTGACGGACCACGGGTATGCCCTTGAGCCATAGCTTGAGGGCTTCGTAGTGGATTGCGGCGATGACCTTGAGGGTCGCCGCCGGGTAACGCCAGGCGAGCGCGCGCAGCGTCTTCGCGCTGAAAGGCTGCCGGCGTCCGGCGAACACGGCGCGCAGGCGCAGCGCCGCCTCCTCGCGGTAGTCGATACCGAGCGTGACACGCGCGCCCGGTTCGCGCACGGCGAATTCGTAATGGCCCCGCATGTCGAAGAACGGCGAGACGAACAGCGCCTTGTCGCAGCGCTGACGGATGACCGCGCCGGCGGCGTGCGGGGCGACCGGCACGACGTAACTCAGCCGCTCGCCGAACGTGTTGTTCACTTCGTAGAGCATCGCGACGAGACGGCCCGCACCGTCGTGGCAATAGACCACCGTGATGGGGTTGAAGACGTAGCCCAGTACGCGCGGCATGCACAGCACGCGGAAGCGCCAGTCATCGCGCACGATGCCCGCTGCGGCGAGGGCCTCCTGCAGCCAGTCGCGGAACGGGCGGCCATCAGCGCTGCCGTGATCGGCATCGAAGAACGAGAACCACGCCGCGCGGTTGTAGCCGAACAGCCGCGAGCGGCGGTCGAGCACGGGTAATTCGTCGAGATCGAGCAGCAGGTAGAAGACGCCGTAGCGCAGCGCGTGCGCACGCGGCGCGGGGCGGCGGTGGAACACCGTACCGAGATAGACCGCGGACGCTTCCTGTGCCGGCGCGGCGCCGCCGCCCGGTTTCACCGACGTCGGCATCGCCGTCAGGCCGCGCGCGAGCGCTCGGCGCCGTACCCGTCCGGCAGGCGGTCGAACCCCGCGCTGTCGCGCCACGGCACCGCCGCGCCGAGCTGCTCGGCGACCCACAGCCCGGACTGCAGGCCGTCCTCGTGGAAGCCATGGCCGAGCCATGCACCGCAGAACCAGGTACGCCGGCGACCCTGTACCTCGAGCGAACGGCGTTGCGCGGCGGCAGTCTCGCGGTTGAAGATCGGGTGGGTGTACTCGAAGCGGCCGTGGACGGCGCGCGGCGCGCTGAGGGGATTGAGCGTGACGATCAGGTCACGCCGCGTCGCGAGCGGCTGCAGCCGGTTCATCCAGTAGCTGACGCTCAAGGGGCGGGCTTCACCAAGCCGGGCATCGTGCATGTAGTTCCAGCTCGACCACGCCGCGCGCCGCCGCGGCATGTGCGCCGGGTCCTCGTGGAGCCAGGCGACGTTGTCGCTGTAGTGCACCGCGCCGAGCACTTCCCGCTCGTCCGCGCCGGCGTCGCCCAGCAGCGCGAGTGCCTCGTCGGCATGCGTCGCGACCACCACGTCGTCGAAGCGCTGCGCGTGGCCCTGCGCGTCGATGACGCGCACGCCATCGTCGGAACGCTCGAGGCGGGCGACGCGCGCGGCGAGGCGGGCCTCGAGCCGCACGTCGGCGAGCAGGCGCGACACGTACTCGCGGCTGCCGCCGGAGACGGTGCGCCACTGCGGCCGCTGCGTGAGTGTGAGCAGGCCGTGGTTGTCGAAGAAGCGGATGAAGGCATCCGCCGGGTACTGCCGGATGTCGGCGCGCGAGGCCGACCAGATCGCGGCGGCCATCGGCACCAGGTGGTCTTCGACGAAAGCGGACGAGTAGCCTTCGGCGTCGAGCAGCGCACCGATGCTGAGCCCGGACAGGCCCCGCTCGAGGTAGCGCGGTGCGTGCCGGTAGAAGCGCTGGATGTCGTGCAGCATGCGCCAGAAGCGCGGCCGGAGCGTATTGCGGCGTTGCGCGAACAGCCCGTTGAGATCCGAGCCCGCATACTCGACCCGGCCGCCATCGAGGGAGACGGCGAAAGACATGTCGCTCGGCGTCGTCGGCACGTCGAGATGGTCGAACAGCGCGACGAGGTGCGGATAGTTCCGCGCGTTATAGACGATGAACCCGGTGTCGACGGGCAGCACGCTGCCGTCGAGGTCGATCTCGACCGTGTTGGCGTGGCCACCGCACCGCGGCGCCTGTTCGTAGAGCGTCACCGCGTGGCGGCGCGCCAGTGCCCATGCCGCGCCCAGCCCGGCAATGCCCGCACCGACGACCGCAATGCGCTTGCGGCTGCTACTGTTGTCCATGCTGCCCCTCCGCCCGGGAATTTACTCTGAATCCGATTACGCTGCCCGCCATCGGCAGGATCACCCCGAGTTTTCAGTATCCTACGGACGTGATCCGGCTTGCGCGATGGGGCGTAGAATGCGCATGACCCGAACCACACACGCCCGCAGCCGTGCCATGCCCAACATCATCAACCTGGGCGACGGTGCGCCGGACCAGGCCGCTGCCGAGCGGGCCGCGGAGACGCGCCTGCTCGAACGCGTTCGTGACGACGGCGACCGCGCCGCTTTCGAGCGACTCTTCGCCTTGTTCACGCCTCGCCTAACGGCCTGGATCACCGCCCAGGGCTGCGAAGCCTCGACCGCCGAGAGCGTGGTGCAGGACGTGATGGTCACCGCGTGGACGCGCGCGCACCTGTTTGACGGCTCCAAGGCCTCGGCCCGGACCTGGATGTACACGCTGGCGCGCAATCGCATGATTGACCATTTCCGCGCGGGGGAGCGGCGCAATCGCGCCCACGACGGCTACGCCACGCTCGAACCCCTCACGCGCGAGGGCAGCGAGGTACCGGAGCGGGATGCCAACCGCGCGCAGGTTGCCGCGCTGCTCGAAGAACTGCCCGCGGAGCAGCGACGTATCCTGCTCCTCGTTTACGTCGAAGGGCGCTCGCACCGGGAAATCGCCGAGATGCTGAGTCTGCCCATCGGCACGGTGAAATCGCGCACGCGGCTGGCCTTTAACCGCCTGCGCAAGTTGATGGAGGGAGATGCCTGATGAGTATCGTGCATCACCCCAGCGAAGCCTGGCTGCTGGATTACGCGCTCGGCAATCTCAACGAAGCCTTCGAAGCGGTGCTGCGCGCGCACGTCGGCGTCTGCGCCGAGTGCCGCGCGACGATCGAATTCGCCGAGCGCCTGGGCGGCGAGTTGCTGCACGCCCTGCCGGCGGCCCAAGCGCCCGGCGGCGCGCGCGAGATCTGCGACGAGCACGAGCAGCGCCACAACGGCGCAGCCGCCGTCTCGCGCGCTCACGGCCTGGGCGCGACGGACGACATCGAGCAGTTCGTCCAGGTATACCTGAACTCGAGCCTGGATGCGCTGCCCTGGCGCCAGATTGGACGTGGCCTGCGCCTGTGCCGGCTCTCGGAGCAGGACGGCGCCCGGATGTGGATGCTGCGCGGCCAGCCGGGCACCGTCCTGCCGGTGCACGGCCACGGCGGCAGCGAGCTCACGCTGGTGCTCAAGGGCGCCTATTTCTGCGGCTCGGAGATTTTCCGCGCCGGCGATATCGAAGACGCCGACGAGAGCACCGAGCACCGGCCCGTGATCACCCGAGACGGCGAGTGCGTCTGTCTCGCGGTGACCGAGGGACGGCTGCGCTTCCGCGAACTGGCGCCCCGCCTGGTGCAGCCGTTCGTCGGTATCTGAGCCGGGACACTCACCGTCCCGCCCGCTCGAGCCGCCCGAGCCAGGCCGTACCACCGAGGTTGCGCATCTGGCGCAGGATCCACGCCTGGCGTCCGCGCATCGACGCGTCCGGCTGGTCGAGACGGAAGCGTCGCGGATTGGGCAGCGCCGTCGCGAGCAGCGCTGCCCGGTGCCGATCGAGCGACCCGGCGCTGCGCCCGAAGTAGCGTTGCGCTGCGGCCTCCACCCCGTAGATACCGGGGCCGTACTCGGCGATGTTGAGATGCAGTTCGAGGATGCGGCGCTTGTCGAGCAGCGCCTCGAGCAAGACCGTGTAGCCCACCTCCAGGCCCTTGCGCAGCCAGCTCCGTCCCGACCACAGGAACAGGTTCTTCGCGACCTGCTGGCTGAGCGTGCTGGCGCCGCGCAGGCGGGCACCGTCGCGATGGGCCTCGAGCGCATCGCCGATCGCGTCGAGGTCGAAGCCGTGGTGGTCGGGAAACTTCTGGTCCTCCGCCGCGATCACCGCCAGCGCGACCCAGGGCGAGATGGCGCCCAGCTGCTGCGGCCGGTAATCGAGTTCGAAATCCGCATCCCCCCGCCGCCAGGCATCGAGCTGCGCGGCGAACATGAAGGCGGTCAACGGCGGATCGGCGACGCGCAGCAGGGCGACCGGCAGGACGGTGACCGCGGCAAGAACGAGCAGCAGCGCGGCGAGCAGCCGCGGCCACCGCCGCGGCCACCGCCGCGGCCGCCGGCGTTGCCGCCCGCGTGCCGGCGGCCGGCGCCCGGGCCGGCGCCTGGCGCGCGCCTTGGCCGCCACCGCGCCGCGTCGCTCAGCCGCGCGTGCCGTGCATGATGCTGTAACCGCCGGCGAGCGGAAGACGCGCAACGCCGGCAAGCCCGGCCTGCTCGAACCAGGCGCGGTACTCGGACTCCGTGTACGCCTGGCCGTGCTCGTAGACATTGAGGAACATCACGTTGACGGCGACCGCGTCGAGCGGCGCGAGGCGCGAGTCGTCGAGCATGCGCCCGACGACGAAACACTCGCCGCCGGGCGCGAGCGCCGCGCTCGCATGGCGCAGGACCGCGGCGGCCTGCGCCGCCGAGAGCACCTGCAACACCGAGCGTAGCACGACGGCGTCGTAAGTCCCCGGCGGCGGCGCCGCGGTAAGGTCGGCATCGATGACCTCGACGCGATCCGCCATGCCGTCCTCCGCCACGCATTCACGCGTGATGACGGCAACGTTGGGCAGCTCGGCGACCGTTGCGCGGAGCTGCGGACACAGGCGGGCGAGCGCCATGGCAAGGCCACCGGAGCCGCCACCGGCATCGAGCAGCCGATCGAAACGCCCCATGTCGAAGGTCTTGTGCAGGCGCCGCGCGGTCGCGCCGGCACCGGCATCGAGGCCGCGCACGAAAGCGCGCAGCTCGGCGTGCGACATGGCGGAGAAGTCGTGCCGTGCCTGCGGGATACCGGTGCGGATCGACGCCGCGGTGTGCATCGTCGACGACCACAGGTCGGAATACGCCTGGTGCGCGCCACCGAGGTAGCGCGGGCGGCCCTTGACGAGGAACTCGGCCGCCTCGGGAGCATTGCTGAAGCGCTCCCCGTCGACTTCGAGCAGGCCCGCGGTGACCAGCGCGTAGAGCAACGGGCGCAGCTTGTCGGTCGCCACGCCCAGCCGCCCGGCCGCGGTCGCGGCATCGACCGCTTCGTCGCCGAGCGCCGTGAAAACCTCGAGCTGCATGCCGGCAAGCATGGCCAGCGCCGGGTAGACGTTGTTGATGTGGCGATTGATGGTGTCGGGCTTGAGCGCGGGCGACGCTGCCTCAGTCATGGACGGTCAACTCCTCCAAACGGGCCGGGCTCATGCCGCAGCGCGTACCGGCAACTTCGAATAGCCGGACACGTGCGTGTTCGCGATCCGCGTCGCACCGGGCGCGAGTTCGATGCGCGGCAACAGGGGGATCAGGGCCTTGAGCATTGCCGCCAGCTCGGCGCGTGCGAGGTTGGTACCGAGACAGAAATGGGCGCCGTAGCCGAAACTCAGGTAGTCGTTGGGCGTGCGCGCGATGTCGAACCGATACGGATCCTCGAAGCGTGCCTCGTCGCGATTGCCCGAAGGGTAGAACATGCACACGGTGTCACCGGCCGCGATGCGCGTGCCGGCGAGTTCGAACTCCCGCGTTGCGGTGCGCAGGAAGCTGATCACCGGTGAGGTCCAGCGCAGCACCTCGTCGACCGTGCTGCCGAGCAGCGCCGGGTCGGCGCACAGGCGATCGCGTTCCGCGGGGTGCTCGAGCAGCGCGGCAAGGCCACCCGCGGTGGCGTTGCGGGTGGTGTCGTTGCCGGCGCCGATGAGCACGAACAGATAGCCGATGAGCTGCTGGTCGTTCATCTTCCGGCCCTGCACCTCGGCCTCGACCAGGCGGTTGATGAAGGCCGACGGCCCGCCGCCCGGGCGGCGATGCTCCTGCACCAGCCCTTCGAGGTAGGTGCGGAACTCGTTCATGTTGCGTTCCGCGGCCTCGTTCAGGGTCTCGCCGGGCCGGATCTGCTCGGGGGGCACCTCGCCGATGATCGCCTCGGACCACAGCAGCAGTTTCTTCCAGTCGCCGTCTGGCAGGCCCATGATCTCGCCGACCGCGGCGAGCGGCAGCTTGGCCGCGAAGGCGTGCACGAAGTCGACGCTCTCGCCGCGTGCCGTCGCCGCCTCCAGCTCGTGCATGAACTCTTCGGCAAAGCCGGCGGCAAGTTCGTCGAAGTGCGCGGCGAGCCCGCGCATGCAGCCCTGCGTGAAGGCCCAGCTCGAGGCCTTGCGCACGTGGCGGTGGCGCGGGTCGTCCATGAACGTCAGGTCGGGCGGCTCGTCCGGGTCCCAGCCGCGCGAGCGCCCGAACTCGTCGAGCCCGCCGCGCAGCAGCTCGGTTTCGTCCTTGAGCGCGAGGCGCAGACGCGGGCCGCCGTTGATGAACACGTCCGGATGGCCGGACACGGTCATGATGTCCTCGTAGCGCGTCACCGCCCAGAAGGGCTCGATGTCATCGCGCTCGTACCAGAATACCGGCGCCTCGCGGCGCAGCAGGTCCCACTCCTGCCATGGATAGCCCTGCTCGGCGTAACGCCGTGGCCGGTGAATGTCGATGTCGCCCAGATCGCGAATCACAGCCGCCCTCCCCCGAGAATCGGTGATGTGTCCTGTACCGCACATCATTGGACTCGCAAAGCGGGCGCAGGACAAGCCGTGACGGGAGTGGGTGCGGCGCGGCCCGTTGCTGCACCGCACCCAGGCGCGGGCTCAGAACGAGACGTCCCACTGGAAGCGCACGCGGTCGTCGGACACGTTGCGATTGAGGAACGTGTCCTCGAGCGTCAGGTGCGAGTAGTCCAGGGTCAGCTTGTTGTTGTGCCCGGCGAAGAACCAGTTGGCGCCCACGGTGTACTCTTCACGATGGTTGTCGAGCGCGCGGTCGAAACGGTTCGGCTCGTCGACGAAAGCGTAGCGGAACGCGAGTTCCAGCGGTGCCGGCACCACCGGCAACAGGTAGTGGAAGAAGTAGCCGGCCTGCGCGTAGGCACCGACGAGGTCGTTCTTCGTGCGCGCCGCCGCGTCGGCGACGGTCTTCCAGTGGAACTCCTCCTGCACCGAGAGGCCGCGCCACTTGAAGGCGAATTCCTGCACCATCTGGTCGACCTCGAACTGCCCGTCGAGCGCGTTACCCGGCCGTGCGTAGCCGTCGAGATTGCCGCAACCGCCCGAGGACCAGCGCGTGCAGCGCCCCTTGTGCGTGGCGGCGGCGAACGCGAGGCTGCCGGTCGGCTGTTCGGTGAACTCGACGTCGGTCTGGCGCCAGTCGAGGTCGCGGCCGAGGAAGTTCCACTGCAAGCGCCCCATGTACATCATGTTCTCGTCGGAATTGAGTACGCCACGTCCCTCGCCGGTGAACACGCCCGCCCAGTAGCGCATGTCGGCCGGCGTGCCCTCGAACAGGTGACCACGCAGCTGCACGCCGACCTGGCGGTCGATGGTGAAGACGCGGTTGACGATGGAGCGTTCGACGAACTGCTGACGCCCCGAGGAGTCGACGCGCTCGCGGTTGAAGTCGATCTTCCACTGGCCGACGCGCAGCTCGGCCCACGGGAACTTGGCAACGTCGATACGCCAGTCAATGACGCGCGCGCTGGCCGCTTCCGAGTCGTCGTCGACATCGCGGCTGGGCTGCAGGTCGACCTCGAAGTAGTACTTGAGCCACGGCTCGTAGCCGTGTCCACCGATCTTCATGCGCAGCCGGCGCGCCTCGAACGAGCTCTCGTCCTCGCTGGTGAAGTCCGAGACCTGCCGCGGATCGCCGTTGTAGGGGTTCGTGTAACGTAGTTGTGCGCGCCACTGCAGGTTGGTCTGCCACTTGCCGTCACGCGATTCGAGACGAAAACCCTTCGAGCCGTAGCTCGCCTTGACCGGGAAGTCCTCTTCGAGACGCTGTGCGACCTTGTCGACGACGCGCGCCTCGGCCTGCGCATCGAGGTGCTTGTCGACGGCCCGCGCGACCGCGGCGTCGACCTTCTCGTCGAGCGCCGGGTCGGCGACGACCGGCGCGGGGGCCGGCGCCGCTTCGCCGCTGCCCAGAATGTCCTTGGTGGTGAGGGTGTCCTTCTTCATCAAACGGTCATATTGCGCCTGTGTGATGACGCCGTTGCCGAGCAGGATGTCGAGCAGCTCCTGGTCCGCGGCGATCGAGGCGGCGCTTCCGCCGGCCAGGATAGCGGCCAGGGAAAATCCGGCTAACCGTTTGAATTCAGGAAACAACTTCATCAGGCCTCGCTCCTCTCGCAGTGCGCGAATGCGGTCGTGCCGCGGCGCCGCGCGCGCGTGGGTAACGATGCGCGGCACGGCGGGCACGACAGTGAATGTGCGGTCGGGCGGGGATTGTGTGACGGTTTTATTGCAGTTTTGTGACAGGCCGGCAGGGATGCGGCCCGAACGGGGCGATCAGGCGCGGCGCGCGAGGCGCGACGCGGCGGCGCCCACCGCAGCGGCGCCCACCGCAGCGGCGTCAGCGCTCAGCGGACGCGGCGCGCCGGCGGGCGCAGCGTAGCGCCACGTGTCGGCCGGGGATGTCGGGCGAGGAAGGGGAAAGGAAGCAGGCAGTACGGGGGACGCCAACCACGGACCCTGGTGGTCCGTGGCGGAGGGTGCGGCAGCGCTTTCAGCCGGCGGTGGCGCGGGCCGGTGCGCCGCCCGGCGCCGCGGCGTCGGCGACGGCGGCACGCAGCGCGTCGACGCGGTTCTCGTAGGCGGTATCCGGTGGCAGGCAGTGATCGGCATCGAGGCCGCGGAGCACGCTGCGCACGCGATCACTCATACCGACCACGTACACCCGCTTGCCCGACTGGCGGGCATCGCAGCCGATGGTCTCCACGGCCCGTGCGGCGGAAACGTCCATGAACTCGAGCCCGGTGAAATCGAGCACGATTGCACTCGCATGATCCTTGACCCGTTCGCGCACCTGGTGCCCGAGATCCGCGGCCGCGCCGAAACTCAGCGGGGCGGTGAAATCGAACAGCGTGACGCGCCCGCCGGAGGCCTCGAGCAGGGTGCGCTCCTCGCCCGTCAGGCTCTGGCCGGTGCTGCGCCCGAACGCGGCGAGCTGCACGTCGGCCATCTGCTTGGCGAACGCGAGGGCCGCCAGCACCACGCCCACGGCCACCGCCGTGATGAGATCGACGAACACGGTCAGACCGAGCACCAGCATCATCAGCGCGAGATCCCACCGCGGCCCCTTGTGCGCGCGCAGCAGGTAGGAGAAATCGATGATGTCGTAGCCCACCTTGAGCAGGATGCCGGCGAGCACCGCGTGGGGGATCTGCTGGGCCAGGGGCGCGAGCACCAGGACGACGGCGAGCAGCAGCATCGAGTGGATCATGCCCGATACGCGCGTGCGGCCGCCGGTGCGGATGTTGACCACCGTACGCATCGTCGCGCCGGCGCCGTGAATGGCGCCGAACAGCCCGGCCACGGTGTTGCCGATGCCCTGCCCGACCAGCTCGCGGTCCGAGTTGTGCCGCGTGCGCGTCATGTTGTCGGCGACGAGCGAGGTGAGCAGGCTGTCGATCGCACCGAGCAGGGCGAGGATGAACGCCGCCTCGAGCACGATGAGGAAAGTATCGTGGGAAAACGCCGGTATCACGAACGACGTGCACGTGCGCATCCGCAAGGTCAGCGCCGAGGACCTGCTCGACGAGGACGGCCTCACGCACC
>JAUIFX010000190.1 GCA_030429865.1 Gammaproteobacteria bacterium | reverse complement strand
GGTGACGCCGTGACCTGCTCATTCAGGGTTCCCAGCTGATGACCCAGGCGTACAGGGCGACGAATACCGCGATGTCGAGCAGGAGCCCGAACAGCACGTACAACAACGGCATGACGAGCAGGGAAAAGGACTCGATCAGCGCTGCGTGCGCGAGGTACTGGTACGGCGCGATCACGGCGATACCGCCGAGCAACAGCGCCGTGCCGAGCGCTTTGCGCGCCAGCGAGTGGTCGAACACGTAGTAGGAGAACGTCAGCAGCAAGGGCATGACCAGCATCAGCAGCAGGGCGAACTCGAGCCCGTTCGCGACATGGCTCGCGATGGTGTACGGAAACCGCTCCGGCGCCAGCCACAGCGCGACGCAACTCGAGAGCACGATCGTGCAAGCGGCCCAGACCAGGTAGGCGGCCGGCAGCGCACGTCCGCGCAGCAGCAGGTAGGAAAGCAGCATCAGGCCGCCGCACGCACCAGCGGTTCCGAGCAAGGCGGCGCGGTCGGGCAGACTGCCGTCGAGCAGCGGGAACGGGACCTCGTAAATCGTGTACCCGAGCAGCTCGCGGCTGCGCGAGGCGGTTTCCACCGGCAGGCCGAGACGCGGCAACCAGAAACGCAGCGAAGACTCCCACGCCGCCGCGAGGTGTGACTGCCCGGGCAGCAACACGCCGTAGCTCACGGCCACGAGGATAGCCGGGTGGAGGATGCTCGCGCGCTCGAAATCCAGTCGCCGCAGGGCGCGATGCCGGCGAATCAAGCGGCCCGAATGGCTGCGAAAACGCAGCCGTTCGAGCACGCGTCGCGGCAGCGAGGGCCGTCGCGCGGCCATCAGAACTCCCGGAACAGCCCGACCTCGACCCCGTGCTGGTCGTAGACGTCGCTCAGGTAGCTGTCGGCGGCGAGCTGTACGCCCCAGCGCGCACCGACCCACTCCTTCCAGGTTACGCGCACGGAAGTGAACGGAATGTCGACCTGGAAACTGTCCGCCTGCAACGGCTGGTAAGCCTGGTGGCCGGCGCCGACGCGGGCGGAAACGATGCGCGTGCCGTCGGTGACGTGGGAGACCGCGGCGTAGCCCGACGTCGAGCCGACCGATCCGGGTTCGCTCACGTTGTAGGTGACGCCGCCCTGAAAGACCCACCGCGTGGTCGTGTAGTAGATCGCTTCGAGGCGGTAACCCGTGTCCGAATGGATGTCCTTGGCGTCGAAGTAGGCGACGCCCGCCGTGAGCACGAGGTTGCGCGCGTCCAGCATGCGCCTGCTGAGGCTCGCATCGATGCGGAACTCCGGCCAGAAGAAGCCTCCGGCGCTGGAGGCGAGATAGACCTGGCTGAACCAGCGATCGTCGAACTGGTGAATGTTGCCGACCTGGCCGAACGTGCCCGAATCATCGAAACGGTCGAGATAGGCCAGCTCGGCCAGCCACTCGTCGTTGCCGACGGGGCCGAGGCGCCCGCGCAGGTTGACGCCCGAGGTCGGCGCGAAGCCGTCGCTCAGGTCGTAGTAGAGCGCATTCGCCTCGAGACTTCCCCCGGGTGTTTCGGCATGCGCCCCGACCAGGCAGCCGAGCAAGGCCCAGGCGGCACTCGTCCGCAGCCGGCGACGTACCGCCGGGATGCTGCTCACCACATGTCGGAATGCTCCCATTGAGGAGCATTATATTATTTTTTTCAATGAAATATAGACTTTATCTCGACAGGACATCAAATCCGTGGCGCACCCCGCGGCGCGCTTCCCGCGGCGGTCGGCGCGCTTCACGCCGGCGCGCTGGCCGTGTGCCGCCGGCGGTGCGCCAACCACGCCTGTCCGACCGCGAGCGGGACCAGGCTCGCGGCCAGTGCCACGCCCCACCCGGCCCAGCCGGGCGCGCTCAGGCTGAGCACCGCGGCGAGCGGTGGCCAGTAGACCGCCACGCCGAGCAGCACCAGGCAGAGCGCGACCGCGGCCCACACCCAGGGGTTGCGCGTCACCTCGTTGACCACGGCCTTCGAGCGCGCGTCGCGCATCGAAAACACGTGCCAGAGCTGCGCCATCGCCAGCGTGAGAAAAGCGATGGTCGTGGCGGCGTGACCGTGGCGGTCGAGCACGACCACCGCCACGGCGAGTGCGCCGAGGACGCTGAGCGCGATCACGACGCCGTAGCCGAACAATTCGCGCCAATGCCGGCGGGTCAGCACCGGCTCGCGCGGATCGCGCGGCGGCCGTTGCATGAGCGCCGGGCTGCCCTCGCACAGGCCGAGCGCGAGTGCGGGAAAGACATCGGTGACGAGGTTGAGAAACAGGATCTGGAGGGGCAACAGCGGTAAAGGCCCCGGCAGCAGGGCGCCCGCGCCGATGGCGAAGATCTCGCTCGCGTTGCACGACATCAGGTAGATGACGAACTTGCGTACGTTGTCGAAGATCGCGCGGCCCTGCTCCACCGCCGTGACGATCGTGCCGAGTTCGTCGTCGCGCAGCACCATGTCCGCCGCCTCGCGGGCCACCTGGGTGCCGCGCAGGCCCATGGCGACGCCGATATCGGCTTTCTTGAGCGCCGGCGCGTCGTTGACGCCGTCGCCGGTCATCGCGACGATCGCCCCGGCCTGCTGGTGCAGGGCGATGAGTTCGAGCTTCTGGCGGGGATTGGCGCGCGCGATGACCGCCGCTTCGCGCAGCGCGCGTGCCGTCGCCGCGTCTTCCATGGCCGCCGCCGGCAAGCTGCTCGCATCGACGAACGCGGCAGGCGCGTCGCCCGCCTCATCGAGCAGGCCGACCGCGCGCGCCACGGTGCGCGCCGTCGCGCCGTGATCGCCGGTCACCATGACGAGCCGGATGCCGGCTTCGCGACACGCCGCGATGGCCGCCCGCGCACTCGCCCGCGGCGGGTCGAACAGGCCGACCAGCGCGTAGAGTTCCAGGTCTTCGAACGCGAACGCCGCGCAGTCGGGCAGGGTAGCCCCGGCCAGCGCGAGGACACGCTGGCCGCGCCCCGCCATCGCTTCGGCACGCGCCAGCCAGCGTTCGCGCGCGGCGGCATCGAGCGGCTCGCTGCCCTCCGCCCCGAACACCCGGGTACAGTTCGCGAGGATCCGTTCCGGCGCGCCCTTGACCGCCGCCAGGCATCCCGGTGATCCGGTGTGCAGCGTCGCCATGCGCTGGGTTTCCGGGTCGAACGCGATCTCGCGCAGCTCGGGCCATTGTTCGCGCAGCGGCTCCTGCGCCAGGCCCGCCTTGGCGCCGGCGACGAGCAGCGCGACCTCGGTCGGGTCACCGCTCGCCCGGGCATGGCCGTCGGGACCGGGTGCGAGGCTGGCATCGTTGCACAACACGGCCGTGCGCAGCGCGGCCTCGAGTTCGGCGCAGTCCGCAGGGGTAATCGTTGCGCCCTCGAGTTCGAAGCGGCCTTCCTGCGCGAGGCCCGTACCGCTCACCGTGACCGTGCCGCACGCAAGCGCCATCTCGACGGCCGTCATGCGGTTCTCGGTCAACGTGCCGGTCTTGTCGCTGAGGATGACCGTCGTCGACCCGAGCGTCTCGACGGCGGCAAGTACTTCGACCAGCGCGTTGTGCCGCGCCATGCGCCACATACCCCGGGCCAGGGCGACCGTGGCAACGATCGGCAGGCCCTCCGGGATGGTCGCGACCGCCAGCGCGATGGCCATCTCGATGGCGAAGTAGACGTCACGCCCGGACGCGGCGATGGGGATGGCGACGAACGCCGCGATGACCAGCGTGACGACGATCAGCCGTCGCGCGAGACCGGCGAGGCGTTGTTCCAGCGGCGTACTGCCGGGCTCGGCCTGCTCGACGAGCAGCGCGAGCCGCCCGAGCTCGGTGTGCATGCCGGTGGCGACCACGATAGCCTCGCCCGCGCCGCGCGTCACGGCCGTGCCCTTGAACAGCATCGAGCGGCGTGCGCCGAGCGCGGCATCCGGTACCGTCGCGGCAGCATCCTTGTCGACCGGCAGGGACTCGCCGGTCAAGGTCGACTCGTCGGCCTGCAGGCGCGAGCTGGCGAGCACGCGCACGTCGGCGGTCAGGACGTCGCCGGCTTCGAGCACGAGGACGTCGCCCGGGACCAGGCGCTCGGCCGGCAAGGACTGCACCACGCCGTCGCGGCGCACCGTGGCGGTCATCTGTCCGAGTGCGCGCAACGCGTCCATCGAGCGCAGTGCATGGCGCTCGGTGACGAAGCCAATGGTCGCGTTGATCACCAGCACGCCGAGGATGGTCAGGCCCTCGACGTGCTCGCCAAACACGAACGCCAGCGCCGCGGCAGCCGCGAGCAGCGCGACGATGAGGCTCGCGAACTGGTCGCGCAGGATATGCCAGTCCCGCCGCCGCGCCTGTCGCCGCAGCAGGTTCGGACCGTGCTCGCGAAGCCGTCGTGCGGCCGCATCGGCGCTCAGGCCGCGAGCCGGATCGACGCCAAGCGCTCCGGCCACCGCGTCCGGCCGCTCGGCCCAGGGCGCGGTCGGCACCGGCGCCGCGTCGCCCTCCCCGCTTGCCGCCATCAACCCACGGCGTCGCCGGAGGCGCGCGGTTCGAAGCGCTCGCGCAATGCATCGAGACGCTTGCGATGGCACACGATGACGACTTCGTCACCCTTCTCCAGGGCGAGTTCCGGCGCGCCGAGCACGAGCTCGCCGTCGCGGAAGACGTGCGACACGCGGGCGTCCCCCGGCAGGCCGAGTGCAGCGACGGTACCGGCGTGCTCGGCGGTCGCGACGAACATGAACACCCGCGCATCGCCCTTGATCGCGCCCGAGAACTCGAACACGTCGCGACCGGCGACGGCATCGGCGAGGTAGTGGCCGATGGTGCGCGCCGGGATCACGGTGTCGCTGAGACCGAGCTCCAGCGCGACGTGCTCGAATTCCTCGTCGTCGATGCGCGTGATGATACGAGCGAAACCGAGCGAGCGGCCGACGAGGCTCGCGATGAGATTGGTCTGGGCATTGCTCGTGAGGGTGAGCAGCACGTCGGTGCGCGCCGGATCGGCCTCGGCAAGCACCGCCGGGCGGCTGCCGTCGCCATGGATGACGCCGCAGTCCATGGCCTGGCTCATCTCCGCGGCAACGTCGGCGTCGGCCTCGATGACGACGACCTCGTCGCCGCGGCGCCCGAGCAGCCGCGCCGTCCTCGCACCCAGCGCCCCACAGCCGACGATCACCACGCGCATGTCACGACCCGCAAGTCACTGGCCGGGGCGTCCCAGCCAGGTTCGTGGTGACAGAGCGACGAGCAACGCGAAAACCTCCAGGCGCCCGAGGAGCATGTCGGCACAGAGTACACCCTTGAGCAGCGGTTCGAGCTCGGGCCGGCTCAGGCCGACCGAGAGGCCGACCGTGCCGGTCGCCGAAGCCACTTCGAACAAGGCGTCGAGCGGTGCGTAGCCGTAAACCAGGAACGCGAACCAGGACAAACCGACGACGGCGCCGAAGAGCACGATCACCGCCGCCGCGCGCAGCAGCTCGTCGGCGCCGAGCGGCGCACCGGCGAGCGTCGGCGCCGACACGGCACGGTTGGGCAAGCGCGTCTGCGCCACCAGCCAGCCGACCAGGCGGACCACCAGCAGCAGGCGCAACAGCTTGATGCCGCCCGCGGTCGAGCCCTGCGCGCCGCCGGTCAGCATGGAGACGACGAGCGCGGCCTTGGCCTCGTCGCCGAGCAGCCCGGGATCGAACGTCGCGAAGCCCGCGGTAGTCTGGGCCGACAGCGCGAGCAGGACGAGTTCGCCGGCGGGGCGCGCGCCGGCTTCCAGCACGAGCAGCAACACGCTCGCCAGCGCGATCGCGGCAAGCAGCGCGCGCAGTTCGACATCGTCGCGCCATTCGCGCCAGCGGCCCCGCGCCAGCGCCGCGTAGCGCGGCAGGGCGATCGCCCCACAGGCGGCCAGCAGCAGCACCGTGCTCGCCAACCAGGGCCCCAGCGAGGCCAGGCTGTCGTCGCGCGGCGCGAAGCCGCCGGTCGAGATCCCCGCGAGCGTGTGGACGATGGCGTCGAACGGCGTGGCGCCGAGCACGAGCAGCAGCACGATGCCGACAGCCGTGAGCGCGAGATAGATGCGCAGCACGAGCCGGGCATGCGCACGCACGCTCGCGGCGACGTCGGTGGTATCGAGCACCGAACTGCCGAGCTGGCGCGCGGCCGCCGCCGGTGCAGGCATCAGCGCGAGCGACAACACGACGAACCCCAGCCCGCCAATCCACTGCATCCAGGCGCGCGCGAACAGGAACGTCGGCGTGCGCTCGGCAAGGCTGCCAAGCGTCGACAGGCCGGTCGTGGTCACACCCGAAACGGCCTCGAACAGCGCATCGCCAACGGCCAGGCCCTGGGCGGCGAGCGGCAGCGACAGGAACAGCGGACTCAGCACGAACGTGAGTGCCGTGATCACGAGGGCCTCGTGGCGCTGCAGCGCGCGCGGCGCCGAGGTCAGGCGCGATGCCGCGCCGAGTCCGAGCAGTGCCGCCACCACGAACAGGTAGGACGGCACGAGCTGGTAATCGCCGAGGACGACCGCCGCGGCCGTGGGCACCAGGGTGACGAGGCCGAGCACGATGGCCAGTTGACCGAGATAATGCGCGATCGCCGCGGGACGGGCCGCCTGCCACAACGTGCGTTCACCGGGGCCGGACACGGCATGCCCTCCTCGGCCTGCTCGGCCTTGCTACGCTGGCGCCTCGCGCGTGTCCGTCGAGGCCCGGGGGCATGATACCGCGTCGCCGGCCGCCCGCCGCGCGGATTCCGCCCGTGGCCCGCAGGCATTCCGGCGCGCCCGAACGCGTCTCCGTCCAGCCCGTTGGCGCCGGCACGCGGGACGAACACGCAGCGCATGGTGTAGCTTTGCCGTCCCGTTCAGCAACCAGGGACCTGTCGATGCCAGCCTACGTTCCGCCGTCCAACGTCCTGTCCGCGCGTCATGCCAGCGTCGGCGCGCTGTTCCATGCGCGCGTGCCGGCAAACCCGGCGCAGCGTGCCGTGGTCGACGGCGAGCGCGTGCTCAGCTACGCCGAACTCGAAGACCGTTCCAACCGTCTTGCCAACGCGCTGCGCGGGATGGGTCTCGCGCCGGGCGACCGCTTCGCGCTCCTCGCGCGCAACCGCCTCGAGTACCTCGAAATCGAACTCGCCGCGGCCAAGGCGGGCGTCATCCTCGCCGCGCTGAACTGGCGCCTCGCCGCACGCGAGCTCGCCCATTGCATCAACCTGGTCGAGCCGAAGCTGCTGATCGCGGAAAGTGACTTCGGCGAGCCGCTCGCGCGCCTCGATATCCCGGACCTGCCGCGCATCGAACTCGGCGCCGCCTACGAGGCCGTGCTCGACGGCGCCGCCGCCGGCTATCCGGACCTCGACATCGATCCCGAGAGCGGACTGGTCATCCTTTACACCTCCGGCACCACCGGGCTGCCCAAGGGAGCGTTGATCAGCCACCGCGCGATGGTGGCACGCGCGATGTGCATGGCGGCCGAGATGCAGATGCCAATCGGAGACAACTTCTGCGCCTGGGCGCCGTTCTACCACATGGCCTCGACCGATACCGCCCTCGCCATGCTGCTGCGCGGTGGTACGGTGCACGTCGTCGATGGCTACGAGCCGGATCGTCTCATCGAGGTGCTCGAGCGTGAGACGATGCGCTGGTTCATTCTCATGCCAGGCATGGTCGGCGACTTCGCCGCGATCCTGCGCGAGCGCTCGGTCAAGGTGAAGGGCGTGGGCTGCTGCGGGGCGATGGCCGACCTCGTGCCGCGCGAAGACATCGCCGCGGCGTCGCGCGCGCTCGGCGCGCCCTATCTCAACACCTTCGGCGCGACCGAGACCGGCCTGCCGCCGGCGACCTCCAGCCTGATCCCCGTCGGCGTCGCGCCCGAGTCGCTGTCCAAGCGCCAGTCGGCATTCTGCGAACTGCGCCTGGTCGACCCCGACGACAACGAAGTCCCCGTCGGCACACCGGGTGAAGTCGCGCTGCGCGGACCGACGCTGTTCAGCGGCTACTGGAACGCCCACGAAACCAACGCGCACGACTTCCGCAACGGCTGGTTCCACATGGGCGACGTCCTGCGCCGTAACGCGGACGGCACGCTGGATTACGTCGACCGGGTCAAGTACATGATCAAGTCGGGCGGCGAGAACATCTACCCGGCCGAGATCGAGCAGGTCATCCTGACCGACCCGCGCATCCGCGAAGCGATCGTCGTGCGCCGCCCCGACCGGCGCTGGGGCGAGGTGCCGGTCGCTTTCGTCGTGCCGGTCGATACGGCACCCGCGGCAGACGAGATCCTGCAACGCTGCCGCGACAACCTGTCGAGCTACAAGCGTCCCAAGGACATCGTATTCGTCCGCGACGACGAGCTGCCGCGTTCCACCACCGGCAAGATCCAGCGCCACGAGCTGGAGGCGCGGCTCGGGGACGGCTGACCGGGCATCTCAGCGCAGCGGCCGCAGCAGGTTGAGGCCCGCGAGCGCGACGGCACCGCCGACGAGCAGGAACGGGACCTGGTAGCCGCCCGTCACGCCGGCCAGCGCCGAGACCAGGAGCGGGCCGAACACGAGGCCGCCGTAGAGGAAGAAGAGGCTGCCGCCGGTCGCGGTGCCGACGCCGGCGCTGCCCGGGTTGCCGGCGACCTCGGCCAGGAACACGCCGTTCCAGCCGAAGCTCGCCGCGCCGGTGGCAACGGCGATCACGGCGACGAGCGGCAGTGGCGCGCCCGGCCCGAGCATGGCCAGTGCGGCCATCCCCGCGGCCGAGGCAAAGCCGAGCACGACCAGCGTGGTGCGCGCGCCGAGCCAGCGATCCGAGAGCCCGCCCATGATCACGCGCAGCACCGCACCCGCGACCTGCGAGGCCGAGAACAGCGCGCCGGCGAGCGCGAGTTCGAAGCCGAGCACCTCGACGAGGAAGATGACGAGGAAGGTCATCAGCGTCGCCTGGGTCGCGGTCAGGCCGAATGCGACGAGCAGCAGGCGCCGCAGGCGCGTATCGGCCAGGACCGCACGCACGGCCTGCCACGGCGAAGCGAAATCGAGACGGCGGCCGGGATCGCGGTCGGCATCGAGCGCACCGCGCAGCGGCTGGATGGCGACGACCGCTGCGAGCACCACCAGCGCGCTGCACATGAGCGTGCCGCGCCAGCCCACGGTGTGCACCAGCGCCGGCACCAGCAGCCCGGCGACGAAGCCGCCGAGCGGCGCGCCGCTCTGCTTGAGCGAGAACACCAGCGCACGCGCCCGTGGCGGCGTGACGCGGGCCAGCACGTGCGAGCCGGACGGCGTGTTGGGTCCATAGCCGAGCCCGA
>JAUIFX010000189.1 GCA_030429865.1 Gammaproteobacteria bacterium | reverse complement strand
GGGTGGCACCGGCCAGCTTGCCCCAGGTCATCGGCCACGCGGACAAAGCCGACATGCGTTGGATGTCCCAGGTATGCGCGCGGACTTCGTCGACGATTGCCGCGCGCGCCTGACGTGCGCCCCACACCATGGTCAGTGCGGCGAAAGCGAGCAGCGCAGCCATCGGTATGGCAGCGGGCATGGCGCGTTCCAGGACCAGGGTCGCGCCGAGCAACGCGACCGGGATCAGCCACAGCCGTTGCGGCGTCGCCTCGAGCCAGAGCAGGCGGCGGAATTCGGGATTCATGCGGGTTCCTTCCCGTTGCCGGGAATCGCCGCGTCCTGCACGCGCGCCAGCGAGTGCAGGTAGGATTGCTGCAGGTCTTCGCGGAGGACCGCGAAGTGCGCGACGCCGACGCCACCGGCGACGAGCTCGCCGAGCAGCGCCGCACGCACGTCCGCCTCGCCGTGCACCTGGCAACGCAGCCAGCCGGGACGAGCGTCGTCGGTCTCGACCGCGCTGACCGCGGCATGGGCGGTGAGTGCGCTGCGGGCGGCGTGGACGTCGGAAGTTACCTGGAGTTCCACCCGCGCGAGCGCCCCGGGCGCTGCGCCGAGGCGCCGGTGCTCGACGAGACGGCCGGCGCGCAGGATCAGCATGTTGCTCGAATAGGCCTCGAGCTCGGCAAGGATGTGCGAGGAGATGACCAGCGTCATGCCGCGTGCGCGCAGCGCGAGAAACAGCTCGCCGAGCTGGTAGCGCGCTTCCGGGTCGAGGCCTGCCGCAGGTTCGTCGAGCAGGATCACGCGCGGTGCATGGATCACGGCCTGCGCGATCGCGACGCGTTGACGCAGGCCGCGCGACAGCTCGCCGGCGCGCTGCTCGAGTCGCGCGCCGAGGCCGAGATCGTGGGCGGTGCTTTCCACCAGTGCGTCGAGCGCGTCGTCCGCGACGCCGTTGGCAGCGGCCACGTAAGCCAGGCAGCGCCGTACGCTGAGATCGGCGTACAGGCCGAAGAAGTCCGACAGGTAGCCTACCGCGCGGTGGCTGCGGCGCGGCTCGTCGACGACGTCGATGCCGTCGACATGGATGTCGCCGCTGAGTGGGCGGTCCATGCCGGCGAGGCAACGCAGCAGGGTCGTCTTGCCGGCGCCGTTGGGACCGACGAGCGCGGTGATGTCGCCGGCGTCGATGCGGAAGCTGACGTCGTCGAGCGCGCGCAGCCCGGGGTACTCGTAGACCAGGTGCTCGGCTTCGACGATAGGTGACTGGGCTGGCGGCATGGCCTTAGTGGCAGCGATGTGCTCGCGGCGCATCCTATCACCCGCGCGTGGGCGCGGCGCTCGCCGTGGTGGTCGACGGTGTAGACTCGGGGCCAGAGCCGTCGTCACGCCGCGGGGCGGGGCGGTCTCGCGGGAGGATCAGGAAGCGGGCACCATGAGCACCTGGCTTAGACTTGCGACGAACGCGGGGGTCGTTCGCCGTTCGAGCCGCGTGGCGCTGGTCGTCGGTACCATTCTTGTCGCGATCAATTACGGCGATCGCCTGATCACCGGCGAACTCGCCGCTGGCGACGTGGTCAAGATGTTGCTCACCTACTGCGTGCCATACTGCGTCTCGACCTACGCGGCGGTCGCGGCGCTGATGGCCGCACGCGGCGAGGAGCGGCGCGGTTGAGCGGGCCGGGAGTCCACGGAGAAAGCTGATGCCTGTCTACGAGTACGTCTGTGAAGCGAACGGCGAGGTGGTCGAGGTGCGGCACAAGATGAACGTCGTCATCCGCAACTGGGGTGAGCTGTGCTTCGCCACGCAGCGACCGCTCGGGGAGACCGATTTCGAGACCCCGGTGCGCAAACGCATGAGCGCCCCGGCCATCGCGCTGCCGACCGGCAATGCCGAACTCAAGAATGCGGGTTTCACCAAGCTCGTGCGGCGCGATCACGGTGTCTACGAAAACGTGACCGCGACCGGCAGCGAAGCGCGTTACATGAAGGCGGGGCAACCCGAGACGCGTCCCCACCTGCACAAGAAGATCGGTGACTGACGAGCGGCCGAGCGCCGTTCAGCCGGTCTCTATGGCGCGTATCTTCTCGTTCTGCGGCAGGCGGTAGAAACGCCGCAGCTCGTTGACGAACGAGGGCTCGCGGTGCTGTCCCGGGAAGCGCCGCGTCAGCGCGCGGCAGTACTTGCCGGCGTAACGGTTGGCTTCGCGGTAACGCCGGTCGCTGTCGGCGTCGAGATCGGCGTGGTAGGTGACGGCGGTGAACAAGGCGTCGTGCAGCGCGGTCGGTGCGGCACCCGCGCCCTGTTCGTCGAGAAGCTGCATGGCGGTGACGAACTTGTCGACCTCCGCCTGCAATTCGAGTTCGAGCTGCGTCACCTGGCGATCGTAGGTCGCGTTCCAGACCAGGTAATGAAAGTGGCTCACCCCTTCGAGGGCGATGAGGAAGTCGTTCAGGTTCTCAGCGTGCAGGTTGGCGAACGGGTCGCTGACGTCGAGCGCGGCCAGCACGGCGGCATCGATGAACAACGTGATGTCGAGGCTGTCCTCGGTCTGTTGCAGCAGCAGGCGCTCGGCATTGTGGCGGGCCTGCGCCGGGCGTTCGAGTGCCGCGGCGACGCGCGCGTCGGTGACGAGGAAATCGCTGACGCAATGCGCTACCGGCGTCTCGTACAGCTTGGCGAGGCTGCGCTGAATGTTCTTGACCAGCATGACAGGTGCGCCTTCAGTGCGTCGTCCGCGGACCCGATGTGGCCAGCGGCACGATGCCCGAGCGCTCGAGCTGACGGCGCGCACGTTCGCTGCCGGTCCGCAGCCACACCTCGTAGGTTCGCAGGACATCCGCGTTCGACTTCATGCCGCTCATTTCGCTGACCTCGCCGAGGACGTCGACGAGCGCGGAGAACTTCGCGCACAGCTCCTCGAACAGTTCGGTACGGGCGAAGCGGTCGCGGCGGCGCTGCAAGGCCTCGTGCAGGTGGCCGTAGGCGACCTCGCCCATGCCGATGTAGTAATCGACATCGACGAGCTTGCGATTGAGACTGTCGGTGAAGATGCCGGCGACGAACAGCGCGAGATCGCCGAGATGCTGCAGCGCCTGGTTGCGCTGCTCGGGACTGTCTGCTTCGACGGCTTCGGCGTAGATGGTGGCGAGCGCCTTGTGGTGCGCGCCTTCGTCGCTGACCGCGGCGAGCGCACCGGCGTGGCAGTAGCCGGTGAGCAGGTTGATGACGTAGGCGGATGTCGCGTCCTGCAGGACGAGATCCTGGTTGCGGGCGGCGGCATCGAGGGCGCCGCTGAAGTACTCCCGCACGCTGGTCGTGGTGATCAGGCTCGAATCGATGGTGGTCATGGCTACCTCCGGAGTCGATTACGCGCGCCCACGGTGTTGGCGCTGTCATGTAGCTATCGGCCGCACTCGAGCGTTTCCTTGAGTGCGCCGTTGCAAGCCTGCAATCCAATTAACATGCCATGTGAAGCAGCTTCAAGCGCGATCGCTAAGCTATGGAAATCAGTGGGGTGATTGGCACACGGCGGGGAATGCTGCCAGCCTCGCTGGTGCGCGACGGGGCAGGGCGGCATCGTGATGGTGCGAAACGCCGCGCGTGTCGGCGCGGTTGACCGGGTGACGGCGCGGCGCGCGTCGTTGTGTCCCCGGACCGCGTGGTGGGCGCTGCGTGCGCGCGCTGCGTCGCGCCGGCTTGCATCGAAGGCGCCACCGAAAGGGGACGCGGGTCGCGGCGTGACGGTCGGATGTCACGGCAGCGTCCGGGCGCGGGCCCCGGGCAGTGGGGCGTGATACGCCGTCGACCCGGAGCGGCCGCTGGCGGTGCACGAGTTTTCCGGGCCCGGAAAAAAAAAGAACCCCGCACGGTGGCGGGGTTCTTTCGGTTCGGCTGGGGAGCCGGACGGCTTACATCATGCCGCCCATGCCTCCCATGCCGCCCATGCCACCCATGCCGCCCATGTCGGGCATGGCCGGGGCGCCTTCTTCCTTCGGCGCATCCGCCACCATCGCTTCGGTGGTGAGGATGAGCGAAGAGACCGAAGCGGCGTTCTGCAGCGCGGTCCGCGGCACCTTGGCGGGGTCGAGGATACCCATCTGGATCATGTCGCCGTATTCGCCGGTCTGGGCGTTGTAACCGAAGTTACCCTTGCCCTCGGCGACCTTGGCGACGACCACCGACGGCTCTTCGCCGGCGTTGGCGACGATCTGACGGATCGGCTCTTCGAGCGAACGGACGAGGATGTTGACGCCCATCTGCTGGTCCTGGTTGTCGACCTTGACGCCACGTGCCTTCTCCTGCGAGCGCAGCAGCGCGACACCACCGCCGGGAACCACGCCTTCCTCGACCGCGGCACGGGTCGAATGCAGGGCGTCCTCGACGCGAGCCTTCTTCTCCTTCATCTCGACCTCGGTTGCGGCACCGACCTTGATCACGGCGACGCCGCCGGCGAGCTTGGCCACACGCTCCTGCAGCTTCTCGCGATCGTAGTCGGAGCTGGTCTCCTCGATCTGGGCGCGGATCTGGTTGACGCGGGCCTCGATGGCCTTCTCGTCACCGGCGCCGTCGATGATGGTGGTGTTCTCCTTGGTAATCTGCACCTTCTTGGCGGTGCCGAGATCGTCCAGGCTGGCCTTCTCGAGGCTCAGGCCGACTTCCTCGGAGATCACGGTGCCACCGGTGAGGATGGCGATGTCTTCGAGCATGGCTTTGCGGCGGTCACCGAAGCCGGGTGCCTTGACGGCGGCGACCTTGACGATGCCGCGCATGTTGTTGACCACCAGGGTCGCGAGCGCTTCGCCCTCGACGTCCTCGGCGACGATCAGCAGCGGGCGGCCCGACTTGGCCACGCCTTCGAGTACCGGCAGCAGGTCACGGATGTTGGAGACCTTCTTGTCGTGCAGCAGGATCAGCGGATCCTCGAGCTCGACGTTCATCGTCTCCTGGTTGTTGATGAAGTAGGGCGACAGGTAGCCGCGGTCGAACTGCATACCCTCGACCACGTCGAGTTCGTTCTCGAGACCCGAACCTTCCTCGACCGTAATGACGCCTTCCTTGCCGACCTTGTCCATCGCGTCGGCGATGATCTTGCCGATCTGCTCGTCGGCGTTGGCCGAGATGGTACCGACCTGCGAGATCGACTTGCTGTCGGTGCAGGGCGTGGCGAGCGTCTGCAGCTCGGCAACCGCGGCCTGCACGGCCTTGTCGATGCCGCGCTTGAGATCCATCGGGTTGACGCCGGCGGCGACGGCCTTGAGGCCTTCGCGGACGATTGCCTGCGCCAGCACGGTGGCGGTGGTGGTGCCGTCACCGGCGACATCGGAAGTCTTCGATGCGACTTCCTTGACCATCTGCGCGCCCATGTTCTCGAACTTGTCGGCCAGCTCGATTTCCTTGGCGACGGAGACGCCGTCCTTGGTCACGGTCGGTGCGCCGAAGCTCTTTTCGAGCACGACGTTGCGGCCTTTCGGGCCGAGCGTCTGCTTGACGGCGTTGGCCAGGATATTGACGCCCGCAGCCATGCGGTAGCGCGCGTCATCGGAAAAACGGACTTCTTTGGCAGCCATGTTGATTTAAACCTCCAGAAACCTGTGATGTGCGTTGGTCGCGGATCGATCAGTCGAAAACGGCCATGATGTCGTCTTCGCGCATGACCAGCAGGTCTTCGCCGTCGACTTTCACTTCCTGGCCCGAGTACTTGCCGAAGATGACCTTGTCACCGACCTTGAGGTCGAGCGCACGGACTTCACCGGATTCCAGAATCTTGCCGTTGCCGACGGCAACGACTTCGCCCTTGACGGGTTTTTCGGCGGCGGAATCGGGAATCACGATGCCACCCGGGGAGGTCTTCTCTTCGTCCCACCGCTTGACGATGATCCGATCGTGTAGAGGCCGAATCTTCATAACCCTACCTTCTCCTGACTTAACTAGTTGATATTTCGAGAAAAATTGGAGTGTTATTAGCACTCTCGCGTGAGTAGTGCCAGAAATATAGAGATCTTTGAGCGAAAGTCAACAGAGCGATGCATGGCCGCCCGGTGTCATCTCCGCGGCGGCCTGGCCTATGCTGTCGTGGCCTGCACGTACGGGCAGGCCCGAATCGCGACAAGGAGAGAATCATGCCGTCTCACATGACCGGGACGCTGGCCGCGCTCGCGCTCGCCTGCGCGCCGGCGGCCGGGGCTGCCGAGTTCGACTTCGGCCCCTACCACGTGACCGTCGCCGCCGACCAGAGCCAGGTGATGACGACGACCGACTACCAGGTCGTCGTTGCCAACGAGGAACTCGTGCTCACGCGCCTGACCGCGCCCTACGCGGGCACGCTCTCGCACAGCTTCGTGGCCGATCTCGACCGTGACGGCAGCTTCGAGGTGGTCGTCACCTTCAGTCACGAGCAGGGCCATGCGACCGGGGTGCACCTCTACACATGGAACGAGTACCTGCTCGAGCCGCTCACCGTCGCCCCGCTCGCGCCGGCCGACGCGGTCGGCTATCGTGGTGGCGACGAGTTCGCCGTCGTCGATGGTGCCCTCGTGCGCATCTTCCAGGTTCACGAACAACGTGACGAAGTGTGGCAGCCGACTGCAGCGCAGCGGCGCATGCGGTATTCTCTCGCGGAAGCACGCTGGATCCGCGAAGACTGAGATTGCGTTTCGCCCCGGGTGACGGGGGGCGCAGCGTTGCACGCGTCGCGGCCCGTGCACGAGATTGGCACGCGCCACGGCGTCTCGATTGCATGGAGCACTGAGAACATGTCGTTGATGACCCCCGAGGTCGGTAAGTCCGTCGACAAACTGCTGCCGCATTGTCACCGGCGGGTTTTCCCATCCAAGGCCGCAATCATCCGGCAGGGCGATCCCGCCGGCGAGCTGTTCTACATCATCAGCGGTTCGGTCACCGTGCTGCTCGAAGACGACAAGGGCCACGAGATCGTGCTCGCGTATCTCAATCCGGGGGATTTCTTCGGCGAGATCGGCCTGTTCAACGAGGATGCCAACCGCACCGCGCTGGTGCGCGCGCGCGGCGAAGCGGAAATCGCGCAGATCAGCTACAAGAAGCTGAAAGGCCTGACGGAGATCTATTCCGATCTCATCATCGCGATGACCTCGCAGCTCGCGCGGCGGCTGCGTAACACGAACCGCAAGCTCGGCGATCTCGCCTTCATGGACGTCTATGGCCGCGTTGCGCGCACGTTGCTCGATCTCTGCGAGCAGCCCGATGCGATGACGCACCCCGACGGCATGCAGGTGCGTGTCACGCGCCAGGAATTGTCACGCCTGGTCGGCTGTTCGCGCGAAATGGTGGGCAAGGTGCTCAAGGACATGGAAGAGCAGAAGCACATCACGGCCAATGGCAAGAACATCGTCGTGCTGGGCTTCCGCCCCAAGCGTCTCGCGGAGACGCTGAGCGCGAGCTGAGCTGAAGGAAGGCGCCCGGCACCCCGCGCGGTGTCCGGCGACGCGCCGCGAGCAGCGTCGGTTCAGCCGACATCGATGGCGCGCAGGCTGCGCCGGCGCGCTTCGAGCAGTTGCCGCACCCGCGCGAGCGCCTGCTGGGCGTGGCTGTCCTCCTCGCCGTCGAGTTCGCTCAGCAACTCCTCGAGCTCGGCAATCTGCTCGACCAGTTCCGTCCAGCCCTGCGGCGCGTCGGTCGCAACCAGCTGGCGCGGCCAGTTCGCGTCGAACGCGGTGACATCCGTGCGATCGAACGTTTCCATCATCGTGTGCTCCGGCTGACTTCGAAGTGTCTTGCGAGGGCAGTATTCCGGGCGTTGCTTACATCCGTATGACGAGGTGGTGGCGAGCGGTCGTGCCCGCTGCGCCGGCGTGACCGGAACGCGGCCCGCGCCGCCGGTGCGCTGCCCGCGCACGACACCGTGACCGGGGCGATCGGGCGACGATCCCGAACCACGCCACGTCGGCGTGCGAAGTCGATGGCGGGACGGCAGTCGAGCCCCTATACTCCGCGCCCACCACGACTCATGGCCGCCGCCCGCCGGCGCCCCCACGGCGCCCGGCCGGGCGCCGCCGAGCCTGCCTCTCCGGAGTGTACCGATGCGCACGCCGCTGCTCCTGACCCTGTTGATGCTGTTCGCGCCGTCCGCGCCGGGCTTCGATCGCGACGCGGCGCTGGCCGCCATCGACGCCGGCCGCGCTGCCGATGCCGTGCCGGCGCTTGCCGAGGCCGCCAACGCCGGCGAGCCCGCTGCCGCGACCCTGCTGGCGAGCCTCTACCAGCGCGGCGAGGGCGTTGCGCGCAACCTGGAACGCGCCGCCGAACTCTATGCCGTGGCGGCGCGCGCGGGAGATGCCGAAGCACAGTTCAACCTGGCGAACATGTATCTGCTCGGCGAGGGCGTCGAGCCGGACGAGGCCTGGGCGCTGACCTGGTACCGGGCTGCCGCCGACCAGGGCCACGCACTGGCCGCGCGCAACCTGGGCCAGCTCTACCGCGCGGCCGGCGTGAGCGAGGCCGAGACGACGCCCGCTGCCGCCGACGCGCTGCTCGCACAGGTTCGCGAGGAGCCGCGCGTCAACGAGGTCGCGGCCGTCGACGGGCCGGCAAGCGCCGCGCCCGTCGCCGCCGTGCGCGACGACGACGAGCACGAGGCGCTGCGCATCGCGCGCGCCGCGGGTCTCGACATCGCCGAGGCGGCGGATCCGCTGGAAGCACCCGCGCCGCGTGCACGTCCGGACGCGGTCTCCGCGGCCCCCCGGGGGGGGCAGGATGCCGCACCGGCCGCGGCGGTGGTGCCCCCGGCGCCGCCGGCAGTGACCGCGCAGGCGGCGGCGACGGAGCACGCCGCAGCGGCCGTGCCGACAGCCGCGGTACCGCCGGTGGCGGCCGGCGGTGCCAGCGCCGAGGGGCCCGGCACCGTCACGACGCCGCGGGTCGGCGCAATCGCGGCAGGCGATCCGGCGCTCGCCGCCCTGCACGACGACGCCGTTGCCGGCGGCGCAGTTCGCCCTCGCGCGGCGCTACCTGGCGGGTGATGGTGTCGAGCCCGACGAGGCCATGGCCATCACCTGGCTGCGCGAAGCGGCGCGGCGCGGCCATGCCGGTGCCGCAGCCCGGCTGCGTGTGATCTACGCGGCGGCAGGGCTGCCGATGCCGCGCCTCGAGCCCCCCGCCTCCGCGGGCGTACCGGGCGGGCGTGACGCAGACGCGAGCCGGACGCCCGAGGCAGTCGAAGCAGTCGAGGCAGCCGAGGCAGCCGAGGCAGCCGAGGCAGCCGAGGCAGTCGAAGCAGTCGAAGCAGTCGAAGCAGTCGAAGCAGTCGAAGCAGTCGAGGCAGTCGAGGCAGTCGAGGCAGTCGAGGCAGTCGAGGCAGTCGAGGCAGTCGAGGCAGTCGAGGCAGTCGAGGCAGTC
>JAUIFX010000188.1 GCA_030429865.1 Gammaproteobacteria bacterium | reverse complement strand
GGCTACGCGAAGGTCTCCAAGAGCCTGCGCGCGCACTGGGAACGCGAGTTGCCGGCCTATCTCGAGCGCCGCCGCGCGCTGGCCGGGCTGGTCCTGATGATGGACATCCGTCATCCACTGCGCGAACAGGAATGTACGCTGATCGCCTGGGCCGCCGCCGCCGGCGTCCCGCTGCACGTGCTGCTGAGCAAGGCCGACAAGCTCGGCCGCGGCGCGCAGGCCGAAGCGCTGCGCAAGGTGTCGCGTTACCTCGCCGAACATGGCGGCCCGCGGGCCGACGTGCAGCTGTTCTCCGCGCTCAAGCACCAGGGCACGGAGACCGCGTGGGCCGTGATCGGTGGCTGGCTGGAGGTCGCGCCGGCGGGTCGCGGGGATGCGCCGGCGCCGTGACCGGCAGCCGCGCGGGCGCCGCCCGCGGCGAAGATGGAAGGTTAAAAAAGGGCCCCGGCTAGAATCGGGGGGGATTTACTGGTCCGGGGCCACTTCAGACCCGCTTGGGGGGCGGGTTGCCCGTCCAGGGAGGGATGACGGGCACGTTCTGGCGAACGTATTCGGTGAGACCGTGGCCGTTGCCGGGAGTTCCCGGCCTGCGCGTCGAGGCGGGCAGGGCGCGCCGGGCGCGCCGGGCGCGCTGGCGCGGCGGGGCCGCGCTCAGGACATGCCGTACTTGCGGCGGAACTTGTCGACGCGGCCGGCGGTGTCGACGATCTTCTGCTGGCCGGTGTAGAACGGATGGCAGGCGGAGCAGACGTCGAGATGCAGCTGCTCGTCGTTCAGCGCCGAGCGCGTCTGGAACGAGTTGCCACAACTGCAGGTGACGGTGATTTCTCGGTAATTCGGATGGATGTCGGTTTTCATGACCGCGGCTTGCCTGGCGCTCGAAAAGGGGCGCGATTCTAGGCCCGCGCAGCGCTCGATTGCAAGTACCCGGGCCGACGGGCGCGGCGCGCCTGCGCCGTGCTCAGCCGCGCCGCTCGGGTCCACGCAGCGGCAGGACCTCGGCGCTGCGGCGCGGACGTTCGCGCGGCGGGCGCTCGCCGGTCAGTTCTTCCATGCGCTCGACCAGGCCGTCCTCGCCGAGGACCGTGTCCCACATCATGCCCGAGATCCGCAGGCAGGCGCCGAGCGGCGTGTCGGCCTGTTCGCGTACGCGGTCGACCTGCCACTGCAGGCCGGTCAGGCGGCGCCTGCTGGTGTCGGGCGCGGCCTCGATGAGGCTCGCGAGCACCTCGCGGCGGGCCCGTTCGAAGGCGTCCGGATCGTCGTTGGCGATCGCGGCCCAGTAGTCGAAGTCGAATTCGTCTTCGTGATGCTTCATCGTTGCGCTCCACCGTGGTCCCCGGCGTCACCAGTGTGAACCGCGCCGCGCGGAAACTTTAGCCCCGAACGGTCAAATTGTGTCACGTTCGCGCCGTATCGCGTCCCACGGCGGGCAAGCGCAGTCGCCGCGCGCCGCCCGCGACACCGGCGGGCGCCCTCAGGCCTGCAGCTCGGCGACCACCGGGGCGTGGTCCGAGGGCTTGTCCCAGCTGCGCGGCGTGCGGTCGATGTGGCAGGCGCACACGCGCGGAGCGAGCGCGCTGCTGGCCAGGATCAGGTCGATGCGCAGGCCGCGGTTGCGGCGGAAGGCGGCCTGGCGGTAATCCCACCAGGAGAAGCTCCCGGGCGGTTGTTCGAACGCGCGGAACACGTCACTCAGGCCGAGCGCGAGCAGCGCTTCGAGATGCGCCCGCTCGGCATCGCTGCACAGCACCTTGCCCTGCCACGCGGCGGGGTCGTGCACGTCGGCGTCGGCCGGCGCGATGTTGAAGTCGCCGACGACGAGCAGTGCCGGGTGGCTGGCGAGCAGCTCGTCGACCCAGGCCGTGAGCGCCTCCAGCCAGGCCAGCTTGTAGGCGTACTTGTCGCTGCCGACCGCGCTGCCGTTGGGTACGTAGAGGTCGAGCAGCGCGAAGTCGTCGAGTGCCACCGCGAGTACGCGCGCCTGCGGGTCGTCGAAGCCGGGCAGGGTGGTGGCGAGCACCTCGAGCGGACGGCGCGAGAGCACCGCGACGCCGTTGTAGCTCTTCTGCCCGGCGACGGCGCATTCGTAACCCAGTTCGGCGAACGCCTCGCGCGGGAAATCGTCGTCTTGGACCTTGGTTTCCTGCAGCGCGAGCGCGTCGGGCCGGTGCTCGTCGAGCCAGCGCACGACGTGGTCGAGGCGGGCGCGGATCGAGTTGACGTTCCAGCTCGCTACCGTGGCCATCGGTGCCGCCGCGTCAGCGCCGCGCGGCCGGGTGCCGGCCGCGGGCGTCACCGCTCATACGCGGAAGCCGCCGTGGCGGCGGCGATTGAGGAAATCGACGAGGAAGATGCCGCCGACGAAGGACAAGGCCACGATCAGCACCAGGCCGATGGCGATCAACGTGGCGTATTCGCGCAGCACCAACGGCACCATCGCCGAGGTCGCCTGCAGCGAGGAGCGCGCCGACAGTTCGGCGACCGCGTCCTCGGCCTTCTCGAGTTCGGCCTTGAGCTCGTCTCGTGCGCGTTCGAGCTCGACGATGCGGGCGTCGGGCGGCGTGGCGCTGTCGCGCAGCTCGGCGCGCAGGGCCGCAACTTCGCTTTGCAGTTCGCCGGCGCGCAGCCGCTCGTCGGACAACTTGCCCTTGAGCTCGGTGTTCTCGCGGGTCAGCGCCTCGACCTGCTCGCCGAGTTCGCCCGGGGGCGGCGCGCCGCCCGCCGCACCGTCCTCCGCGGCCAGCGCTTCGAGACGCTGTTCTAGCGCGGCCTTCTCGGCGGCGAGCGCTTCGAGACGCAGCGCCGCGGGCTGTTCGGCGCTCAGGTAGGCGGCATCGACCCAGCCTTCGGTGCCTTCCGGATCCGCGACGCGGGCCAGTTCGCCGTCGCGCTCGAGCACCTCGAGCACGGTTCCTGTCGGCAGCACCTTGACGATGGCGCTGTCGAGGTCTTTGGCCTCGTGGATGCCGACGAGCAGCTTGTCGATGACCCAGACGCTCTCCGCGTGCGCCGAGCCGGGCCAGGCGAGCACGCACAGGAGCGCGAGGATGAGGCGGGCGGGGCGAGTCACGCCGCGATTATCCGGTTTGCTCAAGCGTCCAGTCCAGCCTGACGCAGCAACGCATCGATGCGCGGTTCGCGGCCGCGGAAACGCTTGAACAGGGCCATGGCGTCCTCCGCGCCGCCGTTCTCGAGGATGGTCTCGCGGAAGGCGCGCCCGGTATCGGTGTTGAACACCCCGTCCTCCTCGAAACGCGCGAACGCGTCGGCGTCGAGCACTTCGGCCCACTTGTAGCTGTAATAGCCGGCCGCGTAACCGCCGGCGAAGATGTGCGCGAAGGAATGCTGGAAGCGATTCCAGGGTGGCGGCGTCACCACCGCGACCTCGGCGCGCACGCTGTCGAGCAATGCCTGGATGTCGGTGTCGTCGTCGAATTCGCGGTGCAGCCGGAAGTCGAACAGCGCGAATTCCACCTGGCGCAACGTCTGCATGGCGGCCTGGAAACGGCGCGTCTCGAGCAGGCGCTCGAACAGGGCATCCGGCAGCGCTTCGCCGCTCTCGTGGTGAGCGCTGATGAGGTCCAGCGCCTCGCGCTCCCAGCACCAGTTCTCGAGGAACTGGCTGGGCAGTTCGACCGCGTCCCACGGGACGCCGTTGATGCCGGCGACGGCCGGGCGGTCGATGCGGGTCAGCATGTGATGCAGGCCGTGGCCGAACTCGTGGAACAGCGTGGTGACCTCGTCGTGGGTGAGCAGGCTCGGCCGGCCGGCGACGGTCGGCGTGAAGTTGCACACGAGATAGGCGACCGGCAGCTGGCGGCTGTCGCCGTGCTGCCAGCGCACCAGGCATTCGTCCATCCACGCTCCCGGGCGCTTGCGCTCGCGCGCGTACAAGTCGAGGTAGAAGAAACCGATGGGGGCATCGTCCTCGTCGACGATGGCGTGGAACGTCACCTCGGGATGCCAGGTCTCGACGTCTTCGACGCACTCGAAACGGACCCCGAACACGCGTGCCGCGACCGCGAGCATGCCGTCGATGACCTGCGCCACCGGGAAGTAGGGCCGCAGGTCTTCCTGGCTGAGGTCGTAGCGCTGCTTGCGCAGCTTCTCGGCGGCCCAGCCGACGTCCCATGCCTCGAGCGTTTCGAGCCCGAGCTCGCGCGCGGCGAACGCACGCAGTTCGCTCAGCTCGCGCTCGCCCGCCGGGCGCGCGCGCGCCGCGAGCTCCCGCAGGAAATCGATCACCGCCTCGGTCGACGGCGCCATCTTGGTCACCAGCGACAGCTCGGCATAGTTGGCGTAGCCGAGTTCGCGCGCGAGCGCCTGGCGGCGCGAGAGGATCTCGCGCATCACCTCGCCGTTGTCGTGACTGCCGGCGAGCGGGCCGGCGTCGGAGGCGCGCGTTGCGTAGGCCTCGTAGAGCGCGTGGCGCAGCTCGCGGTCGTCGAGGTGTGCCATGGCCGGCTGGAAGCAGGGGAAATCGAGCGTCAACGTCCAGCCCGGCTCGTCGGCGCGCTCGGCGTTCTGCCGCGCGAGCGCCTTGACGCCTTCGGGCAGACCGGCGAGACGTGACTCGTCACGGATGTTGAGTCGAAACGCCTGGGTGGCGTCGAGCACGTTTTCCTCGAAGCGTGTCGCGAGGCGGGCGAGCTCGACCTTGAGCGTCTTCACCCGCGCCTGCGCCGCCGGCGGCAGGTCGATGCCGCCGAGGCGGAAATCGCGCAGTGCGTTGTCGATGACCTTGCGCCGTGCCGGCGGCAGCGTCGCGTACTCGGCGCCGTCGCGTACGTGGCGGTAACAGGCGGCGAGCCCGGCGTGTTGCGCCAGCTCGCTGGAATAGGTCGTGATCGCCGCGAGGCAATCGTTGTACACCGCGCGCAGCGCCTCGGAGTCGGCCACGCCGTGCAGGTGCGAGAACGGGCCGAACAACTGCTGCAGGGCGTCGTCCATCGCTTCGAGCGGCGCCATGACGCTGTCCCAGCTCGCATCATCGGGCTGCGCGGTGAGGGCGGTGAGCCGTGCGCGGTGTTCGTCGAGCAACGCGTTCACGCGCGCGTCGAGGTCGTGCGGATCGAGCGAGGCAAAGCGCGGCAGGCGCGCCAGCGTGTGGCTTGCGGCGGGGGTCGTTTTCATGCCGCGCATTATGCCGCCCTTGGCCTTGCGCGCTCTACAGCGCCACGCGCCGCCGGCCGTGCGTGTCAGCCGGACAGGCGCAGCGCGAGCGCCCACAGCGCGCCGACCAGGCACGGCACGGCGAGCGTCATCAGGCCCGCGACGGCACGGTTGCAGCGGCGCAGCAGCGCTTCCTCGGTACCGGCCGCGATGACGAACGGCCGGCGCGAGGTGCGCGTGCGGGCGAGCAGGTCGACCGGTGGCGGTCCCGCGTTGCCGCCCTGCGTGGCGTCGACCTCGGCCGCGGCGCGCGCCCGCGCCGTCTCCCATTCGTGCATATCGACGTGGCCGTCGCCATTGGCATCGAACTCGCGCAGCAGGAACGCCTGGTCACGTTTCCATTCGCGCAGGCGGTCGCCGATGGCGCCTTCGCGATCGAAGCGCACCGCGCCGCCGCCGTGCGTGGTGAACTCGCCCAGCGCGTAGATCTCGTCGCCCGGCTCGATGCGCAGCTCGGTATAACGAAAAGGCTGGCCGAAACTGCCCAGCGCGCGCGCCCACCAGGTACCGTCGTCGGCATGGTAGCGGCCGGGGATGCGGCTGTTGCCGTACCACACGTGGCGATGGGCCGCGGTGACGGCCGCGCCGTCAGGGTCGACCGCGCAGCTGCCGGTATGGTCGGTGAGATAGAAGAGATGTTCGCTGACCCCGCGCTCGATGGTGCGCCAGGCGCTGCGTTCGTTGCCGCCACGGCGTTCACGGCGTTGCTCGACCTTGTAGCGGAACCACACGCAGGGGCGCATCGAGAGCGGCGCGTGGATCGGGTCGCCGTCGATGAGCTGCGCGCGGCCCTGCAGTTCGACGTAGCCTTGCGGTGCGGAACGCACCAGGGCCGTCGGCGTGTCCTCGACAATGCGTTTACGCGCGAGAAAGCGGAACGCGCCCCACAGCGCGAGCGCGCCGGCGATCAGCGCGACAGTGACGGCGACGGTGAACTCGGCGCCGTCGGCCGCGCGCGCCACGCGGGCGAAGTCGCTGAACAGGGCCACGCCGAGCGCCGTCAGCCGAACAGGGCCTGCAGGTCGACGTCGGCTTTTTCCGCTTCGCTGAACTCGAGCAGCGCCTGTGCGCCGAAATTGAACCAGCGTGCGATGACGAGATCGGGAAACTGCTCGATGCGCACGTTGTTGCGGTTGACGCTCTCGTTGTAGAACTCGCGCCGGTCGGCGATGGTGTCTTCGAGCGTCGAGATGCGTTCCTGGAGATGCCGGAAGTTCTTGTCGGCCTTGAGATCGGGATAGGCCTCGGCGACCGCGAACAAGTTGCCGAGACCGCGCCTGAGCTGCGTTTCGGCGCTGCCGAGCGAGGCCACGTCATGCGATTCGCGCGCCGCCGCGACCGCCCGCCGTGCGCTGACCACGCGCTCCAGCGTGTCCTTCTCGTAGGCCATGTACTGCTTGCAGATCGCGACCAGCTTGGGCAGCTCGTCGTGGCGCTGCTTGAGCACCACGTCGATGTTCGACCAGGCCTTGGCCACGTTGTGCTTGAGCGTGACCAGGCCGTTGAAAATGACGATGCCGTAGCCGAGCACGACGATGACCGCGACCAGCACGATGATCGAACCCAGATCCATGGTCAGTCTCCCTCAGATGGCGCGCCGCCGCCGGCGCGCGCCTGCCGTGTGCGCTGTCGCGGCACCGCCGCACGCGCTGTGGCGGCCGGTGCGTAGGTGTATCATGGCTTCCATCATCGGCACGAGCGCCCCGGCGCTGAACCCGGCGTCGCCGGCGCCGCGCCGGTACGACATCGAGGAGACCGCATATGAAAGGTGACGCCAAGGTCATCGAGTACCTGAACCGGGTGCTGAAGAACGAGCTGACGGCCATCAACCAGTACTTCCTGCATGCGCGCATGTTCAAGAACTGGGGCCTGACCAAGCTCGACGCCAAGGAATACGAGGAATCGGTCGACGAAATGCGCCATGCCGACCAGCTCATCGAGCGCATCCTGTTCCTCGAGGGGCTGCCCAACCTGCAGGATCTCGGCCGGCTGCGCATCGGCGAGGACACGCGCGAAGTGCTCAAGGCCGATCTCGCGCTCGAGCACGATGCCATTCCCGACCTGCGCGAAGGCATCGCCCACTGCGAAAGCGTCGGCGATTACGTCACGCGCAAGCTGCTCGCGGACATCCTCGCGAGCGAGGAGGATCACGTCGACTGGCTGGAAACCCAGCTCGAGCTGATCGAGCGCGTCGGCCTGCAAAACTACGAGCAGTCGGCGATGTGAGGTCCGGTGGCGCGCGGTGTGCGCGCCGTCACACCCGGGTGGTTGTAAATAGTTCTCATTAAGACTAGTATTCTTTCCGACATCCACCCGAGGCGTGACACGATGTACGTCTGCATCTGCAACAACGTCACCGAGCGCGACATCGAGCAGGCCGTGCGCGACGGCGCGCGCACCGTCGATTGCCTGGCCGACCGGCTCGCGGTGTCGACCTGCTGCGGTCAGTGCCGCTGCTATGCCGAGGAGAGCCTGCAGAGCGCTCTCGGCACGCTCGAAGGCGGCGAAGAACTGCCGTTCGCCGTCGCCGTCTGAGCGCGGCGCGCGACTGTCGTTCACCCGGCGCCCTCCAGCCAGCGCCATCCATCCGGCGCCATTCATCCGGTGCGGCCCGCGCCGCCCGGTCCTCAGCCCGCGGGCCTGCCCTCGGCACCCGCGCCGCCGCATTCCGGGCAGGCCGGGTTGCGCCGCAGGCGCATCGCCTGCCACTCCATGGCCAGCGCATCGAGCAGCATGAGGCGCCCGGTCAGGTCCTCGCCGATCCCCAACAGTACCTTGATCGTCTCCATCGCCTGGACGCTGCCGATGATGCCGAGCAGCGGTGCGACCACGCCGTTGGTCGCGCAGCTCGTGTCGAGCCCCGTGTCCTCGCGGTACAGGCAGCGGTAGCAGGGGCTCTCGCCCTGCCCGGGGTGGAACACCGTGACCTGGCCTTCGAAGCGGATCGCGGCGCCCGAGACCAGCGCCGCGCCGCTGCGCAGGCAGTGCCGGTTGATGGCGAAGCGGGTGGCGAAGTTGTCCGTGGCGTCGACGACGACGTCGATGTCGTCCGGCAGGGCGGTGAAAGCGTCGTCGTCGAGGCGCGCGGAGACTGTCTCGATGTTCACGGTCGGGTTGAGCGCATGCAGCCGGTCGCGCGCCGAGGCGACCTTGTCGCGCCCGACGTCGGCCGTTGCGTGGATGATCTGACGCTGCAGGTTGGACAGCTCGACGACATCGTGGTCGACCAGGACCAGGCGGCCGACACCCGCGGCGGCGAGGTACATCGCGACCGGCGAGCCCAGTCCGCCGAGTCCGATCACGAGCACGCTCGACCGGGCCAGGCGTTCCTGGCCGTCGATGTCGATCTCGGGCAGCAGGATCTGGCGGCTGTAGCGCAGCAGGATCTCGTCGTCCATGGTCACGCGCCGGGGGCGCCTCGCAGGTGCGGAAACCGTCCCAGTGTGCCGCGCGCCCGCGTGACTGTCATCTGCGCGCGAGGGTAACGCGCTCGCGTCCGGCGAGGTCGCGCCGCGTGGCGATGCCGAGCAGGCCCGCGCGTGCGAGCAACGCGCGCACCGCCGCGCCCTGCCCGGCGCCGTGTTCGAGCACCACGGCGCCGCCCGGGCGCAGGACCTCGGTCGCCAGGACCCGCGCGCGCTGGGCCAGCTCGATCTGCCGGACGTGGTCGCCGAAGCGATCCCCGGTGGTGGCGGGGGCCATGTCCGAGATGAGGATGTCCGCGGGCCGCCCCAGCAGCTCGAGCAAGGTGTCGCCGTCGATGTCGTAGACCGAGGCCTGCAGGAAGTGACCGTTCACGCCCGAGGTCTCGGACAGGTCCACCCCCACCAGCGGCCCGTCGGCGATGCGCTTGCGGGCGTAGCGGCTCCACGATCCCGGGGCGCAGCCCAGATCGACCACGGCGTCGCCGCGGGAGAAGATGCGGTGGCGCTGGTCGATCTCCTCGAGCTTGAACACCGAGCGCGCCGCGTAGCCCTGCTGCTTCGCCCGCTTGGTGTAGTGGTCGGGGCGCTTGTAGCTCACGCCCCCCCCGTCGCCGCGTTCATCAGCCGCCAGGCGTCCTCGACCCCCTCCCCCGTCACCGCCGAGAAGGCGATCATCTCGTCGCCCTTGAGCCCCAGCCCCTGCCGCAGCTTCTTGAGCGCGCTGAACTTCCTGGATCGCTTGAGCTTGTCGGCCTTGGTCAGCAGCACCAGCAGCGGGATGCCCGCCTGGCGCAGGCCCCAGATCATCTCGGCGTCCAG
>JAUIFX010000187.1 GCA_030429865.1 Gammaproteobacteria bacterium | reverse complement strand
TCTCCCATGGCACTTCGTCCAGTTCCTGCAGTGCCTGGCCGGGACCGACGGCGTGGGTCACGGCCGCGGTCCGTGTCGTCGACAGCGCCAGCAGCAGCAAGGCACTGGCGAGCGTGTGCGTTGTGGCTGAACGCTGCGCGGGCATGGCGAGCTTCCTCGTGGCGGCGGTGTCGAGCGACTGTACCGGACGAGCGCCGGGCAAACGCCGCCCCAGCTCCCAAAACTGACGAACGGCGATGCGCCTCCCGGGGCAGTCCCGGGTCGATGCCGGTTCGACCGGGAGTCGGTCCGGCGTCGGTCCCGCGACGTCCGTTGCCCTGGCTTCGCGATCATTCCCGCCCCGACCGGACGTGGCAGGTCGGGCGCATTCGCGCCGCGGCATCTCGCGCCGGCATAGCACGGCCGTGGGTCCCGACACGCCTATAATGACGGCCCGCGCCTCGCGGCGTCGCACCGTGCAGACCGGAGCCTGAGCGTGCCTGTCGTCTTCCCTTTCCACTGCGGGTCCAAACTCTCTACGCTCGCACCGCGTACCGGTGCGCCGCGGAAGGGCTCGCTCACATGGCGGGCGCGCGCGTGACGCCGCATCGCCACGGACGCTGAGCACCGTGCGCTTCGTCCATGCCGCCGACCTGCACGTCGACAGTCCGCTGCGCGGCCTCGACCGCTACGAGGGTGCGCCTGTCGAACGCATCCGCGGCGCGACGCGCCGGGCGCTCGAGAACCTCGTCGAGTTGGCCATCGAGGCCGCGGTCGACTTCGTCTTGCTCGCCGGTGACGTGTATGACGGCGACTGGCAGGACTTCCACACCGGCCTCTACTTCCGCGGACAGATGGTGCGTCTCGAGCGGGCCGGCATCGCGGTATTCATCGTGCAGGGCAATCACGACGCGCAGAGCGTGATCACGCGCCGCCTGGTGCCGCCCGCGAATGTCACCGTGTTCTCCAGCCGCAGTGCCGAAACCGTCGTGCTCGAGAAGTCCGGCGTTGCCATCCACGGGCGCAGCTTTCCCAACCGCGCCGTCGACGAGGACCTCGTACCGGGCTACCCGGCGCCGCTGCCCGGCCTGTTCAACATCGGCCTGCTGCATACCAGCCTCACCGGGCGGCCCGGCCACGATCGCTACGCGCCGACGCAGCCCGCCACCCTGGTGGCGAAGGGCTACGACTACTGGGCGCTCGGCCACGTGCACGCGCGCGAGGTGGTGAGCGAGTCACCGCGCATCGTCTTCCCCGGCAACCTGCAGGGAAGACACGCCAACGAGACCGGCGCCAAGGGCTGCGAACTGGTGACGGTGGAAGGCGGTCGTCTGGACAGCGAGTTCGTGCCGCTCGACGTCGTGCGCTGGCACCAGTTGGAGGTGTCGCTCGAAGGCGCGGACGAGCTTGGCGCGGTCGGCGCCGCGTTTCGCGACGCCGCCGAGGCGGTCGTCGGCACCGCGCCGGACCGCCTGCACGCGATGCGCGTGACGTTGACCGGAACAAGTGCCCTGCAGGCGCTCGAGGCGCGCAGCCCCGGCACCCTGGCGGCGCAGGTGCAGGCCGCGGCGCAGGACATCGGCGAGGCCGAGGTATGGGTGGAGCAGGTGCGCAGCCGTCTCGCGGCGCCGCTCGAGCGCCTCGCGCAGGCCGAGCGGGACGACGCCGTCGGTGAGCTCGTGCGCCTGGTCGACGCGCTGGTGGCGGACCCGGAGCGCCTGGCTGCGTTCGTCGAAGCCGAGCTCGGCCGCCTGTTGCACGATCTGCCGGGCGAGGTCGGTGACATCGGCCTCGCACTCGACGGCAATGCCGCCGAACTCGGCGCGCTGCTGCGTGACGCCGAGGCGACCGTGCTGGCCCGCCTGCTCGACGACGGGCAGCCCTGATGCGTCTCGCCCGGCTCATCCTGCAGGCGTTCGGCCCTTTCAGCGGCGAGACGCTGGACTTCGCGCGTGGCGCGGCGAATCTGCATCTCGTCTACGGGCCCAACGAGGCGGGCAAGTCGTCGGCCTTGCGCGCGATGCTCGATCTGCGCTTCGGCGTTCCCCAGCGCAGCAGCGACACCTTCCTGCACAGTGCGCGCGAGCTGCGGATCGCCGGCGTGTTCATCGACGCCGATGGCGCGGAGGTCGGCCTCGTGCGGCGCAAGGGACGCAAGGACACGCTGCACAGCTTCGACCCGGCCGTCGGCCCGGCCGAGCCGCAGGACGTGGCGTCCGCCGAACTCGTGCACGCGCTGACGGCCGGCCTGCAGCGGGCCGAGTTCGAGATGATGTTCGGTATCGACCACGCGCGTTTGCGCGAAGGGGGCCGCAACCTGGTGCGCGGCGAGGGTGAACTCGGTGCCGCGCTGTTCGAGGCGAGTGCCGGCACGCGGGGTGTCGCCGCGCTGGTCGAGACCTTGGACGCGGATGCGAAGCATTACTTCAATCCGCACGGGCGTGCGCAGCATGCCGTGATCAATGCCGCGCGGCATGCCCTCGACGAGGCGCGCCGCGAGTTGCGCGAGGCGCAGACGCGGCCCAACGACTGGCATCGCCTGCAGCGTGACCACGAGGCAGCAGTCGACCGCCTGCAGGCGATCGGTGCGGCACTCGAAGCGGCACGGCGGCGCGAGAACGAACTCACCGCGCTCGGCGTCGTCGAGCCGCAGTTGCGGCGTTGCGATCAGCTCACGCGCGAGCTCGAAGCGCTCGATGGTGTGCCCGACCTGCCGACCGATGCGCGCGAGCGCCGTCTCGCGGCCGAGCAGGCGCAGCGGCGCGCCGCCATCGATCGCGACGAGGCTCGCGCCGAACTCGCGCGTTGCGACGACACGCTCAGCACCCTGCCGCACGATGCGCGCGTACTCGAACACGCCGAGGCCGTGGAGCGCCTGGCCGGCGCGGCCGCGCCGGCGCGACGCGCGCGCACGGCGCTGCGTCAGCACCAGGCCGAACGCGCCAGCGCCGAGCAGGACCTGGCCCTGCGCTCGGCACGGGTCGCGCCGGGCGTGGCGCTCGCCGACCTGCTCGGTACGCTCCCCGCACGCTCCGATCGCGTCGGCATCAACCAGCATCTGCAGGCGGTCGACACGTTGCGCGTGCGGCGCGACGGCTTGCGCGAGCAGGCCGCGGCGCTGCGCGATCAACTCGCCGGCGCGGCGGATCTGCCGGCTGCGGCGATCGACCCGGCTGCCCTCGAGGGACTCGAGCATGCGCTCGAGTACGCGCGCGGTCTCGGGGACGCGGCGGCGCGGCTGCGCGCCCTCGAGCAGGAGATCGAGGCGGCACAGGCGCGCGTGGCGCAGGGGCTGGCCGATCTCGGGATGACGTCGATGGCCGGGCTGCGCGCCGCGCGCCCGCTGCTCGAGGCCGATATCGCGGCTTCGCGCGGCCGTTTCGAGGCCGCGCGCACGGCCTCGCGGCAGCTCGGTGACGAGCGCGAGGAATTGCACGCGCACATCGCGCAGCAGCGCTTGCGCGAGCAGGAGCTGACCGCGGCCGGTGCGGTGGCCAGCATCGAGACGCTGACACAGGCGCGCGAGCGGCGCGATCACGGTTGGGCCCTGGTCCGCGCCGCTTACGTCGAGCGCAGCGAGGAGCCGGCACGCGTCGGCCCGGCGTTCGATGCGACGCGGCCCCTCGCCGAGGCGTTCGAGCTGGCCCAGCGCGAGGCCGATCAACAGGCCGACCTGTTGCGCGTCGACACCGACCGCGTGGCACGCCTGGGCGAGGCACGCGCGCGCATCGAGCAGATGACGGCAGCGCTTGCCACCAACGCCGACGCGCTCGAGGCCTGCCGGGCCGAGGAAGCCGCGCTGCTGGGGACATGGCGCGCACGGCTTACCGAGGCCGGCCTGCCCGAACTGCAACCGGAAAGCCTCGCGGAGTGGCAGACACGCCGCGCCCACCTGCTCGAGCTGCAGGCGCAGCTCGATCGGCAGCTCGCCGTCCGCGACGACACCGTGCAGCAGGCTGCATGCGCCGTGCAGCAGCTGTCGGGCGCGCTCGGCCAGTGCGGCCTTGCGCCGGCGGCGGAGGACGGTCACGCGGCGCTGACCGCGCTGACCGCGCTCGCGGCGCGCACGCTGCGCGAAGCGACCGGTCATGCCGCCGAGGTCCGCGAGCGCGAACGCGCCGGCGCTCGTGCCCGCACGGAACTCGAGCGCATCGAGCGCGCGCTCGCCGAACTCGATGCGACGCTGGCCGCGCACGAGGCGAACCTGGCCTGCTGGCTCGCGCGATTGCACCTCGCCGGGCCGCTCGACATCGACGCGTTTCGCGCCCGCCTCGACGAGCTCGACGAACTCGCACACGCTGACGGCAAGCTTCGCGATGCACGCCGCGCGGCGGCTGCCGACACGGCGCTGGTCGACGAGCTCGCCGACCGCGCGCACGCGCTCGCGCGCCTGCTCGACGAGCCGCCGCCCGACGACGCCGACGATTTCTGCGACCGCGTGCAGCGGCGCCTGGTCGCGGCGCGGGAGGCCGAACAGCAGCGCCGCGAGCTGTCGCGCGACCGCGCGCGCGCGGCGCAGGACGAGCGGCGTGCAGGCGAGGCGTGGGCGCGCCAGCGCGACATCATCGCGGGACTGTGTCGTGCCGGCGGCGTCGCCGCGCCCGAAGCGCTGCCCGCGGTCGAGGAAGCGGCGGCGCGCAAGCAGCGGCTCGGTGACGAGTTGCTGCAGGTGCGCCGCGGCATCGCCGAGGCATCGACACACGGCGAGCAGGCGTTGCGTGAGCGTCTGCGGGGACTGGACAGTGCTGCCATCGAACGCGAACTCGCCGATTGCCGGGCTGCGATCGCGGTGCACGCCGACGAGCAGCAGGCGGCGCGCGCGGCCGAAGAAGCGGCCCGTCACGCGCTCGCGGCAATCGACGATTCGGACCGTGCTGCCGCTGCGCGCGAGACGATCGAGGCCGCCGCCGCGCGGCTGCGCGCCGCACTGCATCCCTGGGCGCGCCTGCGCCTGGGCCATGCCTTGCTTGCCAGCGCACTGGTCAGCTACCGAGAGCGTGCACAGGGGCCGATGCTGGCGAGCGCGTCGGACTACTTCGCGCTGATCACGGGCGGACGTTACACGCGCCTGACGACCGACGAGTCGGCCGGTGCGCCGGTGTTGCGCGCGCTGCGCGCGGACGGTGCAGAAATCAGCCTGGACGCGATGAGCGAAGGCACGGCCGACCAGCTCTACCTCGCGCTGCGACTCGCGGCACTGGAACTGCGCCGCGCCGCCCATCCGGACATGCCGCTGGTGCTCGACGACGTGCTCGTGACGTCCGACGACGAGCGGGCGTCACGCGTGCTCGAGGCGCTTGCCCGGTTTACCGCCGGCGGGCAGGTCCTGTTGTTCACCCATCACCGCCATCTGCTCGATGTCGCGCGCGCGACGCTCGGCGAGGACGTGCTCGCGGTGCATCGGCTGTGAGCCGCTGCGCATCGCGGCGTGCGCGGCGTCGTGGGCTACGTTCGGCGACAGTGCGACGGGCCGCGATACAATAGGCGCCCGCCCCATCCGCCGTCGCGACGGCGACCCACCGCTCCGTGCAAGCAGACGTCATCAGAATCGGCGCGCCGGCAGGCGCCATCGGCCGCGCACTGCGCGAGATTTTCGCGCGCCATGGCCTGGCCCTCGCCTGGGTCGCGGACGGCGCGGCGATCCCCGGCAGCTACTGGGGCGAACCCGAAGCCGGACTGCGCGGCGCCACGCTTTACGTGCGCGCGGACACGCCGGTGCATTCCGCGCTGCACGAAGGCTGCCACTTCGTCTGTGCCGACGAGGCGCGGCGCGCGGTGCTCGACACCGATGCCGGCGGGGACGACCTCGAGGAATGCGCCGTGTGTTACCTGTCGATCGTGCTGGCCGACGGCATCCCGGCATTCGGCCGGGCGCGGATGCTCGCCGACATGGACACCTGGGGCTACTCGTTCCGCCTCGGCAGCAGCGCGCGCTGGTTCGCCGAGGATGCCGACGATGCGTGCGAATGGCTGCGCGCGCACTGCCTGCCGATCGCCTGGTGCGCGCCGCGTTGACGCTGCGCGCGTCGCGGCAGCGCCGCCGCCGGCGGTGTTCATGTTCGGTTCACGCAAACGGCGGTAGTATGCAGGCGCTGCCCCCGTGCAGCCTCAGGGAGGGACTTCGGCAGTCCGGCCGCCGCCCGCACCTTCACCCGTGGCGCATCCGCGAGCGGGGACACGCGACGGTTCGACCGGGCTCGATGCAGGAAAGCACCGCGGTGCGAGCACCAGAGTCCTCGAGAAAACTCGACACTGCGCCGCTGGCGCGTTAGGAGCTGACATGAAAATTCTGACCATCGTTTTCGCCGTTGCCGCCATGAGCTTCGGTTCGATCGCGCACGCCATGACCTGCGCCGAGATGACCAAGCAGGCCGAAGCGAACGCCCAGGCCAAGATCGCCAAGATCAACGAAGGCGTGGCGAAGCGAATGGAAGCGGTCAACGCGCGCGCCAAGGAGCGCTGGGGCAAGATCGAAGAGAAGGTCGCGGCCGGCAAGATGGACGAGGCCGGGGCCAAGGCCAAGTTCGGTGAACTCGAGCAGAAGGCCAAGGACGAGAGCGCCAAGGTCGAAGCCTGGGCCAAGGAGCAACATGCGAAAGTGAGCAAGGAAGCCGAAGCCGAGGTCACCCAGGGCCTCGAGACCTGCGAGAAGTAAGACCTCGCCGCAGGGCGGGTCGCGCTGACCCGCCCATCGTTCGACGTCGTGGCGTGCGCCTCCTGCGCGCGCCGCACCGGCCTTCCCACCGTTTCCCGCGGCGGCCCGATGCCGCGCACCGTCAGCAACCGTATATGATGGCGCGCCGAGCAATCCGAGGAGCTGCCAGATGTCTACCGTCCTGATCACCGGCGCCAATCGCGGCATCGGTCTCGAACTGGTCAAGTGCTATGCCGCGCGCGGCGACACCGTGCTCGCCTGCTGCCGCGACCCGCGTGCCGCCGGTGAACTGACTGCCTTGCCGGGCGCGGTCGAGACGTTCGCGCTCGATGTCGCCGACGCGGCGTCCGTCGCCGCACTCGCCGAGGCGCTCGGCGGGCGGCCGGTCGACATCCTCATCAACAATGCGGGCACACTGGGGCCGGAGTACGCCCGGCAGACCGCCTACGAGATGGACTTCGACGGCTGGCGCCAGGCTTTCGAGGTCAACACCATGGGCCCGGTCCGCATGCTGCACGCGCTCGTCGGCAACCTGCGCGCGAGTGCGGCACCGCGGCTCGTCACCATCACTTCGCAGATGGGCGCGTTGTCGCTCGACATGACGCTCGGCTTCGCCTACAGCGCGACCAAGGCGGCGCTGAACAAGTTCATGAAGCTCGCCGCGATCGAGCTCGGCAAGGAAGGCATCAACGTGTGCGTGATTCACCCGGGCTGGGTGCAGACCGACATGGGCGGCGCGGAAGCCGACATCACGCCGCAGGAGAGCGCGCGCGGAATCGTCGGCACCATCGACAAGCTCGATGCCGCTACCAATGGCAGCTTCTGGAAGTGGAACGGGGAGCCGCACGACTGGTGAGGCCGTGGCGCGGACGCTGCGGCGGTCTCAGTCGTACCAGTCGACGACCGTCACGCGGCAGGCCCGGGCCGAAGGTCCGAGGCGAACGTACAGGCGGCGCGATTCCGGCGCGCCGATGATCGTGCGCGCCCCGTGGCGCATGGTCACCGGGTAGGGATCGTCCTGATCGCGCAATATTTCGACAGCCCCGTGAGCCGGTTCGATGCTGGCCTCGATTTCGATCGCGTTGGCGCGGGCGGAAATGATGTCGGTCAGGTCGATCTCTTCCACGCTCCCTCCCCCGGATGACGTGCGGATCCCGGCTGGCGGCAGCACCCTCGGGGCGCAGCGCAGGCCGGCATGTCAGGCGCCGGTTTGTTCTGATTGAAGCGTCGCATCAGCGAGCGCGTCGTGATCCGACGGCGTTGTGCGTCGTGGCGCAATGGCGTGCCCGAGTCTGCGGAGTCGGCACGGGGCGCCGCAATGCAACGCGCCGAGATTTAGCAGGCGTTCACATTCGCATGGCGAATGTGGCGATTCAGCGGCCTTGGTCTACCCGGGGTAGGGTATGTGACATCGCCCAAGCCGCTGTTCCCGCCGTGCTCGGGCGCTTGCTCGCTCGCGGGCCCGGAATTGTCCGAGGGCCTGGTGAACCAGCAAACGCGGCTGGCCCTATTCGCCCTTGCCTCCGATAGCGACGTCGATCAGCCAGGCGCCGCCGGCGGCAGTCGCTTCGGTCAACGCGGTGCCGAGTGCCGCGGCCGAGTCGACTTCGCGTGTGCGCAGTCCCATGCCCTGCGCCATCGCGCAGAAGCCGAGCGCGGGCTCGGCCAGGTTCATGTGCGGGTACGGTTTGTCGGTGACGATGCCGAAGCGCTCGCGGTAGGTATCCATGTTGTGCTTGAGGATGCGGTACTCGCGGTTCGAGAGGATCACGAACACGATATCGAGCCCGTGATGGGCGGCGGTCCACAAGGCCTGGATCGAGTACATCGCCGAGCCGTCACCCGACAGCGCGACGATCGGGCGGTCCGGCTGCGCAACGGCGACGCCGAGGGCGCCGGCCAGGCCCTGGCCGATGCCGCCACCGCGGCCGGCGTAGTAATCGCCGCCATCGCCGAGCGCGAACGCGCGCGCGACCTCGCCCGAGGCAGTAATCGACTCGTCGACCAGGACGGCACGCGGCGGCAGGCTGCGCGCAACGGTGGCGACGGCTTCCAACGCCGTCATCGGCGTGCTGCCGGCGACGCGCTCGAGCTGGCGCGCGAACACGCCCGCCTCGTCGTCGCGCGCTGCGACGAGGGCCGCCTGGCGCTGCCGCGCGCGCTCGGCGAGCGGCTCGTCCCATAGCGTGTCGAGTGCGCTCGACAGCGCTGCCAGCACCGTGGGCGGGGTGCCGAGCAGACCGAGATCGAGGCTCAGGTTGTGGGCCAGCCGCGACGGCGCGCTCTCGATCTGCACGACCGCCGTTTGCTCCGGCAGCCAGGCGCAGGCATCGAACCAGACCTCTTCGAAAAAACGTCCGCCGATCAGCACGACCAGGTCGTGCGGCTCGAACAGGGCCGCAATCTTCGCGCCTTCGTAAGGCACCCGGCCGCGGAAGTTGGGGTGATCGAAAGGCAGCGGCTGGCGCGCTCGCAGGTATTCGACGTAGACGCTCGCGCCGAGGCGCTCGACCAGCGCGACGAGGGCCGCGCTCGCGCCGCTCGCGGCGATGTCGTCGCCGGCGACGATGGCCGGGTTGCGGCTCTCGGCGAGCAGGCGGGCGAGCTTGTCCAGGCCGCCCGGATCGGGCGCGCCGTGGGTGTGGAGCAGGCCCGCCGTGCTCGCTGCGTTGGCGGTCTCCTGTTCCATCACGTTGATCGGCAGGGCCACGAACACGGGGCCGGCCGGCGGCTCCTGCGCAATCTTGAACGCGCGCCGCAGGATCGGTGCGAGTTCGTCGGCATGATTCGGTTCGACCGCCCATTTCGTC
>JAUIFX010000186.1 GCA_030429865.1 Gammaproteobacteria bacterium | reverse complement strand
AGCTGCGCACCCTGGTCGACCCCGAATACGCGGGTCCGGCGCTCGGCCTGCTGCGGGACGCACTCGCCGCGCCGCGCTTCGACGACGCCGCGCTCGAGCGGGTCAAGGCGCGCACGCTGATCGCGCTCAAGCACAAGCAGCAGTCGCCGGACGCGATCGCCGAGGAGACGTTCTACGCCAATCTCTACCCCGATCATCCCTACGGGACGCCGCCGGAGGGCACGCCGCAGAGCGTCACGGACATCAGCCGCGAGGATGTCACCGCGTTCCACGATCGCTACTACGTCGCGGCCAACGCCGTGATCGCGATCGTCGGCGCGATCGACCGGGCCCACGCCGAACGCATCGCGGCCGGGCTTGCCGGCGCCCTGCCGGCCGGGGCCGCGGCGCCGCCGCTCCCCGCGGTCGCGGCCGGCACGGCGCACGAGGAGCGCGTCGAGTTTCCCTCCATCCAGAGCCACGTGCGTGTCGGCCTGCCGGGCATGACGCGCGGTGACCCCGATTACTTCCCGCTGCTGGTCGGCAACCATGCCCTCGGCGGCAACTCCCTGGTCTCGATCCTGTTCCGCGAAATCCGCGGCAAGCGCGGGCTGTCCTACAGCGCCTACAGCTATTTCGTGCCGATGGACCAGGCCGGCCCGTTCGTCGCCGCCTTGCAGACCGATCGCTCGCAGGAGGACGAAGCGATGCAGGTGCTGCGGGCAACCATCGACGACTTCGTCAACAACGGACCGCCCCCGGCCGACCTCGAGGCGGCGAAGCAGAACCTCGTCGGCGGCTTTCCCCTGCGCATCGACAGCAACGACAAGATCACCGATTACATCGCGATGATCGGCTTCTACGGCCTGCCGCTCGATTATCTCGAGACGTTCGCCGCCAAGGTCGCCGCGGTCACGCCCGAAGCGGTGCGCGACGCCTTCGCGCGCCGCGTCGAGCCGGATCGCCTGGTGACGGTGATCGTCGGGCGCAGCGAGGCCGCCGGCGACGGCTGAGCGGCGTTGGCCAACGCGAGGGCGAAAGGCCCCAAGGCACGCGGCGTGGTCCGCATCATCGGCGGCCGCTGGCGCGGGACGCGCATCGCGGTCGCCGACCGGCCGGGCCTGCGGCCGAGCCCCGACCGCGTGCGCGAGACCCTGTTCAACTGGCTCGCGCCTTACATCGACGGGGCGCGCTGCCTGGATCTCTTCGCCGGCAGCGGGGTACTCGGCTTCGAAGCCGTCTCGCGCGGTGCCGCCAGCGCCGTGCTGGTCGAGCGCGACGCCGCCGCGGCCGCCGCGCTCGCCGAACTCGCCGGCCGGCTCGGCACCGACGCGGTCGGCATCGAGCGGGCCGACGCGCTGACCTATCTCGGCGGCACGCCGCGGGCGTACGACATCGTCTTCGTCGATCCGCCGTTCGCCGACGGCCTCGAGGTGCGGGTTCTCGACGCGCTCGCGCACGGCTGGCTCGCTCCGCACGCGCTGGTCTACCTCGAGAGCGCGCGCGAGGCGCCGCCGCCGCCGGCGCCATGGCAGGTGACCAAGTCCGGGACAACCCGCCAGGTGAGCTATAAATTGATCCGATACGCGGGCTAGAATGGCGCCCCCGCAACCGAAGTATCGGCCGCCCGCGGTCGATCAGTGCAAGGATCCCCGTTGGCCACGACTGCCATATATCCCGGTACCTTCGACCCCATCACGCTGGGTCATGCCGACATCGTCTCGCGCGCCGCGCCGCTGTTCGACCGCCTCATCGTCGCCGTCGCCGGCAGCACGTCGAAGAAGACCGTCTTCTCCGCCGACGAACGCGTCGCCCTGGCCGCCGAGATCCTGGCCGAGTACGACAACGTCTCGGTCAAGCGCTTCGACGGCCTGATGGTCGATTTCGCGCGCCAGGAGCAGGCCAAGGTGGTGCTGCGCGGGCTGCGCGCGGTGACCGACTTTGAATACGAGTTCCAGCTCGCCGGGATGAACCGCAAGCTGATGCCCGAGTGCGACACGGTGTTCCTGCCGACCTCGGAGAAATACACCTACATCTCGTCGTCACTGGTGCGCGAGATCGCCACGCTCGGCGGCGACATCAGCGATTTCGTGCATCCGCGCATCAAGCAGGTGCTCGACGAGCGCCTCGTGCGCGCGAAGAAGTAGACCCGTCGCGCCCGGCCGCCGGCCCGGAGCGCGCCGAGCGTCGCCGCGGTAAACGCCATGGCCCTGAAAATCACCGAGCAATGCATCAACTGTGACGTGTGCGAGCCGGAGTGCCCGAACGGCGCGATCTTCGAGGGCGAAATCCACTACCAGATCGATCCCGGCAAGTGCACCGAGTGCGTCGGACACTTCGACGAGCCGCAGTGCGTGCAGGTCTGCCCGGTCGACTGCATCCCCAAAGATCCTGCGCACGTCGAGGACGAGGAGATGCTGATGGCCAAGTACTACCGCCTGGTGGCCGCGAGCAGCGGCGAGGAAACGACATGATCCGAGCCACCCGATTCGCGCGCGCGACCACCGGGTTCGTCTGCGCCCTCGTCCTGCTCGCCGCAACGGCCGCCGCTGCAGACGGGCCGGGCCGGCATGCCATCGCCTCGGCCCACCCGCAGGCGACCGCCGCGGGGCGCGAAGTGCTCGACGCGGGCGGCAATGCTTTCGACGCCGCCGTCGCCGTGGCGGCCGCGCTCGCCGTGGCCGAGCCGTACAGCTCGGGCATCGGCGGCGGCGGTTTCTTCCTGCTGCACCACGCCGCCGACGGCCGCGACACCTTCCTCGATGCGCGCGAGACCGCGCCGGCCGCCGCCACGCACGACATGTACCTCGACGAGAACGGCGAATTCGTGCGCGAGCGATCGTTGAACGGCGGTCTGGCCGCGGCCATTCCCGGCCTGCCGGCGGCGCTCGTGCACCTCGCGCGCGCGCACGGCACGCTGCCGCTCGCGCGCACCCTGGCGCCGGCCATCCGGCTCGCGCGCGACGGCTTCCTCACCGGCGAGCGCTATCGCCTCATGGCAGGCTACCGCACCGACGCGCTGGCTCGCGATCCGATCGCGCTGCAGATCTTCCTGCGTGACGGCGCCGCGCCGCCGCCCGGCACGCGCATCGTGCAGCCGCACCTGGCGCGCACCCTGGAGAGCATCGCTGCCGATGGCGGCGAGAGCTTCTACCGCGGGGACATCGCGCGCCTGCTCGTCGCCGGCGTGCGCGCGGCCGGCGGCATCTGGACGCTCGACGACCTCGCCGCCTACCGCGTGCGCGAACGCGCGCCCATCGTCGCCGACTACCACGACATCCGCGTCGTCTCGGCGCCACCGCCGTCGGCCGGCGGCATCGTGCTGGTCGAAGCGCTGAACATCCTCGAGCGTTACGACCTCGCCGCGCTCGACGAGGCCGCCCGCCTGCACGTCGTCATCGAGGCGATGCGCCGGGCCTACCGCGACCGCGCGGATTTCCTCGGCGATCCGGACTTCACCGAGATCCCGCTCGCGCGCCTGCTCGACGAGGACTACGCGGCGTGGCTCGCGCGCGATCTCGATCTCACCCGCGCCACGCCGAGCGACAGCCTGCCCCCGATCGGCGCGCGCCCCGAGGGGACGGACACGACGCATTTCTCGGTCATCGATGCCGCCGGCAACTACGTCGCGGCGACGCTCAGTATCAACACGCCGTTCGGCTCCACGGTGGTGCCCCCTGGCACGGGCGTGGTGCTGAACAACGAAATGGACGACTTCTCCGCGCGTCCGCTGACCCCCAACACCTACGGCCTCGTCGGCGCCGGCGCCAATGCCATCGCGCCGGCGAAGCGGCCGCTGTCGAGCATGACGCCGACGTTCCTGGTCAGTCCGCGCCGCGTCGGCGTGCTCGGCACGCCGGGCGGCAGCCGCATCATCTCGATGGTCCTGATCGGCGCGCTCGAGTTCGCGCGCGGCGGCGACCCGCAGCGCATGGTCGGCGCGAGCCGCTACCATCACCAGTACCTGCCCGACCAGGTGCAGTACGAGCGCGACGGCCTCGCGCCGGCGTTGCGCGAAGCACTCGAGGCGCGCGGCCACACGCTCGACGAAGTCAGCCGCAACTACGGCAACATGCAGGCCATCGTGTGGGACCGCGAAGCCGGTACGCTCGAAGCGGCGAGCGACCCGCGCGGCGAAGGCGGCAGCGACGTGTGGGCGCCGGCGGCACCCTGACACGCGGCGCGCTCAGCGCTGGCAGGTGGCGCAGAAGAAGCTCGAGCGCTGGCCGATGACGCGCATGCGCAGCGGCGCCCTGCAGTTGCAACAGGGTTCGCCGGCGCGGCCGTAGACCTTGAGGTTGTGACGGAAGTAGCCGGGCTCGCCGTCGTTGCGCACGAAGTCGCGCAGCGTCGTGCCGCCGGCCTCGATGGCCTCGCCGAGCACGTCGCGCACGTGGCCGACGAGCGCCGCGTAGCGCGCGAGGCCGACCCGCCCGGCGGGCCGGGCGGGATGGATGCCGGCGCGAAACAGGGATTCGCTGGCGTAGATGTTGCCGACGCCGACGACGACCTGCGCGTCCATGAGAAAGTTCTTGACCGCGCCGCGGCGCCCGCGCGAGAGCGCGTAGAGGTAACTCGCCGAGAACGCTTCGGCGAACGGCTCGGGGCCGAGATGGCCGATGAGTTCGTGGGTCTCGGGCGGCGCATCGGTCCACAGCACGAGACCGAAGCGCCGCGGATCGCGCAGGCGCAGGCAGCTCGTGCCGTCGAACGCGATCTCGACATGATCGTGCGGCAGCAGCGGCGTGTCGGGCGTAACGACGCGCAGGCTGCCCGACATGCCGAGGTGGACGATCAGCGTGCCGCGCTCGAACTCGAACAGCAGGTACTTGGCGCGCCGGCGCACCCGGCCGAGGCGCTGGCCGCCGAGCAGCGCCGGCAGCGCAGCGGGCACCGGGCGGCGCAGGCGTGCGTCGCGCACCGTGACCGCGCTGACGCACCGTCCCTCGAGCAGCGGCGCGACGCCGCGGCGGGTGGTCTCGACTTCCGGCAGCTCAGGCACGGCGGCGGCGCCAGCCGAGCAGCACGGAGTTGGCGATGAACGCAATCGGCAGTAGCAGGCCGAAGCAGACGAAGATCGCGAGGCGCTGCCACATCGCGAGTTCGAGCAGGCCGTCCGGCACCGGCGGGACGTGGATGTCGACCAGCGCGTCGTCCTCGGCCAGCCATTCGATGACGCGGCGGCCGAACTCGAAATTGCCGAGGCTCTCGACGAAGGTATTGGAGAGAAAGTCGCCGTCGCCGATGACGACCACGCGTTGTTGGCCGCCGTCCTCGCGCGCTCGCGTCAGCGCGAGCGCAACCGTCAGCGCACCCTGCACCTCGTCCTCGCCGTCGTAGCCGACGTTGCCTTCGAATGGTCCGGTCTCGGTCCACGCGCCGTCGCCGGTGACGGCCAGCGGCGCCGCTTCCCAGCCGATGTTCGGCGTCGCCAGCAGGGCACTCGCATAGGGCAGCGCGATGGTATGGCGAAAGCCTTCGAGCAGGGCGTGCGCCTGGTGCGTGGCGACCACCGCGTAGGCGGGATTGTCGAGACGCGTGAGGCCGACGGGGTCGACGATGGTGCCGGGCAGGGGCGTCACGCCGAGCGCGCGCGCGAGCCGCGACAAGCCCGGCGGCTGTTGCGGTTCGACCAACCACAGCAGGTTGCCGCCGCTGGCCACGTAAGCGTTGATCTGTTCGAGTTCGCCGAGGCTGTAGGGTACGTCCGGCGAGGCGATGACGAGCACCGCGGTGTTGTCCGGGATGGCGGCGTGCGAGCCGATGTTGAACGCGTGCACGCGGAGTCCGCGTTCCTCCAGCCGGCGCGCGAAGATCGAAACATCGTGGTTGGCGTCGCGTGCGACCTGCCGTTCGCCGTTGGCGGCGAGGAAGGTGATGTGCCGATCGGCGCCGCGCGCGAGGCGCGCCAGCGCGTTGGTCACGCGCTGCTCGTCGAGGCGTTCGAGGCGCTCGCTGCGGCCCTCGAAGCGCAGCACGATCTCGCCGAGATTGGCGCCGAGCCCGCGCGCGCGCTCGGGGTCGCGCGCCGGGTCGAGAAAGCGCAGTTCGAGCTGCGGGGCGTAGCGCTGGTAACGCGCGAAGAAGGTCGTCACGCCGCGCGCCACCGGCAGCTCGGGCGGGATCAGCGCGACGACCTCGATCGGGCCGTCGAGCACTTCGAGTACCGCGCGGCTCGCCGCGGTCAGCGAGTTGCGCGCGTCGCGCGAGACATCGAACACGCGGTTGTGACGGTCGGCGAGGCCGGCGAGCACGAACGCCAGCGCGATCACGGCGATCACGCTACCGGCGTGGCGCATGCGTTGCGCGGTTCTCATGTGAGCGAGCGATCGGCGTCGACGAGCAGCGCGGTCAGCGCGAGGAACAGCAGGCTCGCGAGCACGAACCAGGCGATGTCGGCGCTGCTGACGAGCCCGAGCGAGAAGCCGCGCAGCCGGGCCAGCGTGGCATGAGCGCCGATGTGGCTGGCCGCCGGATCGAGCCGTACCGCCCAGTCGAGCAGCCACAGCGCGAGCGAGACGACCAGGGCGGCGAGCGCGGCGGCGACCGGCTGGCGCGTCAGCGCCGAGCACATCAGGCCGAGACTGACATGCATCAGCGTGAACAGGGCGAGGCCGAGTACGTTGGCGGCGTAGACCCCGGCGTCGAGCGGTGCGCCCCAGAACAAGGTCGCCGGCATCAGCACGACGAGCAGGACGTAGGCGCCGGTGAGGCCGAGCACGCCGCCGAGCTTGCCACCCACGATGTCGAGCGCGCCGAGCGGCGTGGAGTAGAGGAAGCGCAGCGTGCCGTCGCGCCGTTCGCCCGCGATCGCGTTCATCGTCAGCAGCGGCGCGACCAGCAGCACGCCGAGATTCGCCGCGGTGAAGTAGGGCACGAGCACCGCGTTGGTCACGCCGCTCGCGCGCAGGGCCGCCTCGTTTTCGAGGTAACGCACGACGAGCAGCATGAAGAACACCGCCATGAAGCCTTCGCCGAGCGCGAGCACGATCCATGCGAGCGGGCTGCGGAAGAGCCGTTTCGACTCGCTCGCCGCGAGCGCGCCGATCGCGACGCTCATGCCGCGCGCCCCGCGGTCAGGCGCATGAACAGGTGCTCGAGGGCGTCGTAGTCGGACGTCAGCTCGATCAATCCCCAGCCTGCCGCGCTGGCGGTCGCGGCGAAGGCGGCGCGCGCCGACGCGTCGTCGTCGAGATCGATGACGAAGCCGCCGTCGCCGAGCGGTTCGGCCGCGTGCACGCCGGCGACTTCGTGCAAGGCGCTCGGCGCCGGCGGCCGCGTGAAGCGCACACGGACGCGGCCGCCGGCGCCGCGGTTGTCGGCATCGTGCACGATGCGGCCCTCGTGCAGGATGGCGATGCGCGTGGCGAGCAGGCGTATCTCGCCGAGCACGTGGGTCGAGACCATCACCGCACGTTCGGCGGCGAGTTCGCCGATGAGCGTGCGTACGTCGCGGATCTGCGCCGGGTCGAGGCCGTTGGTCGGCTCGTCCAAGATCAGCACCGACGGGTCGTGGATGATCGCCTGGGCGATGCCGACGCGCTGCTGGTAGCCGCGCGAGAGATGGCGGATGAGGCGCGCGCCGACGTCGTCGAGACCGCAGCGCCGGCGTGCGCGCGCCACCGCGCCGGCCAGGTCGCGCCGCGCCACGCCGTGCAGCCGCGCGCACAGCGCGAGGTACTCGTCGACCAGCATGTCGTCGTAGAGCGGCGGCGTCTGCGGCAGGTAGCCGAGCGCGTGGCGCGCGGCGCGGCCGTCACGCCGCAGATCGTGGCCGCAGACTTCGACCGTGCCGGCGTCGGCGACGAGCGCACCGGCCAGGATCTGCATGGTGGTCGACTTGCCGGCGCCGTTCAGACCGAGGAAGCCGAGTACCTCGCCACGGCGCAGCGTGATGTCGACGTTGGCGAGCGCGACGCGGCGTCCGAAGCGCCGGCCGAGGCCGCGCGCGGCGAGCAGCACGTCGTGCCCGTGGTCGGCGCCGCCAGTCATGCGGGCCGGTGCGTCCCCGTCACTGAGGCGGCCGCGCGGTTCGTGCGTCTGCGCACGGGATCGCGGGACCGGGCAGCGCGCCCGGGCAGCGCTGCCTGCGTCGCCTGGCTGCGATCGGGGTACCCGCGGCAGGTGTTCATCGCGAGCCGGCCGCCATGCAGCGGCCGGGGGGATCGCCGTCGAGCTGCGCGGGAACGGGTCTGACCATGGGACGGTATTATTCGTCACTCACCGGCACGCGCCAAGCGGCCCGCGCCGGTGCCGGCAGCGACGCGGCGGGGTCTCATGGTCATCATCGGTATCGACACGGGCGGCACGTTCACGGATTTCGTCGTCTTCGACGGCACGCGCCTGCGCGTGCACAAGGAACTGTCGACCCCGGAGGCGCCGGAGCGCGCGATCCTGGCCGGGCTCGCCGCGCTCGGCATCGAGCGCGCCGGCGCACGCATCGTGCACGGTTCCACGGTCGCGACCAACACCCTGCTCGAAGGCAAGGGTGCGCGCACCGTGTTCGTCACCAACCGCGGCTTCGCCGACACGCTCACCATCGGCCGCCAGGCCCGCCCGGCGCTCTACGACCTGCGGCCGGCGCCTGTCGCGCCGCCGGTACCCGCGGCGCTGTGCCTCGAGACCGGCGGCCGGTTGGCCGCCGATGGCGGCGTGGTCGAGGATCTCGGCGAGGACGATCTCGCCGCGCTCGCCGCCGAGGTGGCCGCGCTCGCGCCGGAAGCGGTTGCCGTGAGCCTGTTGTTCTCGTTCCGCGACGACCGTTTCGAACGTGCCATCCGCGCGGCCCTGCCGCGCGAGCTGTTCGTCACCTGCTCGAGCGAGGTGCTGCCCGAACACCGCGAGTACGAACGCGGCATGGCGACCTGGCTCAACGCCTACGTCGGCCCCGTCATGCAGCGCTACCTCGAGCGTCTCGGTGCCGAGCTCGCGCCGGCGCCGCTCGCCATCATGCAGAGCTCGGGCGTCACGGCCGAACCCGCTTTCGCCGCGCGCCGCGCGGTCAACCTGCTGCTCTCGGGCCCGGCCGGCGGCCTCGAGGGCGCGCGCCACGTGGCCCGCGCGGCCGGCCACGAGCGCATTCTCACTTTCGACATGGGCGGCACTTCGACCGACGTCGCGCTCGTCGACGGCGAGGTCGCCCTCACCGCCGAAGGCCGCCTCGGCCGCTACCCGGTCGCCGTGCCGATGGTCGACATGCACACCATCGGTGCCGGGGGCGGCTCGCTCGCGCACGTCGACGCCGCCGGCGTGCTGCACGTCGGCCCCGAGTCTGCCGGCGCGGTACCCGGCCCGGCCTGCTACGGCCAGGGTGGCACGCGCGCGACCGTGACCGATGCCAACCTGGTGCTCGGACGCCTGCCGGCGAACGTGCGCCTCGGTGGCCGCATGGCCCTGGATGCCGCGGCCGCCGAGGCCGCGCTCGCCACGCTCGGGCGCGAACTCGGCGGACTCTCGGCGGCCGCGGCCGCGCGTGGCGTGA
>JAUIFX010000185.1 GCA_030429865.1 Gammaproteobacteria bacterium | reverse complement strand
GCCGATGCGCGGCACCTGCCGCGTGCCGGCGCGCTCGTCGCCGCGCTCAGGCACCCTGTCGCAGCGCATGCGCGAGACGCTCGCGGTCGGCGGCGAGGTCTTCGATCGCCAGCCAGCCGTTCCAGGCCTCGGCGAGGGTCCAGTCGGGACGATCGATGTGGCAGTCAGGCAGCCGGTAATGGAACGCGGGCCTGGGCTTGATCAGGTGCGGCTCGAGCGCCGCGGCCAGTACGCGCTCGCGATCGAGGTGGGCGAACAGGGGCAACAGGTCGAGCGGCCGGTTACGGGTCGGGTTGAGACGCAGGTAATCGTCGATCAGCGTGCGCTGGTCCGGCGCGTAGTGGGGATTGGTGAAATACGCCGCAAACGGCTTGCTGAACGGCTTCACGAAAGGCGACAGGCGGCGCGTGATGTCGATTTCGGCGCGCGGGTCACGGTCGCGCGCGATCACGAGGTAGGCTTGCAGCATGCGCAGGATGTAAGCGGCATCGAGTGCCGCGGCCTCGGGGTTGAGCTGCATGCCGAAGGCGTAGAGGAAGGACTGCCCGGTGCCCTGGGCGCCGCGCTCGCGCAAGGCCTTGATCAGCCGTTCGACCAACGGCAGCTCACGCATCGGCAGCGGCGGCGTGCAGACTTCGAGCGGCACCACCACCGCGGACAGGTCGGCGAGCAGGTCTTCCAGCGGCCGCCGCCAGTCGAGGGCATCGATGTCGAGCCCGAGCCGCGCGAGGAAATCGCGATAACCGTCGTCCTGCAGGAAACTGGCGTCGACCTCGATGGTGAAATCGCCGCTGCGCGTGCCGCGCACGTGGGCGAGGAAGCGGCTCTCGATCGACGCTTCGCCGCCGTACAGGGCGGTGACGCAGGTCACCGCGGCCTCGACACCAATGCCGGCGAACTCGATTTCGACGCCGCAACGGCGCTCTCCACCGTTGTGACTGACCATTTGTGCCGGCATCAGCATGTTCTACTCCGACCGCGACGATGCCGCTCAGTTCGGCATCCCGTGCCCGTGACCATGGTTGAGCACCGGCATGAGTTCGAAATACGGCCGCACGATGGGCGAGGTGTTGGCGGCGAACTCGGCGAACGGGCCGTCGAAGAAGACCCGGCCCTCGTGCAGCATCACCGTGCGCGGACGCAGGCGCGTCAGCAGGTCCTTGTCGTGGGTGACGATGATGGTGGTGCGCTCGCCACCCGAAGGCAGCAGTTCGTTGTGCGTGGCATGGATGAGTTCGTGCATATGGGCCGCGCTGGTCGGGTCGAGGCCGGTGGTCGGTTCGTCGTAGAAGAGCACCATCGGGGCCATCGCCAGCGCGCGGGCTATGGCGAGCCGCTTGGCCATGCCGCCGGACAGCTCGTGCTGGTCGGTGGCGAGGAAGGCGTCGTCGTCGCGCAGGCCGACCATGGCGAGCACACGGCGTGCGATGACGGCGATGGCGGCGTCATCGAGCTGCCGGCTCTCCTTCAGCCACAACGCGATGTTGTCGTAAACGCTGCCGGAAAACAGCGCGTTCCTCTGGAAGACCACGCCCCAGTGGCGGTGGATATGCTCGATCTCGAGCTCGCCGATTTCGTCGAGGCGGCGCAGGGGCTGGCGCGGATCGTCGTGATCGACGACCTCGACATAGCCGCGGTCGGGGCGCAGCTGGCCGAGTACGTGGTCGAGCAGCACCGTCTTGCCACAGCCGGAGCCGCCGACGATGGCGACGGTGTCGCCGGCGTGGATGCCGAGGTCGACACCGTTGAGCACGTGCTTGTCGCCGAAGGACTTGTGCAGGTCGACGATGCGGATCTCGGTGGGTGCGTCGCAGGATGCCTTGGCGGCGGAATCCATAAGCTCACTCATGACGCCATGATAGTGCCTCGCGCAGCCGCGCCCTATACTCGGACCGGCGAGTTCGCCGCCGGCGAGCCCGTGACGAACGGGTGCGCACGGCCGGCAATGCCGACGATGCGCCGCATGCAAGTAACGAGGGAGGAACCGCACGCATGATCTTCGACGAATATTCCGCATACGACGGGCTCGGCCTGGCCGAGCTGGTACGGCGCAAGGAGGTCTCGCCACGCGACCTCGCCGACAGTGCCATCGACGCCATCGAACGGCTCAACCCCGAGATCAACTGCGTCGTCCAGCAGCTCCACGACCACGCCGTCGCCGAGATTCGCAAGGGGCTCCCCTACGGCCCGTTCCGCGGCGTGCCGTTCCTGGTCAAGGAGTTCGGCATGCACTTCAAGGGCATGAAGACTTCGGCCGGCTCGCGCCTGGCCGCCGGCGTGACATTCGACGCCGACACCGAACTGATGACGCGCATGCGCAACGCGGGCCTGGTCACGGTCGGCACCTCGACGACTCCGGAAATGGCCTTCAATGCGAATTCGGAGGCGGTCGTCTACGGCTCCACGCGCAATCCCTGGAACACCGGTCACTCGGTAGGTGGCTCCTCGGGCGGTGCCGGTGCCGCGGTCGCCTCCGGCATGGTGCCGATCGCACATGCCAACGACGGCGGTGGTTCGATCCGCATTCCCGGCGCGTGCAACGGCGTGGTCGGCATGAAACCGACGCGCGGGCGCACACCGACCGGCCCCGACGCCGGCATCTTCCTGTGGGGCCTCGCGATCGAGTTCGCCGAAACCCGCTCGGTGCGCGACTCTGCCGCGCTGCTCGATGCCGTCTCCGGCCCCGACGACGGCTACTTCTACTGCGCGCTGCCGCCAAAGCGCAGCTTCCTCGCCGCCGCCATGACGCCACCGGGCAGCCTGCGCATCGGCGTGCTCGACCAGCTGCCGGGTACCGCGCGCGCCTCGCGCGAGTACCGCGCGCGCCTCGCCGATACCGTCAAGCTGCTCGAAGACCTCGGTCACGTGTGCGAACCGGTCAAGCTGAAATACGACGCCGAAGCGTTCAACGAGTCGACCATCCGCCTGTGGGCGGTCACGCTGGGCTACTTCATGGATGCGTTCGCGAGCATGACCGGTCGCAAGATCAGCGCGCGCACGGTCGAGGCGGTCACGCTCGAGGTCTACCGCTATGCGCACAAGCTCAAGGCCGTCGAGATGGAATGGGCGATGGGCGTACAGAACCAGGTCTCGCGCAGCGTCGGCGCCGTCATGCGCGATTACGACGTGCTGCTCACGCCCGGCCTCGGACGCGAAGTGGCCAAGCTCGGCGAGCTCGACCAGAACGCCAAGGGCGTCGACATGATGAGCTGGTGGCGCCAGCTGATGTACGACTACACGCAGTTCACGCCGCTGTTCAACACCACCGGCCAGCCGGCCGTGATGCTGCCGCTGTGGCAGTCCAAGGCCGGCCTGCCGATGGCGATGCAGTTCGTCGGCCGCCTGGCCGACGAGGAAACCCTCTACAGCCTCGCCGGGCAGCTCGAGCAGGCCCACCCGTGGGCCGGCCGGCGGCCGCCGCTCTACGCCTGAGCATGCGGCCGATCGCGGCGCCAGCCGCGGTCGGCCGTTCCCCTCCACCCCAGGCTATGGAAAACCCCGTATGCGCCTGCCGTCCCTGACCGAAGAACAACTCGATCCAGCCCAGCGCGCGGTGCTCGACGCCATCCGCCAGGGGCCGCGCGGCGGCGCACACGGACTCGCCGGCCCGTTCGGCGTGTGGGTCCGTGCACCGGCGGTGGGCGGCCCCACGCAGGCGCTCGGTGCCGCCGTACGCTACGCCACGAGCCTGCCCGACAACGTCCGCGAAGTCGCCATCTGCACGGTCGGCGTATTCCACCGGGCGAGCTTCGAATTCGCCGCGCACCGGGCGCTGGCCGAAGCGGCCGGGGTCGAACCCGATGCCCTCGAACGCTTGCGTGCGGGCGAAGCGCCGGGCTTCCGCGGCGACGAGGATCTGGCCTACCGCGTCGCCCATCACCTGCTGCACGAACACCGCCTGAGCGAGGCACTCTACGCAGAGGCCCGGGCGGCCTTCGGAGAAACGGCGCTGATCGAGCTCGTCACCACGGTCGGCTATTACTGTCTCGTCTCGCTGACCCTCAACGCGTTCGAGATCCCGCTCGCCCCCGGCATGGAAGAACCCTTTCCGCGCTGAACCGCGGTCGCGTGGACGCGCGCACGCCAAGCCCTAGAATGTGCGCCTGCCAGAGAATTCGTCCGGGGAGGGCAACCGCGGCCATGCGCACCGACTACGAGACCATCACCACCGAACGTATCGACGAGCACGTGCTGCTGCTGTGGCTCGACCGCCCGCAGCGCGCGAACGCCATGAACACGCAGATGGGGCTGGACCTGCGCGAGTTGTTCATGGACCTCTACGTCGACCCCGAAGACCTGCGCTGCATCGTCGTCACCGGGCGCGGCGAGAAGGTGTTCTGCGCCGGCGGCGACCTCAAGGATCGCGACGGCATGACAGACCGGCAGTGGCAGCACCAGCATGCGATCTTCGAGCAGATGGTGCGCCACATGCGCGACTGCCCGGTGCCGATCATCGGCGCCATCAACGGCGCCGCCTTCGGCGGCGGCTGCGAGTTCGCGTTGTCTTGCGACTTCCTTTACGCCGCCGCCACGGCGCGCTTCGCCCTCACCGAGACCACGCTCGGCATCATGCCCGGCGCCTGCGGCACGATAAACCTGCCGCACGCGGTCGGCGAACGCCGCGCCCGCGAGATCATCTATACCGGGGCGCCGTTCTCCGCCGAACAAGCCCTCGCCTGGGGCCTGGTCAACAAGGTCTGCGAACCCACTTCCCTGCTCGACGAAACGCTCGCGACGGCGGCGCGCATCGCGCGCAACGCGCCGATTTCCATCCGCCAGGCGAAGAAGTCCATGGCCGTGTCGACCCAGGTCGACCGCGCCACCGGCTACATGTTCGAACTCGAAGCGTACAATCGCATGGTATCGACCGAGGATCGCCTGGAGGGCGTGCGCGCGTTCAACGAAAAGCGCCCGCCGCGCTTCAGCGGCCGCTGAACAGGGCGCCGCTCGACGGCGCGGGAGCATCGACATGAGTGAACGAGACGTCTGGATCCGCGAAGTGGGTACGCGCGACGGCCTGCAGAGCATCGCGACGATCTTCCCCACCGCGGCCAAGCTGGCCTGGATCGAGCGCGAGGCGGCGGCCGGCATACCCGAGATCGAGGTCGGCTCCTTCGTGCCGCCCAAGCTGCTGCCGCAGATGGCCGACACCGCCGAGGTGGTCGCCGCGGCGCAGCGCATCGACGGCCTGCGCGTGTCGGCGCTCGTACCCAACCTGCGCGGCGCGCAGAACGCGTTCGCCGCCGGCGTCGACCAGGTCAATTACGTGTTGTCGGTTTCCGAGGCCCACAGCCAGGCCAACGTGCGCAAGAGCGTGGCCGAGGCCATCGACGACTTTGGCGACATCGTCGCCTACCGCGCGGCGCACCCGGAGTATGCCCACATCCGTATCGCGAGCGGCCTCGCGACCGCTTTCGGCTGCACCATCGCGGGGCCGGTCGCTGTGGCCGACGTCGTCGCTGCAGGCGAGAAGCTGGTCGCGCTCGGCGCCGACGAACTGGTCGTCGCCGACACCGTCGGCTACGGCAACCCGGCGCAGTGCCGCGAGATCTTCAGCGCCGTGCTGTCGCTGGCCGGCGAGATCCCGGTCGGCGCCCACTTCCACGACACGCGCGGCCTCGGCCTGGCCAATGTCGATGCCGCGCTCGACGTCGGCGTGCGCCGCTTCGACGCCTCGCTCGGCGGTCTCGGCGGCTGTCCCTACGCGCCCGGCGCCAGCGGCAACATCGTCACCGACGACCTCGTGTTCATGCTCGAGGCGATGGGCCTGCGTACCGGCGTCGACCTCGAGCGCCTGCTCGAAGCGCGGCGACTGATGGAAAGCCAACTGGACGGCGAAGCGACGCATGGCGCCATCGTCACTGCCGGGCCGCCCAAGGGCTTCGTCGCGGCCAGTGCCGCGAACCAGGGCCGCGCCCGGGCCGCGCATGCCGCAGACAGGTGACGATTCCGTGACGCCTGGCCGTTCCGTGACTCGCCGCACATTTGCGGCGGTAACGCTCGACTAAGGTTTGCGGCACGCTTCATCGTGAGCGTGCCGCGGTCATCTCCTCCCTGCATCCCCCGATCGCGGCAGACATTCATGCTTCGGGTCCCGCTTGCGGGACCTTTTTTTGCCCCGCGTCCTTCCTTTTTGCGCCGCGCTATCCGCGCGGTCCAGCGAGCCATTGCTCCGCGCTGGCGGCATCTTCGAAGACGCGGAACTCGCGGCGGTCTCCCGGTGAGCAGGCGCGCAGCGAGGCGAACATGCGCGACAGTCCGAAGGCCAGCTGCGCGGACGCGATCACCGCCGAACGCGCGTACCCGTCCGGGTTGTCCAGCACGCGGGAGTACTCGGCAAGCTCCGCGATCGCCGCACCCGGCAGGTCGATGTCGGTCACGGCGCTGAAATCGACCACCTCGTCGAGTTCGCGCATGCGCGGGTCGCCCCATACGCGGTCGACGTAATCGAACAGCAGGGCGCGGTCGACCGCGCCCTGCCACACGCTGGTAACGCGGCGGCGCGCCAATTGGATCTCGACCGTGAACGCCATGGCGCAAGCATAGGCGCTCTCCCGGCGAAGCGGAAACGATCCGAGCGGCCCGCCGGGCGGACCGATCGGATCGGTGCATGCCGCATCTCAGTTCGCCGCCCGGTACCAGGGCGTCACCGCGAGCCCGGCCGCAACACGCGCATCGGGCAAGGCCGGCGTGGCTGTGCCACGGGTGATGTTCGCCGGCGAGCGATACCAGGTGCCGGGACGCGCCGGCGCGGTAGCCGGATCGGACGGCGCGAAAACGGCGCCAGGGGCGAGATGCGCGGGCGGGAACACGCTCTCGGCATGCGCCACCGGCGTCCCACCGGCGAAAGCGGCCGCTGCGCTGACACAGAATGCGGCTGCGATGATCTTGTCGTGAGAAAAAACGTTCATGATGCTCTCCTGTCTCGTGTAGTGCTTCACGTGGCGACCCGGGGGAAGACCGGTGGTGCCGGTCACCTCGCGTCGAGAGCAACTATGGACGCGTCACGTAGCACGGCTGTTTCGGGCGTGCATCATTGTGTTGGCGATGCGTAACGCACCGTCCCGGCAGGGCGCCGCCCGTCCTCAGGACGCGGCAAGCAGACGCTCGAGCTGCTGGCGGAACAGTGCCGTGTCGAGCGGTTTGCGCAGCAGTGCGCGGATGCCGCAGGCGCGCACGCGCTGCTCGGTCAGGCCCTCGGCGTAGCCGGTATAGAGAATCACCGGCAGCTCCGGGCGTACCGCGAGCAGCGCGCCGGCGAGCTCGAGCCCGCTCATGCGCGGCATGGTCTGATCGACGATGACGAGGTCGAACGCGTGAGGATCGCCGCGGAAACAGCGCAACGCCGCGGGCGCCGCCGTCATCGTCGTCACGTCGAGCCCCCACCGGCCGAGCAGCTCTTCGAGAAACTCGGCCACGCTCGGATTGTCGTCGACCACCAGCACGCGGCCGCCAAGCGTGGCGCCGCCGCGTTGGGCCGTGTCCTCGGCACTACCTGCGGGCCCGTCTGCCGCGGCCTCGGCGACCGGCAGCAACACGCGGAAGACGGCGCCGGCGCCGGGCGCGGTATCGACGACGATGTGCCCGCCGTATTCGTGCACGATGCCGTGGACGGTCGACAGACCCATGCCGCTGCCGCGCCCGATCGCCTTGGTCGAGAAGAACGGTTCGAACACGCGCTCGAGCACTTCGGCAGTCATACCCGGCCCGGTATCGCCGATGGCGAGTTCCAGGAATGCTTCGCGCACGGTCTGCTGGCAGGCGCTGCACAGGCGCGGCCGGGGCCGCACGTGGGACAGCGCGATGCTGAGCGTGCCGCTGCCCTCCATCGCGTCGCGCGCATTGATGCACAGGTTGACCAGGACCTGCTCGACGTGCACCGGGTCGATCAGCGTCGCCGGCAGGTCGTTCTCGAAGCGCGTCGCGATCCGAACGCTCGCAGGCAGCGTGGGCTCGAGCAGTTGGAGACCTTCTGTCACCGCCTCGCGCAGGTCGAGCAGCCGCGGCTGCCCCTGCTGTCCGCGGCTGAAAGTGAGCATCTGCTGCACCAGGTCGCGCGCGCGCTCGCCGGAGCGGCGTGCGCGCGCGAGGTAACGCGCCATGCGCTCGTCCGCCCCGCCCGCGACGTGTTCGGCGGCGAGTTCGACGTAGCCGAGCACGCTGGTCAGGATGTTGTTGAAATCGTGCGCGATGCCGCCGGTGAGATGTCCGATCGCCTCCATCTTCTGCGCCTGGCGCAACTGGCCCTCGAGCACCTCGCGCTGGCGTTCGGCCGCACGGCGGTCGGTGATGTCGCGCAGGTAGCCGATGAATACGCGGCCGTGCTCGCCCTCGACGACGCCGACCGCGGCTTCGATCGGAAACTCCTCGCCGTCGGCGCGCACGGCCGTGACCTCGCGCCGGGCATCGACGTAGAAGCCCTCTCCGGTCGCGAGATAGCGCGCGAACTCGGCGTGCTGCTCGGCGCGCTGCCGCGCGGGCACCAGGAGGTCGATCAGCGGTTTGCCGATGACGTCCTCGCGGCGATGACCAAAGCAGCGCTCGGCAGCTGGATTGAATTCGATGCAGCGGCCCGCGGCATCCATCGCAACGATACAGTCGAGCGCGGCATCGACGGTGGCGCGCAGCAGGTTCTCGCTCAGTGCCCGCGCGCGGGCATGGCGGCGCTCGGTAGTGATGTCGCGCACGATCGCGAGGACGTGCGGCTCGCCGCGGTAGTCCATCAGCACCGCGCGGGGCTCGCAGTAGAACTCGCTGCCGTCCTTGCGCACCGCGTGGTCACGGGTTTGTGCGTAGCCCTGCGCGAGCACGGTGCGCATGAACTCGCGCCCGGCTGCGGCCCGCTCGCGCGCCAGCATGTCGATCACCTGCCGCCCGATCAGCTCCTCGCGCGTGTACCCGTAGAGGCGCTCGATGGCGGGATTGGCGTCGACGATCTTACCGTCGGGACGCATCAGCACGAGACCGTCCATCGATGCGTTGAAGATCGCGCGGTACTGCTCTTCGCTCTTGCGCAGCGCCTCGGCCGCATCGGCGCGTTCGATCTCGGCGACGGCGCGCTGGGCGAACAGGCGCAGCAGCGACTCGATCCGCTCACGCCCGTGCAGGGGCGCATAGCTCATCACGGTGATGATGCCGATCGGCTGGTGTGCGCGGTCGAACAGCGGGTAAGCCGCGTAGCCTTCGATCCGCGAATCGCTTTCGCTGACCTCGGGAAACAGGAAGCCCACGCCCTCCGGGTAGAAGCGAAACTCCTGGCCGACGACGGTCTGGCAGGGTGTACCCTCGATGGCGTACACCGCTTCGTCGAGAAAGCGGCCGTGCGCGTAGAGAGCGAGCGGCTGGATCGACGGCTCCGGGGCGTCATCGAGATAGCGCCCGATGAGGCCGATCTGGCAGCCGAGCAGGTCGGTCGCCGCGCGGGTGAGGTCGGCGAACACGGATTCGACGCGGGCCCCGGAAATGACGCGCGCGGCTTCGAGCAGGAGGGAG
>JAUIFX010000184.1 GCA_030429865.1 Gammaproteobacteria bacterium | reverse complement strand
GAGGCCCGCATAGCCGCTCGCCGGGTAGTCGTGCGGCCGGCCGCGCCTGGCCATGGACTTGAGATCGCTGCCGGCGCTGAAAGCGCGCTCGCCGGCGCCGGCTACGACGCCGAGGTACTGGTCGTCGTCAGCGGCGAACTCGTCGAACGCGTGCTGCAGTTCGTCGTGCATCTCCTGGTTGATCGCGTTCAGCACTTCCGGGCGGTTCAGCGTGATGCGCGTGACGTGATCGGCTTTACTCACGGTGATGTACTGGTAATCCAAGACTTCGCTCCCCTCGTCAGGTGTTCACGGCGCGGCCCCGAGCAGGACCGCGACGATGGATTATCGCGCGTCGGCGGCGGCGCGCCGAGCGCGCTCAGGCGTCGCCGAACACGCGCGCGAGGTGGGCCGCCGACGGCGGCGTCGTGAGCAGGGACACGATCACCGTGCAGCCGAGCGACAGCAGCGCGCCGATAGTGCCGCAGGAGAACGCGTTCGGCGCCTGGTTGGCCAGCCACACACCCGCGATCTCGAACCCGCCGCCGACGAACCAGGCCGGGTCGAGGACGCCCGACTTGAGCACCACGAACGTCGCCCCGCCGGTGATGAAGCCGGTCAGCGCACCGGCCCTGGTGGCGCCGCGCCACACGATGCCGGCAAAAATGGGCCCGGCGATGGCCGCCACCATGCCGCCCACGCCGGCGGCGATGAGCAGTGCCACGTTCATCGTCTGCGACACCCAGGCGAGCCAGATCGAGGCCAGCACGACGACGATCGTGGCAACGCGGCTGATCGCCAGCGAGACGCGGTCGATGACAGCCTCGCCCGGCGGCACGCGCAGGCGCGGCACGATCGAGCGCCGGTAGATGTCGTTGGCGAAGATCTGCGAGGTCGACACGACCAGGCCATCGGCGGTGGACATGATCGCGGCCAGCACGCCGGCACCGATGAGCGCTGCGAGCCAGGCCGGCAGGGTGGCGATGAAGAGCATCGCGATGGCGTCGTTGGGGCTCGCGCCCTCGACCAGCAGCGCATCGCCGAGCACCGCCCGGGCGAGGATCCCACCGAGCGTGATCATGGGCAGGATCATGCCGAACGTGAACGCGTAGGCGATGAAGCGGTTCTGATCGCGGTCGCTCTCGAGCGCCCACAGCTTGTTGCCGATGTGCGGCAGCAGGCCCAGCGGCACGTGCAGCATGAACAGCGCGAACACGTCCCAGCGCGAATTCAGCACCGGGTGAGTCGGATGGAAGGTGGCGACGAGTGCCGGGTCCTGCGCACGCAGGTTCTCGACCACGGCATCGAGCCCGCCGTCGACCCCGAAGCCGGTGCCGAACATCCAGATGATCGTGACCGAGAGCCCGAGCATCAACGCGCCCTGCACGCCGTCGGTGAGGATGTCGGCGTGCGCACCGCCGATGACGATGTAGACCATGACGATGACGGCCGTGACGACCAGCGCCGGGAACAGGTCCACCCCCATCATCTTGTTGAACATCACCGCGCCGCCGAGCAGTTGCCCGGCGAGATAGAACAACAGCAACATCGAGAACAGTGCCGCGCAGATGCGCAGCGCCTCGGAATCGAAACGATCGCCGAGGTACTCCGGCATCGAGCGGGTGCCGAACGCGGCCCCGGCGCGGCGGACACCACGCAGGCACACGATGAGGCCGAGGTAGGTGCCCAAGGGGTAGGCCACCGCGTACCACAGCGCCGAGAAGCCGCTCGAGTAACCGAGCGCGGGGATGCCGATAAAGGTCCCGCCGGAAGCGGTCGTTGCAGTCAGCGCGAAAGCCAGGAACAGGGGTCCGTAGGCGCCGCGCGCCGTCGCGAAGTCGTCGCTGTTCCTGACCCGGCGCATGCCGAGGTAGCCGAAGAACAGCATCGCGAGGATGTAGAGGACGAGGAAGAACCAGCCCCACAGTCGGAGCGTCGGGTCGATGTCATTCATGTGGCAGTGCCTCGCGCGTGTGGCCCGGCGCGGCGCCGGTCACGGCGCCGCCTCCCCTTCTCGAGCCCGGCACGAGCGGCGGCGGCCCTGCCCGCCTCCCCTCGCGCAGGTTCTCCAGCGCCCACCATAGCGGCTCCGCGACCGCGGCGATAGCGCCGGCGCTGCGCCGTTCAGTGCGTGACGGCCATCATGGTCGTCACCAGGTGCGCGAACAGCGTGCTCTCGTTGCCATTCTCGGCGTAGACGTCGGCGGCGCAGAACGACAGCGTGCGTCCGGGTCTGACCACGTAGCCGCTGGCGCGGATGCGCTGGCCGACGCCCGGCGCGAGGAAGTTGATCTTGTACTCGACGGTGACGACATCGCTGCCCTCCGCCAGCAGTGTCTGCGCGGCATAGCCCGCCGCACTGTCGGCGACCGCGCTCGCAATCACGCCGTGCACGTTGCCATAGGGCTGCAGCATGTCGTCGCGTACCGTGACGACGACGTCGACGTGCCCGGGCTCGATGCGCGTCGCCTCGGCGCCGAACAAGGCGCTCATCAGCGGCTGTGCGGCGAGGCTTTCACGCACGCGCCGCGCGTAATCCGCGTAGCGCGGTTCGAATCGCTTATTCATTGCTTCCTCCCGTTGGGGAACCGCCGCAGCTGCCGGGTGATGGCGTGCCCGGAGGCTCCCTGGCCACGGTCGCGCGATCGCGGCCGCGGTGAGACGTTGGCACGCCGCCGCGGCCGCAGGCAAGCCCGGCACACGCGGCGCCGGGCGCACCTGCCCTATACTCGACGGGTCAACAACGACACCAACCCCCAAGGAGGCTCCCCATGACCACGGCCGTGACCATCGATCTCGCCGTCATCCCCGAACGCGTCGACGAATTCCTCGCCTTCATCAAGGACATCGCACCCGACACCCGCGCCTACGACGGCTGCCAGCTCTTCGACATCTGGCGCGACCAGGACAAGCCCGGCCGCGTGCTCTTCTACGAGCTGTGGGATTCGCGTGGCCACCAGGAGAAGTACCTCGCCTGGCGCGCCGAGACCGGGCTGATGGACAAGCTCGGACCGTTCCTGACCGCGCCGCCGGAAATCAGCTTCTACGACAAGTTCGACGGCTGAGCGCCACGCCGGTCCCGCCGGCCACGATCGCTGACCGTGGCCGGCGGCCGCGCGTCGCGCGCGGCATCAGCCGAAAGCGATGAAATCGGTGACGGCGTGCGCGACGATCAGCGGCCACAGGTTGCGCAGCGCGAGGTAGAGCGCCGCCGCCATCACGCCGAACACCCAGGCGACGAACACCGAGGCGATGCCGGCCTCCCAGTGCACCGACGCGAACAGCAGCGGCCCCGGCACCAGGAACCAGCTGCGTGGATGCGCGAGGTCGCGACAAACCTGCCAGGCGTAACCCCGGTAGATAATCTCCTCGACCACCCCTGCCGTCAGCGCGAACCACGCGGCGGCGAGAAAGCGCCCCGGCTGCGTTGACGGCACGACCGATTCGTAGACGAACAGCGGCGTCGCGGGCAGCCACCCGGTAGCGAGTCCCTCCAGTGCCGCGTAGACCGGCGGCCATGCCGCGCTCAGGACCACGCAGGCCACGGCGATGCCGGCCGGCGACGACCGGCCGCGGATGCGGCCGTCGAGTCCCAGGCGCCGCGCATCGATGCCGGCCACGCGTGCCGCGCCCGCGAGCAGCGCGGCCGGCAGCACGAGCCACACGACGATTTCCATTGCCCAGTACAGCCACGGTCTCGCGGCGACCACGGCGTTCAACGCGCCGTTGACCAGGAACGGCGCGACGAGCAGGCAGAAGACAGTGATGCGTCGGCGTCGCGCGCGTTCCATGACACTCCGTCCGGGACACTCCGTCCGGCGAACCCGTGACTACCTTGCGTCATCGGAAGGCCTGCCGCAACGGCGCCGGCGGGGAAGGCACCGCCCGTCCGCACCACCCCGCCGGCAGCCCGGCCGGGACGGCGGTCGTGCCGCGGCGCACATATCGGACCGGGTTCACAATCGGGGTGCTGCCGGCCCGCCTTGCCTTCTGCTACGCTGCCGGGTTCGCGCAGCACAGGGACCCGAACGAGAGCGAGCATCCGATGTACGAGGAGTTTTACGGCCTGAGGACCAATCCGTTCACCCTGCTGCCCGCCCCCGAGTTTCTCTACGAGAGCCGCAAGCACGCGCTCGGCGTGTCACTGCTCGAGTACGCCGTCGAACGCCGGCTGCTGTTGTCGATGATCACCGGTGAAGTCGGCTCCGGCAAGACCACCATCGTCCGCCGCCTGCTCAACAACCTCGGCGGCGACGTCACCGTGGGCCTGATTTCCAATACCCACGCGGGCTTCGGCAACCTCATGCAATGGGTCGCACTGGCCTTCGACCTGCCGTTCAAGGACCGCGACAAGGTCGAGCTCTACCATGATTTCGTCGAGTTCCTCGTCGACCAGTACCGGCAGGGGCGGCGCACCCTGCTGATCGTCGACGAAGCGCAGAATCTCGACGTCGAAACGCTCGAGGAGCTACGCCTGCTGACCAACGTCAACGCCGACGATCACCACGTACTGCAGACGCTGCTCGTCGGCCAGCCCGAACTGCACGACAAGCTCAAGCGCCACGAGTTGCGCCAGCTCGCCCAGCGCATCAGCGTGAGCCACCGCGTCGAACCGCTCGACGAGACCGAGACCGCCGAGTACGTGCGCCACCGCCTGCGCGTCGCCGGCGGCGACCCGCGCATCTTTCACAAGAACGCGCTGCGCCTGATCCACCGCAACAGCGGCGGCATCCCGCGCATCATCAACACGCTGTGCGACCAGGCACTGGTCTACGGCTACGCCGACGGCAAGCGCCAGATCGACGCCCTGCTGATCGCCGACATCGCGCGCGACCGCATCGATACCGGCCTGTACGGCGAGGTCGTGCACGATCTCAGCTCGCTCGCCGAGCACGCGTGCGACGCGCCGGAAGCACGCGCTGCGGGCGCAGCGCCTGCGGCGGCGGGCGGCGGTTCCGGGCCCGACGAGACCCACGAGGTCGGCGCCGAAGCCCTGGCGCTCGAGCGCGCACGCGACGGCGTGCTCGACTTCGACCTGACGCTGCCACCGGCCGGGCCGGAGGCAGTGCCGCCGGCCGGCGCCGAGGAGGACGGCGACGCCCCGGACAGGCCGACCGCCACACCCGGCGGGGTGGCCGCCGAGGCCGCCGCGGACCAAAGTGAACCGGCCGGGCCGGAACGCGCCAAGCGCAACCGGCGCTCGCGCCGGGCACGCAAGAACCGGCGCCGCTGAGGCTGCCGCGCGGCGTCACGCCAGCGGCCGCGCGGTCCCGCAGCCGGCCCTGCACCACCATTGTCCTGCCGGGCTGCGCTGGTCTAGATTGGTCCGGAGTCCAGACACACGGGAGGTCCAGACATGCTGCGTATCAGCAAAGTGCCCTACGAGGAGCTGCCACCCGAGCTCCAGCAGACCATGCACATGAGCGACGAAGCGCTCGGCGGCTCGGAATGGATCCAGGTGTTCTCGCAGACGCCGGATCTCTACCGCGACTTCGTGCGTTTCTACTACGACCACATCATGGCCGAAGGCGACGGCATCAGCGTCAAGCTGACCGAACTCGTGCGGCGCAAGGTCGCGTTGAACAATCAATGCAGCCTGTGAATGAAGGCTCTGTATGCTTCGGCGAAGGATCAGGGTCTGACGGAGGACATGCTCGCGGCGTTGCCGCATTACGAGCAGAGTGAGCTGTTCACACCGCGCGAGAAGGCGGCGCTCGCGTTCGCGCACATGATGTCGTCCAACCACCTCGCCATCGGCGACGAACTGATGGACGAACTCAAGCAGCACTACAGCGAACGCGAGATCATGGCGCTCGGCTGGCGCATCGCGATTTTCGTCGGCTACGGACGACTGGTGTACGCGACGGGCCTCGAGAGCGTGGGCGAGCCGTGCCCGGTCAGCTTCGCGCCGCCGCCCGCCATGGACTGAACGGACCACCCCGCCGGGCCTGTAAGGCAGGTCCGGCGGGCCGGGACACACGTACGGAAACACCGGCGCCGTGGACGGCGGGGCACGCGTCACGCCGCGGCGCCGGCACGGGAGGCAACACATGTCACAGTTCCGCAATCTCGTTTTCGAAGGCGGCGGCGTCAAGGGTCTCGCCTATGTCGGCGCGATGCGCGTGCTCGAAGCGAAAGGCATCCTCGACGACATCGTGCGCGTCGGCGGCACCTCGGCCGGCGCGATCAACGCCGTGCTCATCGCCGTCGGCTACAGCAACGACGAGCAACGCAAGATCCTCGGCGATCTCGACTTCAATCGCTTCATGGACGATTCCTTTGGCGTCGTGCGCGACACCAGGCGCCTGCTCGAGCAGTTCGGCTGGCACAAGGGCGAGTTCTTCCGCGAGTGGATGTCCGCCCTCGTCGCGCGCAAGATGGGCAGCGAGAACGCGACGTTCCGCGATCTCGAATTGCGTGGCTGCCGCGCGCTCTACCTCGCCGGCACCAACCTGTCGACCGGCTTTGGCGAAGTCTTCTCCGCCGAACACACGCCGACGATGCGCATCGTCGACGCGGTGCGCATCTCGATGTCGATCCCGCTGTTCTTCGCCGCCGTACGCAACGTCCGCGGCGATGTCTACGTCGACGGCGGATTGCTCGACAACTACCCCGTCAAGCTCTTCGATCGCGAGAAATACATCGACGACCAGGCCGCCGTTCGCCGGACGGACTACTACGAGAAGGAAAATACCGCGTTCCTGCGCGGCGATCTCGCCGGACGCAGCCCGTACGTCTACAACCGGCAGACGCTCGGCTTCCGGCTCGACTCGGCCAAGGAAATCGCGGCATTCCGTTACGGGAACGTCGCGGTCGAGCGCCCGATCGACAACTTCTTCGACTACACCAAGGCGCTCGTCGCGACGACGCTGAACGTGCAGGAGTCCATGCACCTGCATTCCGACGACTGGCAACGGACCATCTACATCGACAGCCTCGGGGTGAAGACGACGGAGTTCGATCTCAGCACGAAGATGAAGAACGCCCTGGTACGTTCCGGCAAGACCTGCACGGAGCAGTACTTCGATTGGTTCGAGTCTGCGCGCGGTGCGGGGCGCGCCGTGAACAAGGTCTGAACCTTGCCGGATGCCCCGGACGCGGGGCGCCCCCGGGCGGCAGACTCGCGCCGAAGCGTTCCCGGCGAGTTCGCGCGCCGCCGCGCCCGAAGCCCTGGGCGGCGGCGTGACTTGTTCGGCCACATGTAAGAGAATTGAATTTAATAATCTCTTACAACGCTCTGTATATAATGAAAAATCTCACAGCTTTCTCGCGACGATTCGCCGTTCTGGCGGCGCTCGCCGCGAGCACCCCCGCGCACGCCATCAACGGCTACTTCATGAATGGCTACAGCCCGGCCTCGAATGCCGTCGGCGGCACCAGCGTCGCCATGGCGCAGGACAGCAGCGTGCTCGCCGCCAACCCGGCCGGCATGCACCACGTCGACCCCGGCTACGACATCTCGCTGCGCTTCCTGCATCCGCAGCGCGATGCGGAACTCGACTGCCGCGGCATCGGCGCCTGCGATACCGTGGTGCGCGACGCGTCGTCACGCGAGTTCTTCATCGTCCCCGGATTCGGACTCGTGCACGCCTTCGGCGAACGCCTGCGCGCCGGTGTCGCGATGTACGGTAACGGCGGCCTCAACACGACCTTCGACCGCCCGGTCTATGCCGAAGCACTGGCACGCGTGGCCGGGCTGCGCCCGGGCGACCCCGGCTTCAAGACCTCGGGCAAGGTCGGCGTGGACTTCGGCCAGTTCATCATGGCCCCGTCGCTGTCCTGGCGCGTCGCGCCGAGAATCGACGTCGGCATTTCGCCCCTGCTGTCGATCGTCAAGTTCAAAGCCTATGGCCTGGAGACGTTCCGGCCCCTGTCGAGCGATCCGAGCAGTGTCACCAACCGCGGTTCGGAGTACGTGCTCGGCGGCGGCCTGCGCGTCGGCATGATGATCGAGCTGCTGCCCACCCTGCGCCTGGGCCTGCAATACACGACCAAGCTCAAGCACACCCGTTTCGACAAGTACAACGGCCTGTTCCCCGACAACGGCCGCTTCGAGACGCCCCGTCACTACGCGGTAGGCCTCGCGTTCGACCCGGTCGAACGGCTCACGCTCGGCGTCGACGTGATGCAGATCCAGTACGCGACCGTCGCCGCCACCGGCAATTCCGGACCGACAGCCGCGGAGTTCGCGGGCGGCTTCGCCCCCACACGCCAGCTCGGCGGCGCGCAGGGCCTGGGCTTCGGCTGGTCGAACCAGACCGTGGTCAAGGCCGGGATCATCTACCGCTTCTCCGATCGCCTGACGTTCCGACTCGGCTACAACGGCGCCGACGAAACCACGCCATCGAGCCAGACGCTCTACGGGCTCATCGTCCCCTCGGCGTTCCGCAACCACGTCACCGGCGGCATGAGTATCCGCGTCGGCGAGCGCAGCGAACTCTCGTGGGGCTACATGCACGCGTTCGACGCGGAGCGGCGCGATCCCTCGTCTCCCCTGCTAGGCATGCCGGCGAAGACGAACTTCGCCGGTGACGCGTTCGACATCGGTTTCCGCCGGCGCTTCTGAAGCCGGCGGCGCGGTGACGGGCGCCGCGCCCGCGCGGGCGCCAGGGGTCGACGATGTTATCCTGCCGGCCGGAGTCGCTGGCGACTCACGACCGACGGCCCGACGGTGTCCTTCCATGCTGCTGCTCATCGCGTTCTTCCTCGTTTCGATCGTTTTCTCGTTCCTGTGCTCACTGTGGGAGGCGGTGCTGCTGTCGATCACGCCCGCCTACGCCGAGATCCAGCAGCAGGAAGGATCGCCGCTGGGCGACACGCTGCAGCAGTTCAAACGCGATATCGACGTACCCCTGTCAGCGATACTCACGCTCAACACCGTTGCGCACACGGTCGGCGCCATCGGCGTCGGCGCGCAGGCCACGAAGCTGTGGGCCGGCGCCTACCCCTGGGTGACGCAGCTCGCGGTGCCGGTCACGATGACGCTCGCCATCCTGATCCTCTCCGAACTCATCCCCAAGACACTCGGCGCCGTCCACTGGCAACGGCTCGCGGGCTTCACGGTGCGCAGCCTGCGCGTGCTGGTCACCGTGCTCTCGCCGTTGATCTGGCTGAGCCGGCGGGTCACGGGCGTGCTCAAGAAGGATGCCGAGGGCAGCATGCTGTCCCGCTCGGATTTTCTCGCCATGGCCAATCTCGGCGCGCGCGAGGGCATCTTCGAACACCACGAAACGGAGATCATCGCCAACCTGCTGCGCTTCGAGCAGGTGCACGCACGCGACGTCATGACCCCGCGCACGGTCGTCGTCGCGGCCGAGGAGGAACAGACCATCGCGGGCTTCCACGCCGCGCACCCGGAGCTGCGCTTCTCGCGCATTCCGACCTACCACCAGGGTTCGAAGGACCTGATCACGGGCTTCGTGCTCAAGGACGACCTGCTCGAGAAAATCGTCGCAGGCAAGGGCGAAGAAACCATCGCCGGTGCGCGCCGCGAGATCATGGTCGTGCCGGAGAACTTTCCGCTGCCGGACCTGTTCTTCCGCTTGTTGTCTCGCCGCTCGCACATCGCGG
>JAUIFX010000183.1 GCA_030429865.1 Gammaproteobacteria bacterium | reverse complement strand
CCGAAACAGCGTGCACCCGGCACCGCGGCACACAGGGCGTCGGTCACCGGCAGGGCCTGCGCATCGTCGACATCGACCATGAGCAGGATCTCTCCCTTCTCGATGGCCCGCTGGAACTCCTGGATCCTGGTATGCGGCACCGAAGCACCCACCAGCGCGGAAACCCAGGCGCCGAAAGCGGCGCCGAGGCCGGTCAGTGCGAGGACGGCGCCGCCGCCGAGTGCCAGCCCGGCCGGCGGCATGCTCACCGCGACGACGCCGGCGACGAGGCCCGCACTGCCGCCGAGTGCCGAGCCGCGCGCCAGCGCCGGCATGAAATCGCTGCTCGCGTTCGGATCGGCTTCGGGCAGATCGGCGAGTTCGATATCGTCGCGGGCGATGAAAGCCAGGGCGTCATCATCGAGGCCGTGACGATCGCGCAGGCGGCTCAGGGCCTGCTCCGCGGCGCGCTGGTTGGGAAGCAGGAAGTACAGTTTTTTGCTCATAGTGGCTCCGGTGGCGGCGTGCGCCGCACGGTCGGGGCGGCGCGCATGCCGCGAGTAGCGGCCCGCGCGTGCTCCGCGCTTGGCGACACCGTGGACGTCGTGTTCGGATCCCGTTCGAGCAAACCGCGTGCCAGTGGCCGCCCGGGGGCGTAGCGCCCCCTGTGCGTGCCGGCACGGCGCATGCGTTACCTGACTTGCACGCCGGTGTAGAACTTGCAGCGGCCCCGCGTGCGGCAAACCCCGTGCACGGTGCGCTGCAGGGCTTCGCTTGCATGGCCCGCTTCTTGCGCACGTGTCAGGCTACCAGCGTCAGGTGCGGCCGCACCGTCGGCTGCGCCAGTCCCCACCGCGAACGAGAGGAACAACAATGATGCAGGCCTCGGTAGATACACACAGCAAGGCCATCGGTTACCTGCTGTGGATTTTCGGCTTCATGGGCGCCCACCGCTTCTACTACGGGCGGCCGGTGAGCGGCACGCTCTACTTCTTCACGCTGGGACTGCTCTTCGTCGGCTGGATCGTCGACCTGTTTCTGATCCCGTCGATGGATCGCGCCGCCGATCTGCGCTTCCGCGACGGCCGCAAGAGCTACAACCTGACCTGGGCGCTACTGGTGTTTCTCGGCGTGTTCGGGATCCACCGCTTCTATCTCGAGAAATGGCTGACCGGGATCCTCTGGGCGCTTACCGGCGGATTGTTTCTGATCGGCTACCTCTACGACCTGTGGACGCTCAACGATCAGATCGACGCCGTCAACAAGGCGCCCGGCATGACAGGCGCCGCTGCTTCGCGCTAGGCAAGCTCGCGGCGGACCAGGCGGCCCGGCAAGGCCCCGGTGCTCTCGCCGCGCTCGAAGGTGACCTCGCCGGCGACCAGCGTTGCCCGGTAACCCTGCGCACGCTGGACCAGGCGCTGCCCCGCGGCCGGCAGGTCGTAGACCATCTGCGGCAACGGCATCGCCAGCGCGTCGAGATCGATCAGGTTCAGATCGGCGCGCTTGCCCGGCGCGACCAGCCCGCGATCGTGGAAGCCGTAAAGCATGGCGGTGTCGTGCGTCTGCATGCGCACCGCCTGTTCGAGCCCGATGCGCGGACCGCGCGTGCGGTCACGCACGAAATGCGCCAGCAGGTAGGTCGGCGCTCCGGCATCGCAGATGATGCCGCAGTGCGCGCCGCCGTCGCTGATGCCGAGGATGCTGTTCGGGTGGAGCATCATCTCGCGCGCCGCGTCGTAGTTGCCGGCGTTGTAATTGAACAGCGGCGAGTAGAGGAACGCCTTGCCGTCGTCTTCGAGCAGCGCGTCGTAGGCGGCGGCCTCGGGAGCGATACCGCGCGCCGCGGCGATCGCGGCGATGCTGCGCGACGGTGGCGGTTCGTACTCGGGCGGATCACCGAGCACGAACAGGCGGTCGTAGTCGCGAATCGTCGAGCGCATCGCCTTGCCTTCCATGAACAGCAGGCGCAGCAAGCGCGCGGGGTGCGGCCCCGCTTCGTCGAGGATGCGCGCGCGCACCTCGGGCGAGCGCATGCGCGCGGCGCGCTCGGCAAGCGGCAGGTGGGCGAGCTCGAGATACCCCGGCCGGCCGGTGAACGGATGCGTGCCATCGAGACACATCAGCACGCCGGGTGGGCGGATCGCGACCTGCGGGTACATGCCGCCGCCGCGGCGCGCGGCGTGCTCGAGCAGGCGCCGCCATTGCAGCGGGTCCTCGTCGTTCTGCACGCAGGCGTAGGTGACACGGCACCCGGTCTCGTCGATGATGCGATCCATCCAGCCGAGCTCCGCGCTTTCCGGCGCGAGATCGGAGGCCACTTCGAACACGGCGCCACCCTGTTCACCCATCGCGCGCGCGATCGCGAGCAGCTCACTCGCGTCGGCCTCGGTGCCCGGCACGAGCTCGCCGTCGACCGAGCGATGCAGCACGGTGCGCGAGGTCGAGAAACCGACCGCACCGGCCGCGACGGCCTCGCCGACGATGGCGGCCATGGCCGCGCGTTCGTCGTCGCTGGCCGCGACGTCGGTCACCGCGCGTTCGCCCATGACGTAGGCGCGGACCGCGCCGTGCGGCACCTGGGCCGCGATATCCATCGCGCGCGGGGTACGCTCGAGCGCATCGAGGTACTCGGGGAAGGTCTCCCAGTCCCACGCAATGCCCTCCGCAAGCGCGCTGCCGGGTATGTCCTCCACGCCTTCCATCAGGCCAATCAGCCAGTCGCGGCGCGCCGGCGCGGCCGGTGCGAAACCGACGCCGCAGTTGCCCATCACGGTCGTCGTCACGCCGTGCCAGCACGACGGTGTCAGCAGGGGATCCCACGTCGCCTGGCCATCATAGTGCGTGTGCACGTCGACCCAGCCGGGAGCCAGCAGCAGGCCGTCGGCATCGATCTCGCGCCGTGCGGCGCCCTGCCGCCCGCCGACGGCGCTGATGGTCGCGCCGTCGATGGCGACGTCGCCGTGATAAGCGGGCGCGCCGCTGCCGTCGGCGATGCGTGCGTTGCGGATGACGAGATCGTGCATGGCCGGTGCTCCCCTGCGGTGTTGCAGGCATTGTAGAGGACGCCGTCACCGTCCGTGCGCAGCTCGATGCACGGTCACCCCGGATGCGCGCGGCGCAGCCGGGGCACGTGAACCTGGCAGCCCGGCCGGCTCAGGCGTCGTCCACCGAATCTGCAGCAGGTGGCCGCTCGGAGCGCTCCCGGGGCGCAAGCTCGGCGACGTCTTCGATGACGAGATGGGCCTGGTCGTCACCCGGTGCGAGGAGCCGGTCGACCGAGTCGCGATTGCCATAGACCACCAGGCCATCCCCGGCGTGCAGGGCAAAATCGCCGCCGGGTACCGCAACGAAGCGCAGGCCCCGTTCGACGGCGAGTACCTGCACCGCGTTCTGCCGCAGCTTGAGTTGCCGCAGGGTATGGCCGATGGCCGGTGAATCATCGGTCAGGTCGAAGCGCGTCAGCTCGTAGCCATGATCGAGATGCAACAGCTCTTCGGCGCTCCACATCTCGATCGCGTAGCGCCGTGCGATCCAACGCCGTACCCGCTCACGCAGGCGCCGCGCGATCGGCGGGCGCCGCGCCAGCCAGAACAATGCGGCGACGACGGCCGCCATCACGACGGCCTTGCCGATCACGTGCACGGGCTGCGGCTCGATCACCGAGCCGGCGACCGAACCGATCACGGTCACCAGGCCCGCGTTACCGAGCACGATGAGATAGGTGACAATCTTGCGCCGCAACGGGTGACGCACGATCTCCTCGGACTCGCGCGTGGTGAAGCCGGCATTGCTGAACGCCGACAGCGCCTGGAACTTGGCGCGGTCCCACGGCATACCGGTCAGTTCGAGCGCCGTTGCGCCGATGCGCACCACGACCATCGAGATCGCTATCGCGATCACCAGGAGAATGGCAGCCACTGAGACCTCCTTCGCCGCGCGGCCTGATTGCCCGCGCAACCCTGGCGCGTGGCGCTGCGACGCCGGCGTGGCCGCGCACGGATCAGTCTTCGGCCACCTCCGGCAACGAGTCCGCGCTCGCGAAGCGCCGCAGCACGTTCTGTGTCATACGCGAGACGTTGTTGTCGTAACCATTGTGCGACAGGCTGCCGCACCATGCCATCGACGACGTGCTGAACACGGCACCACCGTTACGCGTTGTGAAATAGACGATGTCCGAGCGCACCATTGGATTATCCCGACCGCTGATGCCCGGATAGACGAAGTACTGCTCTTCCGGCACGAGCAGCGCGTTCTCGTTGTGTCCGAACGAGCATGCCAGCAGCATCGCGTTGGGCGGTGTGCCCAGCGCATAGTCGATACGGTCGACCTCGAGGCCTGCCGCGCCGCCGTTGACGAGCCCGAAGTCGCCGATCACGGCATCGCGATCGATGCCCTCCATGATCCAGGCCAGGCGCGGATCGGTGGCGTCGGGCATCTGCCGGTAACCGGCCGAGACATCGAGGCCGTGCGCGGTGTAGCCGGTGCCCCAGATCTTCTGCGGCGCACGCGCGCGGTGACGCCACAGGCCGCCGCGTTCTCCGCTCGTACTGTGAAACAGTTCGCCCGGCCGCGCGCGCCACGCCTGGTCACCGCTCTCGCCCTTGCGCACCTCGATCATCCACGGCTTCTGCGGATGCTGGCTCGCGATCCAGTAGAAACCGTTGGCGCCGAGATACATACCCCGGCCGCCGCCCGCGAGGTATTGCTCGTAAGCGTCGAGCAGCTCCCAGCTGCTGTACTCGGCGTGAGACGGGGAGATGACCGCCGCGTACGGCTCGAGCAGCGCCGCGCCCTCGGCGTGCACGTCGTGATCGGTCAGCACGTCGAAATCGAAGCCGCGCGCGGTGAGCCAGTCGACGAGGTGAAGATCGGCCGGGAACTGCCATACCGAACCGAACTCGTGACGATAGTCCGGACGCAGGTTGAGTATGGGGCGTCGCCAGCTGCTGTACTGCACACCCCGACCGTCACCGTGATAGTCGTAGGTGGACAGCCCGTAATGCGCGTGGGTGGAGAGCTCGATGTCGAGGCTGTCCAGCGTGGTCAACACGCCCATGATGGCCTGCGCAGTCTGACCGGTCTGCATGACCTGGGAGTTCGCGTAGGCCAGGTAGCTGAAGGTCGGCAACACCACCGCGATGCTGGCGGCGGGCTTGCCGCGCGGCGGCGCGACGAAGAACGGCACGCGGTCGACCGCGCCGTCCTGCTCCAGCCGCACGGCATAGGCGCCACTCGGCAGGTCGGCCGGGATGGTGAAAGAGAAATCGCGTTCCCAGCGGCAATCGTCGAGGCTGTCGTCATGGAACCACAGGGCGCCATACTGCTCCGGCGCGTGCACGAAATGCTCCTCGCGCCCCTGCCAGTTCCATCCGGTCATCGCGCGGTCGGGCTGGTTGACGAGCCGGCCGTCGAAGCCGTTGCCGCTGATGTCGACGGCATCATCGCTGGGGATGCCGTTACGGCCGATACCGTTCGCGAAATCCCAGTGCGCGAGCGCGCCGTCGACCCCCTCGCCACGGTGCAACCGCGCGGCCTCCGCTTCGTTCAGCGCGTGCGCGTAGAACTTCGGGCGGTCGATCTTGCCGTTGTAATTGGCGACGACCCAGGTGCGCTCCCGTGCCTGCGCCTCGGCCAACCCGGCGATCAGCAACGGTACGTCGGGCGTCGCCGGCATCGCGGCCGGCGCGCGCTCGCTGCAGTCACTGTCGAGATTGACGACGGCGCCGAAGCGGCTGTTGACGCTGTTCAGCGCGACGCGTTGTTCGAGCGTGATGGTGCCGGCTGCGGCATCGAATCGCACGAGCACCGAGTACCAGGTCTCGGGAAACAGCGGCTTCGGACAGCGCACGCGATGCACGGTTCGACCGTCCCCGAGCAGCGCCGTCAGGCGTCCCTCCTCGATGGTCAGCGCCCAGCCGTGCCGGTCGGCTTCCGACCAGCGGCTCACCACGCCCTGACGGATAGCGGGCAGCGTCGGCCACATGAACAAGTGCAGCGTGAAGCCGCCGGCGCCGGCGAGCTGCGCACCGGCATCCGCCACCTCGACGTAAGCGCCGACCTGGGTGCGCTGCGCCCGGGCCGGGTAATCGCCGGCGAAATCGGCCTCGACCGCGTCCTCGCGGTACCCCGGGCCGTCGGGATTGCGGTCACCGTGTATCAAGCGCACGAGGCTCGCGTGGTAGCGCCCGGCATCCGGACTGCTGACGTAGAAGTCCAGCGACTCCCCGGGCCGGACATTGGGACGGTCGCAATAACCCCGTATCTGCAAAGGCGTCATGAGTGCTCTCCCGTGCTGTCGGCAGGTAGCAGGCCCAGCCGGCGCAGACGCTCCAGGAAGACCGCGTGTACCGCTTCGCGTTCGCTCGCGTAGGCAACGTCGTCGTCGATGGCCGGCGGCGTACCGCGAGCCTGCATCACGCCGAGCCGGTAGTCGGCGTAGGGCTCGACCATGTAGGCGAAGCTCTTGCCGTCGGTAGGCTGGTTGTGGATGAAGTCCAGCAGCTGGCGCAGCGCGTGGCTATGCGGCTGGCGCGCACCGCGCGGATCGGCGAGATGCTCGGCAAGCACGTCGGGCGTGACCAGCGGCGCCAGCTCGGCGGCGCGCTGGCGCAGAAAGTATTCCCACCAGGCGACGGTCTTGTCGCGGTAACGAAGCGGATCGACGACGGGCATGCTGGCACCTCCCAGGTGATTACGTCGCGTGTGCGTGAGCGCGGCAACAAGTTTGCGTCTACGGACGCGGCAACGGAACGTCACGGGGCATCATCGCAAGTTCCGTGCCTGCGCAGGAAACGCCGGGGATGGGTGGATTTTCGCCGCTGGCGGGTTTCAGGCGATCGCCGAGCGCTGCAGGAATGCACACGAAATGATGCAGAAATGCAGCGACCCGGGGAACTGCAAGCCGGGAGCAAGCCGCCACGCCGCCCGCGCCGACCGGCCTAGGTCCTTGTTGCGTATCGCCAAGTTTCCGGCGGCATCCGCGGCGCGCCCGCACTGGTACGCATTCTGCTACCTCTCCGGACATGTCACTCCCGTTCCATCCCGCGTGGCGCCCAACCGGGCAGAGACCGGCGAGACCGGGACGCACGTCTTCTCCACTGACCTCATGAGTCCGAACCCCCTGCCGATCCTCAGTGCCGAAACGCCACTCGACGAAGCCGTGGCGCGACTGCGCGAGGCTGGTGTCGAGATTGCGCACGTCGGCCTCGTCGACCTGTTCGGCACGCTGCGCGAGCGGCGCGTGGCCGTCGCCGACCTGCCCCAGGTGTTCGGCGCGGGCGCCACCTTTGCCAACGTGCTGCCGCAGTGGGACGCGGCCGAGCAGGTCTTTGGCGAGGGACCGTTCGGCGGCGAACCGATCGCGCTCGATCTCACTTCGCTGCGCCCCTACCCGTTCGAACCCCGCGCGTGCCTGCTGATCGCCGACTACACCGGCCCCTCGGCGGCACTCTCGCCGCGACACCTGCTGCAGGACCAGGTCGCCGCCTTCGCCGCGCGCGGCTGGGACGCGCAGGCGGCGTTCGAATGCGAGTTCATCGTGCTCGACGAGACCGCGGACAGCCTGCGCGAAAGCGGCTTCGCCCGTCTCGCGCCGTACGCGCTCGACAATCGCTGCTGGGCCGGCGAGAGTGCCGCCACGCATGCCGGCTTCGTGGCCGATCTCGCCGACACGCTCGCCGCCGGCGGCGTCGCGCCGCTCAGCCTCGGCCTCGAACTCGGACCCGGCTGCCTCGAAGCGACCCTGCGCCACACCACGCCGGTGCGCGCCGCCGACGACCAGGTGGCGCTCAAGCTCATCACCAAGGCGTTCTGCCGCCAGCGCGGACTGACCGCGGCGTTCATGGCCCAGCTGGGTGCCGAGTTTCCCGGCTTGTCGCAGCATGTTCACCTCTCGCTACGGGATACCCGCTCGGGCAGCAACCTGTTCGAAGCGGTCGCCGAGCCGGGTTCCCGGCTCGGTCATTTCGTCGCCGGCATGCTCGCGCTCATGCCCGAGGCAATGCCCTTCACGCACCCGACGCCCAATTCCTACCGCCGCATCGCCCCGGGCAACTGGGCGCCCAAGGCGGCCACCTGGGCCGAGCAGAACTATGCGGCCGCGGTGCGCCTGGTGACGCACTCCGCTCCGGGCTGCCGGCTCGAATACCGGCTCCCGGGCGCGGACGCCAACCCGTATCTCAATCTCGCCTTCGTGCTGGGTGCGGGCGCCTGGGGTATCGATCACGGCCTGCTGCTGCCGCCGCCTTACGAGCAGGGTAGCCCGGACGCGCCCGCGCCCGACGGCGCGACGCTGCCTCACGATCTGTTCACTGCGCTCGGGCGCCTGGCACGTTCGGAGGAGGCCCGTGCGATCTGGGGCGAACGCTTCGTCGGGCACCTGTGCACGGCGCTCGGCCACGAAGAAGCGAGCCTGCGGCGCCACGCGAGCGCCGCCGAGCGCGCCCGTTATCTCGAAATCATCTGAACCGGAGACTCGTCCCACCGTGAGTGATTTGCACGACTACCTCGGCCAGCCCGGCCGCGCGGCCCTGATTGAAGAAGTCCGTCGACGCATCGACGATCTCGGCATCGATGCGATCTACTGCCAGTACGTCTCGATCACGGGACGCATCATGGGCAAGATGATCCCGGCAAGACACTGGGAGCGCATCGCCGAGGTCGGCATCCAGACCTGGATCGGCGGCCTGACGAATGTCTTCCCCGACCGCGAAGGCCAGTTGCTCGGCTTCCCCGCCAATGCCTCCGAGCTGCTCGCGCTGCCCGATCCCGACTCGTTCTGCCAGCTGCCGTGGAACAAGCGGCTCGCGCGGGTGTTCTGCACGGTCTTCTATAGCCGCGAGGATCCGGAGCAGCCCGAGACCTATCTCGAAGCCGACTGCCGCGGCAACCTGCGGCGTGTCCACGACGCGTTCGAGCAGGCACACGGTCTGCGCCTGCGGGTCGGCTGCGAGCCCGAGATGCTGTGGCTGAAACCGGGCGACGACAAGGCGCCCTACTACGAGACGACGCGGCCGTATGCGTATCACATCGATCAACTCGAGACGTTGAGCGAGGTGTGGCTGCGCGTCGCCGACTACGGCAGCGCCATGGGTCTCGACATGATCCAGGGAGACCACGAGGACGCCCCGGGCCAGGTCGAACTCAATTTCCAGTATGACGATGCGCTGCGCACCAGCGATCGCCTCACCACCTACCGGCAGATCTGCGCGCAGGTCGCGCGCGAGTTCGGGCTGGTGGCGGTGTTCATGACCAAGCCCTACATGGGCATGCCGGCCAACGGCTGTCATCACAACGTTTCGCTGTGGCGTGGCGGTGAGGACGTGCTCGTTCCGCTCCGCGGTGACCCGCCGCCAGGCATGGCGGAGACCTTCTCCTACCGCCGCGGTGGCATCAACGAGTTCCGCGATCCGGCGGGGAGCTGGGAACCGGGACCCGTCGGGCGGCACGCGCTCGGCGGCATGCTCACCCATCTCGATGCACTTGTCGCCATCGGTGCGTCGACGGTCAACTCCTACCGCCGCCTCAACGATACCGGGTTGTGGGCGCCGGTCGGCCACAGCTGGGGATTGCAGAATCGCTCGTGCGCGATCCGCGCTTCGAGCCCCGATCGGCTCGAGTTCCGCTGCGCCGACTCGATGGTCAACCCCTACCTGCTGCAAGCAGCGCTGCTCAAGGCCTTCGACCACGGGTTGCGCGA
>JAUIFX010000182.1 GCA_030429865.1 Gammaproteobacteria bacterium | reverse complement strand
TTCCCGCACAATGCCGTCGAGTACTTCGTCTCCTACTACGACTACTACCAGCCCGAGGCCTACGTACCGGCCTCGGACACCTATATCGAAAAGGACGCTTCGATCAACGATCACATCGAGCAGATGCGGCTGTCGGCGACCAAGGCCCTGCTCGAGCGCCGCGACACCATCATCGTCGCCACCGTTTCGGCCATCTACGGCCTCGGCGAGCCGGGCGAATACCACTCGATGGTGCTGCACCTGAGCCGCGGCGACATCATCGACCAGCGCGCCATCCTGCGCCGCCTGGCCGACCTGCAGTACAAGCGCAACGACTACGCGCTCGAGCGCGGTACCTACCGCGTGCGCGGCGAGATCATCGACATCTTCCCGGCCGAGTCCGAGCGCGATGCCCTACGCGTCGAGCTGTTCGACGACGAGGTCGAGTCCCTGAGCGCGTTCGACCCGCTGACCGGCGAGGTGGTGCGCAAGCTGCCGCGTTTCACGATCTACCCGAAGTCGCATTACGTGACGACGCGCGAGACCGTGCTGCGCGCCATCGGCACCATCAAGGAAGAGCTCGCCGAGCGCCTCGAGCAGCTGCGCTCGGTGAACAAGCTGGTCGAGGCGCAGCGGCTCGAACAGCGCACCCGCTTCGATCTCGAGATGATGCAGGAAATCGGCTACTGCAACGGCATCGAGAACTACAGCCGCCACCTCTCCGGACGCGCTCCCGGCGAGCCGCCGGCGACGTTGTTCGAATACCTGCCGAGCGACGCCATGCTGGTGGTCGACGAGAGCCACGTGACGATTCCCCAGCTCGGCGGCATGTACCGCGGCGACCGCTCGCGCAAGGAGAATCTCGTCGAGTACGGGTTCCGCCTGCCGTCGGCGCTCGACAACCGCCCGCTGCGCTTCGAGGAGTGGGAGCAGATGGCGCCGCCCATGATCTTCGTCTCGGCGACGCCGGGCCCCTACGAGGAGAAGCTCGCCGGCCAGGTCGTCGAGCTCGTGGTGCGCCCGACGGGGCTGGTCGATCCGCCGGTCGAGGTGCGCCCGGCCGGCACCCAGGTCGACGACCTGCTCTCCGAGATCAACGGCTGCGTCGAGCGCAACGAGCGCGTGCTCGTGACGACGCTGACCAAGCGCATGGCCGAGGACCTGACCGACTACCTCGCCGAGCACGGCGTGCGCGTGCGCTACCTGCATTCCGATATCGATACCGTCGAGCGCGTGGAGATCATCCGTGACCTGCGCCTCGGCGAGTTCGATGTCCTGGTCGGCATCAACCTCCTGCGCGAGGGGCTCGATATCCCCGAGGTCTCGCTGGTCGCGATTCTCGATGCCGACAAGGAGGGCTTTCTGCGTTCCGACCGCTCCCTCATCCAGACCGTCGGGCGCGCCGCGCGCAACCTCGGCGGGCGCGCGATCATGTATGCCGACCAGGTCACCGGCTCGATGGAGCGCGCGCTCGGCGAGATGGAGCGCCGGCGCGAAGTGCAGCTCGCGTTCAATGCCGCGCATGGCATCACCCCGCAGGGCATCGTCAAGCAGGTCGCGGACGTCATGGAAGGCGCCTACGTGCCCGGCGCCGGCAGCACGCGGCGACAGTCCCGTGCGGCCGAGAGCCGCGCCGAGTATCGCGGCATGTCGGAGGAGGCGGTGATGAAGAAGGTGCGCCAGCTCGAGGAGCGCATGTATCGCCACGCGCGCGATCTCGAGTTCGAAGATGCCGCGCGGCTGCGCGACGAGATCGCCACGCTCAAGGCCGAGGTGCTGGCGATGCCGGCCACCGCCGGCTGAGCGCGACGCGGATATAATCCCTAGATGATCAGATTCCTGACCCGCGCATTGCTGGTCGTGCTCGTGGTCGGCCTGTGCGCCGGCGCGATCATCGCACTCAAGCAGAAGAAGGCTGCCGAGCTCGCCGCCATGAGCGAACGCAGCATGCCGCCGGCCGCCGTCAGCGTGGCCACCGTCAGCGCCGATGCCTGGCGCCAGAGCCTGTTCGCCGTCGGCACGCTGGCGGCCGACCAGGGCATCGACGTGACCGCGCCACTGCCCGGCACCGTGGTCGACATCAGCTTCGAATCCGGCCAGGTCGTCAAGCGCGGTCAGGTGCTGTTGAGCCAGGACGTCGGCATCCAGATGGCCGAACTCGAGGGGTTGGAAGCGGCGCTCGACCTGCGCGAGGTGCAGTACGAACGCGCCAAGCGCCTGCTCGCCGAGCGCCAGGTCTCGCAATCGGACTACGACGCCGCGCGGGCCGCGCGCGACGAGGCCGAGGCCGCGCTCAAGGCGAAGCGCGCCTTCATCGAACGCAAGCGCGTATACGTTCCGTTCGACGGCGTGCTCGGCATTCGCATGGTCGATCTCGGTACCTATCTCGAGCCCGGCGATCCGATCGTGCCTTTGCAGGCGCTCGAACCCATTCACGTCGACTACGCGCTGCCGGAGCAGCTGCTCAGCCGCCTCGCGGTCGGACAGGTGGTCGAAGTCGCGGTGCCGGCCTACCCGGGAGAGACGTTCCGCGGGCAGATCACGGCATTCGATCCGGGTATCGATCCGGCGACGCGCAACGTACGCATCCGCGCCACGCTGCCGAACGCCGATCACCGCCTGCGTCCGGGCATGTTCGCCGAGGTGGCGACGGTGCAGGAGGCCGAGCGCCCGGTACTGGCACTGCCCGAGACCGCCGTGACCTACAGCCCCTACGGCAACACCGTCTACGTCATCATCGAGCAGGACGGCCAGACCAGCGTGGAGCGCCGCCAGGTGCAGACCGGCGAAGTGCGCGAAGGCCACATCGAGATCACCGCGGGACTCGAACGCGGCGACCGGGTCGTGGCGGTCGGGCAGAACAAGCTGCGTAACGGCATGCCGGTCGAGATCACCGAGACGCTGACCGGGCAGGTCGGCGCGGCGCCCGCGGCGGCGGCCGGCGGCGAGGGCGCGTGAGTCTCACCGATCTCTTCATTCGCCGGCCGGTGCTGGCGAGCGTGGTCAGCCTGATGATCCTGGTGCTGGGGCTGCGCTCGATCCAGTCGCTCGAGCTGCGCCAGTACCCGAAGACCGAGGACACCCTGGTCACCGTCACCACGACCTACCCGGGGGCGAGCAGCGAGCTGGTCAAGGGCTTCATCACCACGCCGCTGCAGCAGGCCATCGCCGAGGCCGACGGCATCGACTTCATGAAGGCGACCTCGCGCCAGGGCATCTCGACCATCGAGGTGTTCATGAAGCTCAACTACGACCCCAATGCCGCGGTCGCCGAGATCCAGGCCAAGGTCGCGAGCCAGCGCAACGTGCTGCCCGAGGAGGCCAACGACCCGGTCATCGACTCGCAGACCGGCAACCCGCTGGCCTTGATGTACCTGGCGTTCCGCTCCGAGTCGATGTCGCCGCCGGAGATGACCGACTACCTCATCCGCGTGGTGCGGCCGCAGCTGCAGGCGATCCCGGGCGTGGCCAAGGCGAGCCTGTTCGGCCACAAGACCTATGCCATGCGCATCTGGCTCGATCCGCGCCGCATGGCGGCGATGAACGTGACCGCGGCCGACGTGCGCCGCGCGCTGCTGGCGAACAACTACCTCTCGGGGGCCGGCGAGACCAAGGGCGAGTACGTCGCGGTCGACCTCAGCGCGACCACCGACATCTCGCGCGTCGGCGAGTTTCGCCAGCTCGTGGTGCGCGAGGAGAACGACGTCATCGTCCGCCTCGAGGACGTCGCGCGCCTCGAACTCGGTGCCGACGACTACGAGTCGGTGGCCTGGTACAACGGCGAGCTCGCGATGTACATCGGCATCACGCCGACGCCGGGCGCGAATCCGCTCGATGTTGCCAAGCGCGTGCGGGTGGGCCTCGAGGAAGTGCGCAGCCAGATGCCGGCGGGCATGCACGTTTTCGTACCCTACGATGCGAGCGAGTTCATCCAGGAATCGATTGACGAAGTCTTCGCGACCCTGGGCGAGGCCATCGTCATCGTGCTCGCCGTCATCCTGCTCACCCTGGGCTCGGCACGGGCGGCATTGATCCCGGCCGTGGCGCTGCCGCTGTCGCTGATCGGCGGCGCCTTCCTGATGCTGCTGATGGGATTTTCGATCAACCTGCTCACGCTGCTCGCGATGGTGCTCGCCATCGGCCTGGTCGTCGACGATGCCATCGTCGTCGCCGAGAACATCCACCGGCACATGGAGAAGGGGCGCGCACCGCTCGAGGCGGCCCTCATCGGCGCGCGCCAGCTGACGCTGCCGATCATCGCCATGACGACCACGCTGGTCGCGGTGTACGCGCCGATCGGCTTCATGGGCGGCCTGGTCGGCACCTTGTTCACCGAGTTCGCGTTCGCGCTCGCGGGCGCGGTCCTGATCTCAGGGGTCGTCGCGCTGACGCTCTCGCCGATGCTCTGCTCGCGGGTCTTCAAGGCCGGCGAGCCGGGACCCTTCGAGCGCCTGGTCGAACGCTTCTTCAATGGCCTCGCCGATGCTTACAAGGCCGTGCTGCACCGTTTTCTCGATTTCACCTCGGTCATCGCGGTATTCGGCGTCGCCGTGCTCGTGCTCATCTATTTCATGTTTACCATGAGCCAGAGCGAGCTTGCCCCGGTCGAGGACCAGAGCATCATCTACACCATTGCGCGCGCGCCGCAGACCGCGACCATCGATTACGACGAGATCTACGCGAAACGCCTGATCGCGCTGTTCGAGACGTTCCCGGAGTACAAGGAGAGCTTCATGATGCTCGGCTTCGGCAACGCGCGGAACCAGGTCTTCGCCGGGTTCAAGATGCCGCCGACCGCCGAGCGCGAACGTGCGCAGTGGGAGATCCAGAACGAGCTCCAGGGCAAGGTCGGCAACATCACCGGTTTCCAGGTCTCGACCTTCCCGCGGCCCAGCCTGCCGAGCCCGGGCCGCGGTCTGCCGGTGCAGTTCGTGCTGACGTCGCCGGCTTCCGACGAAGCGCTCGATGCGGCCGCCGACGAACTCATCGGCGCGGCCATGCAGAGCGGGCGCTTCGGCTTCCTGCAGAAGTCGGTCGAGTTCAACCGGCCCAAGGCCATCATCCGCATCGACCGCGACCGTGCCGGCCTGCTCGGCATACGCATGGACGAGCTCGGCCAGGAACTCGCCACGCTGCTCGGCGGCAACCATGTCAACTGGTTCAATTTCGAGGGGCGCAGCTACAAGGTCATCCCGCAGGTCGAGCGCGCGTTCCGCGCCAACGAGCGCATGCTCGATGATTACTACGTGAGGACCGGCACGGGCGAGCTGGTGCCGCTGTCGACGGTCGTGACGTTCGAGCAGACCGTCGAGCCGAGCGAGCGGCTGCAGTTCCAGCAGCTCAACGCGGTGGTCATCGAAGGCCTGCCGGCGCCCGGCGTGACCATGGGCGATGCCATCGGCTACCTCGAGCAGGCCGCGACGGACCTGCTGCCGCGCGAGTTCTCCTGGGATTATGCCGGCGAGTCGCGCCAGTACACCCAGCAGGGCAGCGCGCTGGTGACGACCTTCTTCGTCGCGCTGGTCATCATCTACCTCGTGCTCGCGGCGCAGTTCGAGAGCTGGCGCGACCCGCTGATCATCCTGATGTCGGTACCGATGTCGATCGCCGGAGCGCTCGTGTTCATCGTCTTCGGCTTCGCCACGCTGAACATCTACACCCAGGTCGGCCTGATCACGCTGATCGGCCTGATCGCCAAGAACGGCATCCTCATCGTCGAGTTCGCCAACCAGGTGCAGATCGGCCGCGGACTTTCCAAGCGGGCCGCGGTGGAGGAGGCGGCGCGCATCCGCCTGCGTCCGATCCTGATGACTACCGTCGCCATGGTGGTCGCGATGATCCCGCTGTTGACGGCGAGCGGGCCGGGCGCGGTGAGCCGTTTCCACATCGGGCTCGTGATCGCGAGCGGCCTCGGTATCGGCACGTTCTTCACGCTGTTCGTGGTGCCGGCGTTCTACCTGCTGCTCGCGCGCGACCACGCCGCGACGGCGCCCGCGGAAAGCGATGCGGGCGTGCAGGAATCTCTTGCCTGAGGGTATGGCAGGCCGCGATTGAATTGTGTATGCTTGCCGCCCCTCGGGACCTCAGCCCTGCACGGCGGGTGCCGGGAAAAGCAGTTTCCGACAGGCGCGTAGCTCAGCTGGTTAGAGCACCACCTTGACATGGTGGGGGTCGTTGGTTCGAATCCAATCGCGCCTACCAACTTCAGCTACGGGCTGTAAGCGATGAGCCACCGGATGCCGCCTCCCTGCCGGACGCGGCGCACAGGCAGGCCTGCCTGTCATCGTGTCGTCACGTGGCCGACCCAACATCGCGGTTCCCGAGATGCCTGAAATCACCCTTCCCGACGGCAGCAAGAAGCAGTTCGATGCGCCGGTGACCGTCGCCGAGGTCGCCGCTTCGATCGGTTCGGGTCTCGCCAAGGCCGCGCTCGCCGGGCGCGTCGATGGCCGCGAGGTGGATACCGGCCACCTCATCGAGAGCGATTGCGAACTGGCGATCATCACCGCGCGTGACGAGGCCGGCGTCGAGATCATTCGCCACAGCACCGCGCACCTACTCGCGCACGCCGTCAAGAGCCTGTTCCCCGGCGCGCAGGTCACCATCGGGCCGGTGATCGAAAACGGCTTCTATTACGATTTCGCCTACGAGCGCTCCTTCACCCCGGACGACCTCGCGGCCATCGAGAAGAAGATGGGCGAACTCGCCAAGGCGGCGATCCCGGTCGAGCGCTCGCTGATGGAGCGCGACGACGCGGTGCGCTTCTTCCGCGACATGGGCGAGGAATACAAGGCCGAGATCATCGCTTCGATCCCGGCCAACGAGAACATCTCGCTGTACCGCCAGGACGACTTCATCGATCTCTGCCGCGGGCCGCACGTGCCCGACACCGGCAAGCTCAAGGCCTTCAAGCTGACCAAGATCGCCGGCGCGTACTGGCGCGGCGACTCGAACAACGAGATGCTCCAGCGCATCTACGGTACGGCCTGGGCGAGCAAGCAGGATCTCGATGACTACCTGCACCGTCTCGAGGAGGCCGAGAAGCGCGATCACCGCAAGCTCGGCCGCAGCCTCGACCTGTTCCACTTCCAGGAAGAAGCGCCGGGCATGGTCTTCTGGCACGAGAAGGGCTGGACCCTCTACCGCCTCGTCGAAGACTACATCCGTGACGTCTGCTACGCCGATTACCGCGAGGTGCACACGCCGCAGGTGCTCGACCGCACGCTGTGGGAGCGTTCCGGTCACTGGGACAAGTTCCACGACATGATCTTCGCGACGCACTCCGAGCATCGCGAGTATGCCATCAAGCCGATGAACTGCCCTGGGCACGTGCAGCTGTTCAACAACGAGCTGCGCAGCTATCGCGACCTGCCGTTCCGCATCGCGGAGTTCGGTATCGTGCACCGCAACGAGCCCTCCGGCACGCTGCACGGCCTGCTGCGCGTGCGCGGCTTCACCCAGGACGATGCGCACATCTTCTGCGACGAGGACGCCTTGCAGAGCGAGGTCAGCCGCCTCATCGACATGACCTTCAAGGTCTACCGGGGCTTCGGCTTCGAGCACATCGAAGTGGCCTTGTCGCTGCGCCCCGAGCAGCGCGTCGGCGCCGACGAGCTGTGGGACAAGGCGGAGTCGGCGTTGGCCCTCGCGCTCGAGAACAAGGGCCTCGCGTTCCGCGTGCAGCCGGGCGAGGGCGCGTTCTACGGTCCCAAGATCGAGTTCACGCTCAAGGACTGCATCGGCCGCACCTGGCAGTGCGGCACGGTGCAGGTCGATTTCTCGATGCCGGACCGTCTCGGCGCGCGCTTCATCGCCGATGACGGCGAGCGCCGCGTGCCCGTCATGATCCACCGCGCGATTCTCGGCTCGCTCGAGCGTTTCATCGGCATTCTCATCGAGCAGCACGCCGGCCGTTTCCCGGCCTGGCTGGCACCGGTGCAGGCGGTGGCCCTGAGTATCACCGAAAAGCACGCGCCGTACGCGGCCGAGGTCGCGGAAACCTTGAAAAATCAAGGATTCCGGGCTACGGCGGACTTGAGAAACGAGAAAATCGGGCTTAAGATCCGCGAACATACCTTGCAACGGATCCCGTTTCTGCTCGTCGTCGGCGAGCGCGAAATGGAAAATCGAACGGTGGCCGTGCGTGCGCGCAGCGGTGAGGATCTCGGCACGATGTCCCTGGAGGACTTCGCCGCGACGCTCCGCCATGAAACCGCGCAGCGCGGCCTAGCTATTTTGGAGGATTGAGGCATAGCCGCCGATAAAAAGAATCGCGTTAACGGCGATATTCACGCGCCACAAGTCCGCCTGATCGCGGAAGATGGTGAGAATCTCGGTGTCGTTTCCATCGATCAGGCACGCGAGCACGCCAGCACAGCCGGGCTGGACCTCGTCGAAATCGTACCGACGGCCGAGCCGCCGGTCTGCCGGGTGATGGATTTCGGCAAGTTCCTGTTCGATCAGAACAAGAAACGGCACGCCGCGAAGCGCAAGCAGAAGCAGATCCAGGTCAAGGAAATCAAGTTCCGTCCGGGAACCGACGAGGGCGACTACCAGATCAAGTTGCGCAACCTCAAACGGTTCCTCGAGCATGGAGACAAGGTCAAGGTGACCCTGCGGTTCCGGGGGCGCGAGATGGCGCACCAGGAACTCGGCGCGCAGATGCTGCAACGGGTCGAGGGCGACCTCGACGAACTGGGCTCGGTCGAGCAATACCCCAAGCTCGAAGGGCGCCAGATGGTGATGGTCATCGCGCCCAAGCGGACCGTCTAGCGAACCGCCCGCGACGAGCCGGCGGGCAGCCCCGCCGGTGCGGGGTACAACAGGAAAATCACGGCGACGCCGGGTGGGCCCCGCGCGCCGCAGCGCCGCGTGGCGGGCGACCGCCAGCGCCGGCATCACTCTCATTTGGAGAATCGACATGCCCAAGGTGAAGACCAACCGCGGGGCCGCAAAACGGTTCGCGAAGACGGGATCGGGACGGTTCAAGCGACGCCAGTCGTTCAAGAACCACATCCTGACCAAGAAGAGCCCCAAGCGTAAGCGCCAGCTGCGCCACGGCACGTTGATTGCGCATGCCGACGAGGCCGCCGTGCGCCAGATGCTGCCCGGGTTGTGAGCCCGGCCTGAACCGAAGCTAGCGAAGGACTTAGAGCAATGGCACGAGTCAAACGCGGCGTGCAGGCGCACGCCCGCCACAAGAAGGTGATCCGCCGGGCCAAGGGCTACAGCGGGCGCCGCAAGAACGTTTTCCGCGTCGCCAAGCAGGCGGTGATCAAGGCCGGGCAGTACGCTTACCGTGACCGCCGCCAGCGCAAGCGCCAGTTCCGCGCCCTGTGGATCGCGCGTATCAACGCGGCTGCGCGCGAATGCGGCATGAGCTACTCGCGGTTCATGAACGGCCTGCTGCGCGCCGGCTGTGAAGTGGACCGCAAGGTGCTGGCCGACCTGGCCGTCAACGATCGCACCGCTTTCAGCGTACTGGCCGAGCGTTCCAAGGCAGCGCTCGCCGGCTGACGCCGGCTTCATCACGCTCGACACACGCGCGGGGACGGGCATTGCCTCTCCCCGCGCGCCCGTTCCGGCTGCCGGAAAGTTCGCATGAGCACTGACATCCAAGCCATCGTGTCGGAGGCCGAGCAGGCGGCTGCCGGCGCGGCGACGCTGGCCGCGCTGGACGAGGTACGGGTCCGTTACCTCGGCAAGAAGGGCCGGCTGACCGAACAGCTCAAGCGTCTCGGCAAGCTGCCGCCGGCCGAGCGACCGGCCGCTGGGCAGGCGAT
>JAUIFX010000181.1 GCA_030429865.1 Gammaproteobacteria bacterium | reverse complement strand
GCCGATCGCGAGCGCGCCTCCGGAACCGCCCTCACCGATCACGACAGCGACGATCGGCGTGCGCAGGCCCGACATGACCATGAGGTTGCGCGCGATGGCCTCGCTCTGTCCGCGTTCTTCGGCGCCGATCCCCGGGTACGCACCGGGCGTGTCGATGAACGTGACCACGGGCAGGCGGAAGCGCTCGGCCAGGTCCATCACGCGCAGCGCCTTGCGATATCCCTCGGGCCGCGGCATGCCGAAATTGCGCTGCAGGTTGTCGCGCGTGTTGCGTCCTTTCTGATGCCCGATGAACGCCACCTCGCGCCCCCCCATGCGTCCGACGCCACAGACCAGGGCCGGATCGTCGGCGAAGCTGCGATCGCCGTGCAGTTCGTGTACGTCATCGAACAGCCGGTTTACGTAATCGAGCGTGTAGGGCCGCCGTGGATGCCGCGCGAGGCGCGAGATCTGCCAAGGCGTCAGGGCATTGAAAATCTGCCGGGTGAGCTCCTCGGAACGCTTGCCGAGGCGCTCGATCTCTTCGGAGATGTTGATCTCGGAGTCGTGCCCGACCAGCCGCAGCTCTTCGATCTTCGCCTCGAGCTCCGCGATGGGCTGCTCGAAATCGAGGAAGTTGAGATTCATCTGCGAGGATTCGAGTGTCTTTTCCGCCATGCTTACCTCATCGTGCCGGTGCCACGGGCATCGGCTAGTATTCCACGTGTACACGCTGCTCACCGAGGTAGCCACGCAGGCCCTCGAGCAGCTTGTCGTTGACCTGCACGCGCCAGTTGTCGCCCAGCCGGATGCGCGCACGCGCGTGCTCGCGAGCGTACTCGATCGCGACCTGGCAGGGACCGTTGCCGTGATCGGCGATGACGTCCTGCAGGGTGCCGACGAAACCGTTACCCAGTTCCTGCGGCGTCACGTTGAGCACCACGGCCCGCGCGAGCCGGTTGCGCGCTTCGTCCAGGGTCATCAGTTCCTCGCACTGAATGCTGTAGTCCCCCGAGAACTCGTCGACGTCGCAGTTCCCCTCGACGACGACGATCTGGTCGGCGACCAGTTTGTCCATGTGCTGTTCGAACAGGTCGCGGTACACGGTGACCTCGACCCGCGCGGTCTGGTCGTCCAGGGTGACGATCGCGATGCGGCCACGCCGCGTCTTGATGATGCGCAACCCCATGATCAGCCCCGTGACGCGCTTGCGCCCGGGCTTGAGTTCGGACAGCGTGCAGCTCGAAAATCCCGCCAGCTCTTCGCGATAGCGATCGATCGGGTGACCGCTCAGGTACAGCCCGAGCGTTTCCTTCTCGCAGGCCAGCAATTCCTCGGGGGACCATTCGCGGACCTCGGTGAGCGCCTCGAGATCGAGCACCGCCGTCTCGCTCGCACTGTCCGGCGTGGTCGCGAGGCCGAAGAAGTCCGATTGCCCCGAGACTTCCGCCTTGACGTGCTGATCGGTGATCTGCAGGACGTGGTCGAGCGCCGCGATCAAGGTCGGACGCGTGCGCCCGAAACAGTCCAGTGCACCGGCCTTGATCAGGGCTTCCAGCGAGCGCCGGTTGAGCTTGCGCGACGCGTTGCGCTTGCACAGGTCAACGAGGTCGCGATAGGGCCCGTTGGCCTCGCGGTCGTCGACGATCGCCGTGATCACCGCCTCCCCGACGCCCTTCACCGCGCCGAGGCCGTAACGGATGGTGCGCTCGTCGGCGACGCTGAAGCGGAAGTCACAGCGGTTGACGTCCGGCGCGACGACCGCGATGCCGAGGTTGCGGCATTCCTCGATGAGGCGTACCACCTTGTCCGTCGAATCCATGTCGGCGGACAGCACCGCGGCCATGAATGCCGCCGGGTAATGCGCCTTCAGCCACGCCGTCTGGTAGGCGACCAGCGCGTAGGCCGCCGAATGCGACTTGTTGAAGCCATAACCGGCGAATTTCTCCATCAGGTCGAAGATGAAGGTCGCGTCGGCCTCGGGAATGTCGTTGGCGGCGGCGCCGGCGAGGAAGATCTCGCGCTGTTTGGCCATTTCCTCGGGCTTCTTCTTGCCCATCGCGCGCCGCAGGAGATCGGCTGCGCCGAGGGTGTAACCGGCCAGCACCCGCGCGATCTGCATCACCTGCTCCTGGTAGAGGATGACGCCGTAGGTGGGCTTGAGGATCGGCTCGAGATCGGGGTGCGGATATCGCACGACGGCGCGGCCGTGCTTGCGGTCGATGAAGTCGTCGACCATGCCGGACTGCAATGGGCCGGGACGGAACAGCGCAACGAGCGCAATCATGTCTTCGAAGGAATCCGGCTTGAGCCGCTTGATCAGCTCCTTCATGCCGCGCGACTCGAGCTGGAACACCGCCGTCGTGCGCGCGCTCTGCACGAGCTTGAAGGTCTCGCCGTCGTCGAGCTCCAGCTGGGCGATGTTCAGCGCGGCCTCGCCGGCGCGTTCGCGGGCGCGGTTGATGTCGCGCACCGCCCAGTCGATGATGGTCAGTGTTCGCAGGCCGAGGAAGTCGAACTTGACCAGGCCAATCGCCTCGACATCGCCCATGTCGAACTGCGTGACCAGGCCTTCGCTGCCCTGTTCGCAGTACAGCGGGGTGAAGTCGGTGAGCTTGCTAGGCGCGATGACCACGCCGCCGGCGTGGCGCCCGGCGTTGCGCGCGATGCCTTCCAGGCGCAGCGCCAGGTCGATGATGCTGCGCACGTCCTCTTCGTCCTCGTAGCGCTGCTTGAGCGCCGGCTCTTCGTCGAGGGCGCGGGTCAGCGTCATCTGCGGATCGAAGGGTACGAGCTTCGCGAGCTGGTCGACGAAGCCGTAGGGAAAGCCGAGCACGCGGCCGACATCGCGCAGCACCGCCTTGGCCGCCATGGTGCCGTGGGTGATGATCTGGGCGACCTTGTCGCGCCCGTAGTGCTGGGCGACGTATTCGATCACCTCGTCGCGCCGATCCATGCAGAAATCGACGTCGAAGTCGGGCATGGAGACGCGCTCGGGATTGAGGAAGCGCTCGAACAGCAGGTCGTAGGCCATCGGGTCGAGCTCGGTGATGCCGAGTGCGAAGGCGACCAGGGACCCGGCGCCCGACCCGCGCCCGGGACCGACCGGGATCTCGTGCTGCTTGGCCCATTCGATGAAGTCCGCGACGATCAGGAAGTAGCCGGCGAAGCCCATCTTGGTGATGACCTCGAGCTCGCTTTGCAGACGCGACTCGTAGGCTGCGCGCGCCTGCGGATCGGCGGCGAAATCGCGGCGGATAGCGCCGTTCGCGACCAGGCGCCCGAGGCCCTGCACGGCTTTCTCGGCGAGCACGTCGTCGACCGACGCACCTTCCTCGACCGGGAAGGCGGGCAGGAAATAGGTGCCGAAGGTCAGTTCGAGATTGCAGCGCATGGCGATGTTGACCGAGTTGGCCAGCGCACCGGGCAAGTCCTCGAACAGCGCACACATTTCCTCCTCGCTGCGCAGGTACTGCTGCTCGGAGTAATCGCGCGGGCGCCGCGGATCGGCAAGCGCGCGCCCCTGGTTGATGCACACGCGCGCCTCGTGTGCGGCGAATTCCTCGGCGTACAGGAAGCGCACGTCGTTGGTCGCGACGAACGCCAGCTCGCGCTTGTCACTCAGCGCGAGCATGGCATCGAGATAGCGGCTTTCGCGTTCGCGCCCCGTCCGCGTCACTTCGACGAAGTAGCGGTCGCCGAGCAGCGCTTGCCAGTGGTCGATGCGTTCGACCAGGGCGTCCAGGCGTCCCTCGTGGGCGAGCAGGCCGAGATCGCCGTGGATACCGCCGGAGAGCACGATCAGTCCGGCAGTGCCGGCCGTGTCGAGCCAGCCCTCCTCGACCACTGCGACGCCGCCGCGCTGGCCGAAGCGGTAGGCGCGCGTGAGCAGTTCACTCAGGTTGCGGTAGCCGTCGAGATCCTGGCACAGCACGACGATACGGTAACGTTCACCACCGGCGGCATCTCCCGCCACCCACAGCTCCGCACCGACGATGGGCTTGAGCCCGGCGCCGAGCGCGGCGCGGTAGAACTTCGGCAGCGCGAAGACATTCGTCTGGTCGGTCAGGGCGACGGCCGGCATGCCGAGCTCGGCGCAACGGCGCACCAGCCGCGGAATACGCACGATGCCGTCGACCAGCGAATACTCGCTGTGCAGGTGCAGGTGAACGAAGCGCGGCGTGCTCACGGGACTTCCGGTCTCAGCCGGTCACGCACCGGCCGGAACGAGCGCCGGTGCTCTGCGCACGCGCCCCAATCGGCGAGCGCGCGCAGATGGGCCGGCGTCGGGTAACCCTTGTGGCGATCGAAGCCGTAGACGGGAAAACGCTCGTGGAGTTCGAGCATGAGGCGATCGCGGCGCACCTTGGCCACGATCGAGGCCGCGCTGATCGCCGGCTCGCTGGCGTCCCCTCCGACCAGCGCACGCGCGGGACAGCTCAGCGGCGGGCAGAAGCGGCCGTCAATCAGCGCGGCGCCCGGCACGGTCGTCAGCGCATCGACCGCACGGCGCATCGCGAGCAGCGTGGCGTGATGGATGTTCAGCGCGTCGATCTCTGCCACCGAGGCCATGCCGACGCCGACGGCCCGCGCCAGGGCGAGGATCTGATCATGCAGCGTCTCGCGCGCCGCCACGCCGAGCGCCTTCGAATCGGCCAGACCGGCGATCGCCGCGTCGCCGAGGATCACGGCCGCGGCGACGACCGGTCCGGCCAGCGGTCCGCGACCGGCCTCGTCGACACCTGCGACCAGCACACCTGTCGCCACCGCGTTCACCGGGACCGCTCCACCAACTCCAGCACCGCCTCGGCGGCCCTGGCCGCGGCGTCGCGGCGCAGCTCGCGGTGGAGTTCACGGCTGACCTGCGCGTAGGCCGAGCGGCGCGCCGTATCGGCCAGCCAGCCCTCGGCCGCCTCGACCAGCGCGGCGGGTGTCAGCGCGTCCTGGATCAGCTCCGGCACCAGTTCGCGCCGGGCGAGGATGTTCGGCAGGGCGATGCGCGGAATGCTGACCATGCGCCGGATTATATGGTAGCTGAGCGGGGCCAGGCGGTAGCCGACGACCATGGGCGTACCGCACAGAAGGGCTTCGAGCGATACCGTACCGGACGCCAGCAGCGCGACGTCCGCCGCACTCAGGACCTCGTGCGAGCGGCCGCTGACGACCTCGCAGTCGAGCCCCGCGGCGGCCGCGCGGGCGCGCCCGGCGTGATCTTCGCGTGCGGTGCACAAAACCAGGCGCAGGCCGGGGTGGCGCGACTTGAGCGTGCGTCCGGCGGCCAGGAACGGTGCGAGCAGGCGTTCGAGTTCCTGCGTGCGGCTGCCCGGCATGAGTGCGACTACGCATGCGTCGCCCGGCAAGCCCAGCGCCGCGCGGCTACGCGCCCGGTCCGGCTCGAGGGGCAGTTCGTCGGCCAGCGGGTGGCCGACGAATTCCGTCGCCACGCCGCGCGCGGCGAAGAATGCCGGTTCGAACGGAAACAGCGCGAGCAGACGATCCACCGCCTCGGCGAGGCGCGCGGCGCGGCCGGGCCGCCAGGCCCAGGCCTGCGGACAGACCCAGTGAACCGTGGCCACGCCCGCCCGCTTCAGACGCCGCTCGAGACCGAGGTTGAAGTCGGGTACGTCGATACCCACCACGACCCGTGCCTGGCGCGCGAGCAACGCGTCGCCCAGGCGGCGCCGGAGGCGCAGCAGCCGCGGATAGCTGCGCAGCACTTCGACCAGCCCCATTACCGACAACTCGTCGACATGGGCCAGCGCCTCGCAGCCCGCGTCGAGCATGCGCGGGCCGGCCATGCCGACGACCCGGACGTCGGGCCGACGCGCGCGCAGCGCCTGCGTCAGCGCGGCGCCAAGACGATCGCCGGACGCTTCGCCGGCGATGATGCCGATGGTCAGCGGCACCCGGCCAGGGCACGGCGCCGACGCCGCGGCGCCGTGCCGCGCCGGCTTCGAACCGGCATCACGATCGTTCATGCCGGCGCAGACCCACGCGGCGGCCCCTCGGGGAGGCGCGCTTACCGCCGGTTCGGGAATTCACGGCCGCGCGCTGCAACGCAGCAGACGGCTCAGCGCACGATGCCGCGGGACGATGCGCGAATGAACTCGAGCATTGCCCGCGCCGGCGCGCAGCCGTCGGCCTCGCGCTCGATCTCGGCCAGCGCCTGCTCGAGGCGCCAGCCCTGGCGGTAGAGCGCGCGATAGCAGCGCTTGATAGCCGCGATGGTCTCGCTGTCGAAGCCGCGCCGCTTGAGCCCGATGCTGTTGATGCTGCGTGGCCGCGCCGTGTTGCCCTTGACGATCACGAAAGGCGGCACGTCGCGGACGATGACCGCGGCGATAGCGGAGAAACTGCCCTCCCCCATACGGCAGAACTGGTGAATGCCGGTAAAGCCGCCCAGGATCACGTGGTCCTCGATCTCGACGTGCCCTGCCAGCGTCGTGTTGTTCGCGAACACCGTGTGGTTACCGACGTGGCAGTCGTGCGCGACGTGGCAGTAAGCCATGATCCAATTGTCGTTGCCGATACGGGTCACGCCACCGCCGCCGGGCGTGCCGCGATTGATACTGCAGTACTCGCGGATCGTGTTGCCGTCGCCGATGACCAGGCGCGACTCGCCGTGGCCCGGCGCGTATTTCTTGTCCTGCGGCTGGTCGCCGATGGAACAGAACGGAAAGATGTGGTTGCCGGCGCCGATGCGCGTCGGCCCGCGCAGCACGCAGTGCGCTTCGATGCGTGAGCCCGCACCGATGCTGACGTCCGGCCCGATGCTCACCCACGGTCCAATCTCGACGCCCTCGCCGATTTCCGCGCGCGGGTCGACCTGTGCACTCGGATCGATCAACTTCCCGTCGCCCGCTCCGTCGTCATGATCTCGGCGGCCGCCACTACCGTGTCATCGACTTTTGCCGTCGCATCGAAGCGGAAGATCCCGCGCATCTCGCGCCTCAGGTAAGCCTCGAGCACGAGCTGATCGCCGGCGCCGACGGGACGCTTGAAACGCGCCTTGTCGATACCGACGAGGTAGTAGACGTGCTCACTGCCGCCGGATGCGCGGTTGGAGTAGAACGCCAGCATGCCGGTGGCCTGGGCCATCGCTTCGAGGATGAGCACGCCGGGCATGATCGGGTGGCCCGGGAAATGTCCCTGGAAGTACGGCTCGTTGATGCTCACGTTCTTCAACGCCCTGATCGACTCGCCCGGGACGTAGTCGAGGACACGGTCGACGAGCAGAAACGGGTAGCGGTGCGGCAACGCCTGCAGGATCCGTGCAATTCCGAGATCGTCATTCATGCTTACGGCTGATCCGTGAAGAACATCGGGTGCCGCGGCACCCCGTCATGCTGTGCTACTTACCGTCCTGCGCGGGCGCCGCGGCACGACGTAATGCCGCGACCTGCCGCCACCAGCGCACGCGCGGCTGGGCGGGCCAGCCCGACGCGTAGACGGCCCCGGTTTCGGTGATCGAGCGCGATACCATGCTGCCGGCAGTGACCGTCACGCCCTCGGCGATCGTCACCCCCTCCCCGATACCGGCGCGCCCGCCGATGCGGCAGCCCGCGCCTATGCATGCGCCCCCCGCAATCGCGCTGTGGCCGGCGACCGCGGTGTTGGCTCCGAGGCGGGCATCATGTCCGATCAGCACGAGACTGTCGAGCGCGCAACCGTGCTCGATCCGGGTATCGCCGTAGACGCCCGCATGGATGACCGCCCGGGCCAGCACCACGACATCGTCCTCGATCACCACGCTGCCGAAATTCGGCATCTGCAGCCACGCGTCACCGTCGCGGACGAACGCGAAACCCGCTTCGCCGACGACGGTGCCGGCACCGATCCGCACGCGGTTGCCGATCCGGACGTTGTCACCGAGCACGGCGCCCGCGGCGACGGTGCACCAGTTCCCGAGCGACACGCCCTCGCCGATGACGACACCGGGCGCAACGCGGGTGCCCTCGCCGAGCCGCGCCGTGGCCGACACCACGGCACCCGGGGCGACCTCGGCGTCGCCTCCCGCGCGTGCTTTCGGCACCGCCGCGACACGCCGCTCCAGCCAGCCCAGAGCGCGCGCACAGGCCAGCGACAGGTCGTCGACGACGAGCGCACGCGCCGCCCCCACCGCGGCCGCGTGCGGCGTCGCGACCAGCACGCCGGCTGCACGCGAGTCGGCCACGTCACGAACGGCGCCGTAGCGTGGTTCGAAGTAAGTGATGTCGTCCGCGCGGGCATCGACCGGCGCCGCTATTCCCCTGACCTCGGCATCCGCGACGAGGGCGTCGACGCGGGCACCGATCAGGCGCGCAAAGCGGTCGAGGCGCATGTCGCTAGCGCGGCGGCGCAGCACCCCGCGGCCGGACCCCGCCGGCCAGGGGCAGCGCGCTGATCATGCTCGGGCGGGCGGACGGTGCGCGTCGGGACGCCACGTCGCCCGCGACGTCAGTTGCCTTTCTTGAGCCGGTTGATCACCGATTCCGTGACGTCGACCTTCTCGCTCGCGTAGACCACGCCGGTGCCGAGGATCATGTCGAACTTCTGCTCCTTGGCCAGTTCGACGATCGCGTCGGCGATCTGCTGCTGGATCTTCGCCATCTCCTCGTTGCGGCGGAAGTTGACGTCCTCCTGGAACTCCTGCGTCTCGCGCTTCAGCTCGCGCCGCTTGTTGACGATGTCGCGCTCGAGGCGGCCACGTTCGGCTTCGCTCATGATCGCGCCATCCTTGGTCAACCGGTCCTCCATGTCCTTGAGGCTCTTCTGCCCGGCAACGAGGTCACGGTCGCGGGTCGCGAACTCCTTCTCGAGCTTCTTGCGCGCCGCCTCCGCCTGCGGCGCCTGTTCTAGGACTTTGGGCGCGTTGACCACTCCGATCTTGTAATCGGCAGCAGACGCGCCGGGGGCTGCGCCCAGGAGACACAGCAGGGACAGCAGGAAAAAACGGCTCGATTTAGTCAAGGCAGTACTCCAAGTGCGTCAGGTATCGAGTTCGAGAAGCGTACAGCGCATGCGCGCTCGTCGGCAACTGTAGTCGCTACGTGGGACAAGTATAAGACCGCGCGCCGCGCGGCATCAGAACTGGGTGCCGAAGTTGAACTGGAAACGCTGGATTTCGTCGCCGCGCTGGTCGCGGAACGGCTCGGCGAAGCTCACCGAGAGCAGGCCGAAAGGCGACATCCAGATGCCGGATATACCTGCCGACATGCGCAGTTCGCCGAGGTCGAACTTCTGGTCGGAAGCATACACGTTACCCGCGTCGACGAAGCCGGAAAGGCGTACCGACTTCAGATCCTCGAGGAATGGCACCGGCAGGATGACCTCCGCGTTGCCGACCAGGGAGACGTTGCCGCCCAGGGCTCGGCCGAAGATGTCCTGCGGGCCCAGCGAGAACTCCTGGTAGCCGCGCACCGTGCGCGGACCGCCGGCATAGAAATTCTCGAAGAACGGCAGCTCGCTCGTATCACCATAGCTGTCGCCGTAACCGACCATGCCCTTGAGCAGCAGGGTGTAGTTGTTGACCAGCGGGATGAATACGCGCGAATCGTATTCGACCTTCCAGTAGCGCAGGTCGCCGCCCGGAATGGTCGCCTGCACCGAAAGCCGCTGGAGCGTACCGCGGTCGGGGAAGATCGCGGCGTTGCGCGTATCGTAGGCGAACGAGGACGTCAGGCGCAGAAGATCGTACTTGTTGCCCTCGCGCAGAAGGAACAGGCCGATGATCGGGTCGAGAAACAGCGGGTTGGTGTTGATTTCCGTCGATTCGTAACTTGCGCCGAAATTCACGAAGTTGAA
>JAUIFX010000180.1 GCA_030429865.1 Gammaproteobacteria bacterium | reverse complement strand
ACGAGCAGGAGGTCGACGACGCCGTCGATTCGCTGACAAGTCTCCTCGAGCCCATCATCATGGCCGTGCTCGGTGTGCTCATCGGCGGTCTGGTGGTCGCCATGTACCTGCCGATCTTCAAGATGGGCCAGGTCGTCTGACGACCTGACGAGACGCCGGCCGCGCCGGGCGGGCCGCCGCGGCCACGCCCGGCGGCGCGCTGGCACCACTCCACGCTCGCGGGCACCCCGTTCCCTGCCATGGATTCGATACTTTCCCCGCTGCTGCAACAGCCCGCCCTGCTCGTCGGCGCCATGACCATGCTCGGCCTGCTCGTCGGCAGCTTCCTGAACGTCGTCGTCCACCGCCTGCCACTGATGATGGAACGCGAGTGGAAGCAGGAGTGCCGCAGCCTGCTCGAACTGCCCGAGGCTGCGCCCGAGCCGCCCCTGGATCTCGTGCGGCCGCGCTCGCGGTGTCCGGCATGCGGCACGCAGATCGGCGCGCGCGACAACGTGCCGGTGTTGAGCTGGCTGCTGCTGCGCGGACGCTGCCGCCACTGCGATGCGGCGATCAGCGCGCGTTACCCTCTGGTGGAACTCTTCACCGGCCTGGTCACGGGCTACGCGGCCTGGCATTTCGGCACGGCCACCGGCGACCTGAACAGCACGGCCGTGCTGCTGCGTGTGCTCGCCGCGGCCCTGCTGTGCTGGTACCTCGTCACGCTGGCGCTGATCGATTACGACACCAAGCTGCTGCCCGATTCGCTGACCCAGCCGCTGCTCTGGGCGGGCATAGTCGTGGCCTTCTTCGGGCTGTTCGCGGCGTCGCTCGAAGCGGCCGTGCTGGGCGCCGTATTCGGCTATCTCAGCCTGTGGTCGGTGTACTGGCTGTTCAAGCTCGTCACCGGCAAGGAAGGCATGGGCTTCGGTGATTTCAAGCTGCTCGCGGCGCTCGGCGCCTGGCTCGGCTGGCAGGCCCTGCCGGTGCTGATCCTGCTGTCGTCGGCGGTCGGCGCGGCCCTCGGCATCGGGCTCATCGCGACCGGCCTGGTCAAGCGCAGCGAACCTATCCCGTTCGGCCCTTATCTCGCACTGGCCGGCATCATCACGCTGTTCTGGGGTGATGCCGTCGGCAGCCTGTTCAGCCCGGGACGCGGCCTGTGAATGCCGCGGCAGGCCGCCACGTGACGCCCGCCACGTGGCAGGTAGGATGATCAAGACCTACGTCATCGGCGTCACCGGCGGCATCGGCTCCGGCAAGACCACCGTCTGCGACCTGTTCACCGCGCGCCACGGCGTGCCCGTGGTCGATGCCGACATCGTCGCGCGCGAAGTCGTCGCGCCCGGCGAGCCTGCACTCGCCGAGCTGGTCGAGGCGTTCGGCGCCGACATCCTCACCGGCGACGGTGAGCTCGACCGGCGCAAGCTCAAGGGCATCGTGTTCGACGACGAAGGCAAGCGCAAGCAGCTCGAAGCGATCCTGCATCCACGCATACGCCGACGTATGCGCGAACAACTCGAAGACATCGAAGCGCCCTACTGCCTGCTCTGCATCCCACTGCTCGCCGAAGGTGGCCGCAACGAGCTCATCGAGCGCGTGCTCGTCGTCGATTGTGAACCGGCAACACAGATCGCACGCGTTCGTGCGCGAGATGATTTGACAGACGCGCAAGTGATGGCAATCATGCGGAGCCAGGCGACGCGCGAGCAACGACTGCGTATCGCCGACGACGTCATCCTCAATGACGGCGATCGAGATGCCTTGATCGACCGCGTCGATACCCTTCATCGAACTTACCTCGAGCGCGCCCGCAAGACCCCGCCACGACGCACTGGCCATGAGTACTGACCAATCGGGAAAACAAGCCAGCCTGTTCCCGGACGCCGATGTTCCGGTCATCTACGAGCAACCGCTGAACGAGCGCGTGCGCAACTGCCTGCGTCTCGAACACCTGTTCAGCGGCATCGAGACCGGTATCAGGAACGGCGGCGAGTGGGAGGCACGCGACGCGCTCGCGCGCATGCTCGAGGTCTGCGATTTCCTCGTGCGCACCGACATCAAGGGTGAGTTGATCAAGGAACTGGAAAGAGATGTCAGTGTTTTCAACGGTTTGCGAAACAACCCCGGGGTGAATCCCGAGGCCCTGGACAAGACCGTCCAGGCCATCGGCGAGGTCATCGCCGAAATCAAGGCGCCCGACTGCCAACCGGGCCAGCGGCTGCGCAACGACGAGCTGGCCAACCAGGTACGCCAGCGGATCAGCATCCCCGGGGGCACCTGCTGCTTCGACGTGCCGGCGCTGCATTACTGGCTGAACGCCGATCCTCACGCGCGCACACAGAGCCTCAACGGCTGGATGCGCGACCTGCGTGGCATCGAGCGCGCTGCCTGCCTGATCCTGAAGCTGATCCGGGAGAGCAGCAACCCGCGCACGGTCGTCGCGCACGGCGGTTTCTACCAGCAGCAGATCGAATCAGGCACGCCGTGCCAGATCGTGCGCGTGGTGATGCCGGCGGACGCGCTGATCTACCCGGAGATCAGCGGCGGAAAGCACCGCTTCACGGTGCGCTTCTACGCCCAGAAGGCGACCGGGTCGCGCCCTGCACAGGTACCCGACGACATCCGTTTCGAACTGCAGTGCTGCGGCATCTGAGGCGCCCGGCGAACGCCTGAGGCCCCGAGCACGCGGCGCCCGGTGCGGCGCCGGCAGCGCGGGATCCGCGTGACGCGCTCAGCCCGCTGCCCGCGGGCGCGAGACGAAAACCAGCTCGCCGCCGAGCGCTGCGCGGGCGCTGTGTATCGCCTGCGCGAGCCCGTCGCTTCGGGACCCGTGCAGCGCGATGCCCTGGCAGCCGGCGCGGCACAGCTGCGCCGCTGCCGCCGCGGCCGCAGCCGGAGCCGCCATCGGCGGTGCCGGCGCGTAGAGCGGCAGGTGCGCCTCGCGCGCCAACGCTTCGATCTCGCTTGGCTCCAGCGAGCCGCCGAAGGCGAGATCGGCACCGAGCCGTGCGGCGCGGGCCAGGTCAGCGGGTGTGCCGACATCGACGCTGACGCGCAGCGCCGGCGGCAGGGATTCAGCGGGATCCGCCGCGCCGTGGGCGAGATGCACCCCGTCGGCGCCAATGGCGAGTGCGTCGGGCGCGCGGCCCTCGAGCAGCAGCAGGGCGCCGTAGCCGTGGCACCGCGCCACCAGCTCACGGCCGAGCGCGTGCGCGCCTTCGCCGACAGGCGCCGCCAGGCGCACACGCACCAGGCCAGCGCCGGCTGCCAGGCAGGAATCGACATGACGCACGCAGCCGGCGGCGTCACCGGCGGCACCGTCGATTATCACCGCTACGCGCGGCAGCAGGGCCGCGGCGAGGATGGGCAGGTTGGCGGCAGGGAACCGGTACCCGGCGAGATCGCGCGGTGCGACCCAGCGGATCACCTGGCCTTCGCGGCCGTGCGCCTCGCCGCGCCAGGTGCGCACCTCGAGCGTCGCGATGTCGACGAGCTTGTCGGGATAGGCATGGCGGACTCGGATCAGCGGCGTTGCACCGTCGATGTCGATCCCGAGTTCTTCGCCGAGTTCGCGCGCGAGCGCGTCGACGACGCGCTCGCCGGGCTCGAGCTTACCGCCCGGGAACTCCCACAGTCCGCCCTGGTGCGCCTCGGGCCGGCGCCGGGCCAGCAGCAGCGCGCCGTCGTCGCGACGGATGACGGCGGCAGCCACGCGTACGGGCCGCGCCGCGCCAGCCTTCGCAGTGACCTTCACCGGGTCCACCGCACGCCGCCCCGCGCTTTCAGCTGCGGTACTCGGCGTTGATCTTGACGTAGTCGTAGGAAAAGTCGCACGTCCACACGGTGGTCGAGCACGGCCCGGTTCCGATGCGGATGTCGATATCGATGTCGCTCTGCTTCATCGCCCGCGCAACCGGCGCCTCGTCGAAGTCGGGCACGGGCTGGCCGGCGCGCACGATGGCGTGCGAGCCGATGTCGATATCCACCTCGTCGATCGCCAGGCGTTCCGCGCCGGCACGCCCGATCGCGGCGAGGATCCGTCCCCAGTTGGCATCGCTCGCGAACAGCGCCGTCTTGACCAGCGGCGATTCGGCAACCGCGTAGGCGACGCGCCGGCAATCGGCATCGCTGTGGCCTCCGTCGACACGCACGGTGACGAACTTCGTCGCCCCTTCACCGTCACGCACGATGTCCTGGGCAAGGGCCGCGCACACCGCTTCGAGAGCCGCGCGCAGCGCGCCGTAGGCGGGCGTATCCGCGTCGGCGACGGGGACGTTGTCCGCCGCACCGGTCGCGATCAGGGCGAGCGCGTCGTTGGTCGAGGTATCGCCGTCGACGGTGATGCGATTGAAGCTGACCGCGGCGACTTCCGCGGCGAGCGCGCCCAGCGCCTCGGGCGCGACCGCGGCATCGGTCGCGACGTAGGCGAGCATCGTCGCCATGTCCGGCTTGATCATGCCGCTGCCCTTGGCGATACCGGTCACGCTGAAGGTGCTGCCGCCGCAGCTCACGCGCGCGCTGCGCAGCTTGACCCGCGTGTCGGTCGTCATGATCGCCGCTGCCGCGTCACTCCAGCCGTCCGCGCGCAGATCGCCGGCGAGGTCCGGCACGACGGCGGCCAGCCGTTCGGCCGGCAACGGCTGGCCGATGACCCCGGTCGAGAACGGCAGCACCGCTTCGAGCGCAACGCCGGTTTCGGCGGCAACGGCCGCGCAGACGCGCAGCGCCGCGGCGAGACCGGCCTCGCCGGTTCCCGCGTTCGCGTTGCCCGCGTTGACGACGAGGTAGCGCGCCGGCGTTCCCGAAGCGAGGTGACGCCGTGCCACGGTCACCGGCGCGGCGCAGAACAGGTTATTGGTGAACAGGCAGTGCGTGAGGCCGCCCGGCGCAATCTCGATCAGGCAGAGGTCCTTGCGACTGCGGTAACGCGTGCCGCTCTCGGCGACGCCGAGACGCACCCCGGCGATGGCCAGCGGCTCGCTGCTGACGTGTACCGCCGCAGCCACCTCAGTTGAGCCGGCCATGGCATTGCTTGTACTTCTTGCCCGAGCCACAGGGGCAGGGTTCGTTGCGACCGATCTTGCGGCCGTCACGCACGAACGGCGCCTGTTGTCCGGCGCCGGTGCCTCCCGCGGGCGGCGGCGGCAGTCCGCCTTCGGGTTCCGGCGGCGGCGCGGTCGCCGAGGACTGGTACTGGTAGCTCTGCTCGTCGGTGCGGTTCTGCTCTTCGACCGCGGCAACGTCCTCTTTCTGCTTGACCTCGACCTTGGACAGGATACCGATGACATCGCGCGTGATCTCGCTCAGCATGCGTTCGAACATCTCGAACGCCTCGCGCTTGTATTCCTGCTTGGGATTCTTCTGGGCAAAGCCGCGCAGGTGGATGCCCTGCCGCAGATGGTCCATCGCGGCCAGGTGTTCCTTCCAGTGCGTGTCGAGGACCTGCAGCATGACCGCTTTTTCGAAGTTGCGCATGACGTCGGCACCGGCCAGCGCTTCCTTCTCCGTGTAGGTCTGCTCGACCGCGGCGAGAATGCGCTCGCGTATCGTCGCCTCGTCGAGTTCGTTCTCGGTGTCCAGCCACGCCTGCACGTCGCAGCTCGTCGCGAACTCCTGCTCCAGCGCACTGCTCAGGCCGCTCACGTTCCAGGTATCCTCGAAGCTGCCCGGAGCCATGAAACCGTCGATGAACTCGTTGATCACGTCGTGACGGATGCCGCGGATGTTCTCCGAGATGTCATCGGCCTCCATCAGCTCGCGGCGCTGCTCGTAGACGTGCTTGCGCTGGTCGTTGGCAACGTCGTCGAACTCGAGCAGCTGCTTGCGGATGTCGAAGTTGCGGCCTTCGACCTTGCGCTGGGCATTCTCGATGGCGCGCGTCACCCACGGATGCTCGATCGCCTCGCCTTCCTGCATGCCGAGCTTCTGCATCAGGCCGCTGACGCGCTCGGAGGCGAAGATGCGCATGAGGTTGTCTTCGAGAGAAAGGTAGAAACGGCTCGAGCCGGCATCGCCCTGGCGGCCGGCACGGCCCCGCAGCTGGTTGTCGATACGCCGTGACTCGTGCCGCTCGGTACCGATGATGTGCAGGCCCCCGGCGGTGAGAACCTCGTCGTGGCGCTTCTCCCAGGCTGCCGTGACGGCTGCAATCTGCTCGTCGGACGGCTCGTCGAGCGCCGCGATCTCGGCTTCCAGGTTACCGCCGAGGACGATGTCGGTGCCGCGGCCAGCCATGTTGGTGGCGACGGTCACGCGCCCCGGCCGCCCCGCGTTGGCGACGATGTGCGCTTCCTTCTCGTGGAACTTGGCGTTGAGGACCTCGTGGTCGATCGAACGCTTGCGCAACAGGCTCGAGAGATACTCCGAGGTTTCGATCGAGGTCGTACCTACCAGCACCGGCTGGCCGCGGCCGGTGCAGTCGCAGATGTCCTCGATGATGGCGTCGAACTTCTCCTTCGCCGTCAGGTAGACCAGGTCACCGCGGTCGTCGCGCACCATCGGCTTGTGGGTCGGGATGACCACAACTTCAAGACCGTAGATTTCCTGGAACTCGTAGGCCTCGGTGTCGGCGGTACCGGTCATGCCGGAGAGCTTGTCGTAAAGGCGGAAGTAGTTCTGGTAGGTGATCGAGGCGAGCGTCTGGTTCTCCTGCTGGATGGCCACGCCTTCCTTCGCCTCGACCGCCTGGTGCAGCCCCTCGGACCAGCGCCGCCCCGGCATGGTACGGCCGGTGAACTCGTCGACGATGACGATCTCGCCGTCCTTGACCACGTAGTCCACGTTGACCTGGAACAACGCGTGCGCGCGCAACGCCGCGTAGACGTGGTGCATGAGCGAGATGTTCGCAGCACTGTAGAGGCTGTCACCGGCGGCAAGCAGGCCGACGTTCGCGAGCAGTTCCTCGACGTGCTCGTGGCCTTCCTCGGTCAGGTAGACCTGGCGCGACTTCTCGTCGACGGTGAAGTCGCCCGGACCGTCCTCTTCCTGCTGTCGCGTAAGCTGCGGAATGAGCTTGTCGATCTGCACGTACAGGTCGCTGCGATCGTCGGTGGGCCCGGAGATGATCAGCGGCGTGCGCGCCTCGTCGATGAGGATCGAGTCGACTTCGTCGACGATGGCGTAGGTCAGGTCGCGCTGAACCCGCTGCTCCGGGTGGAACGCCATGTTGTCACGCAGGTAGTCGAAGCCGAACTCGTTGTTGGTGCCGTAGGTGATCGCACAGCTGTAGGAACGCTGGCGCTCGGCGCCGTTCATGCCGCCGAGCACGACACCGACGGACATGTCGAGGGCGTTGTAGATCTTGCCCATCCACTCGGCGTCACGGCGCGCGAGATAATCGTTGACGGTGATCACGTGCACGGATTGGCCCGACAGCGCGTTCAGGTAGGCCGGCAGGGTGGCGACCAGCGTCTTGCCTTCGCCCGTGCGCATCTCGGCAATCTTGCCGCTGTGCAGGACCATGCCGCCGATCAACTGGACATCGAAATGGCGCATGCCGAGCACCCGCCGGCCGGTCTCGCGCACGACCGCGAACGCTTCGGGCAAGAGGTCGTCGAGGGTGGCGCCGTCGCGGTAACGTTGGCGGAACTCGCCCGTCTTGGCGCGCAGTTCGTCGTCGCTGAGCGCTTCCATGGCGGGCTCGAGCGCATTGATCTCGGCGACCGTCTTGTGCATCCGCTTGAGCAGGCGATCGTTACGGGAGCCGAAAACGGCCTGGACCAGGCGTGCAGGTAATGACTTTGAGGTTGCCGACATGGGACCTTCGAGGAATTGCGTCAGACTGATTCGGGGACGGCGACGGCGCGGTAGCCGAGCCGCGGCATTGTAGCAAACCGGACCGCCCGCGCTGCCGCCGGCGCGACCGTGGCGCGTCTCGATGCCGCGCGGCGCAGGCCCGCGCTCAGTGCTGACCGTGGCGCTGGATGAACTTCAGCGGATTGACGTGCGCGTCATTGCGCACGACCTCGAAGTGGACGTGCGGGCCGGTCGCCCGTCCCGACGAGCCGAGCAGCGCTATCGGTTGATTCTTATCGACTTTTTCACCGACCTTGACGAGGTTGACGCGATTGTGGGCGTAGCGCGTGACATAGCCGTTACCGTGGCTGAGTTCGACCAGGTTGCCGTATCCCCAGCGCTTGCCGGACCAGATCACGACGCCGTCGGCCACCGCGCGCACCTCGAGCCCGGGCTTGCCGGCGAAATCGACGCCGCGATGAAACTCGCGCCGGCCTGTCACCGGGTCCGTCCGGTAGCCGTAACCGGAGGAGATCCAGGCGTCCTCCAGGGGGCGTCCGAGCGGCTGGGTGTCGTCGGCCTGCTGCTTGTCGAGCATGAAGCTTTCGAGCATCGCGAGTCGCGCGTCGCGCAGCTCGAGCTCCGCCGCGAGCGCCTCGAGGTTGGCCAGCAGCCCGTCCCAGGCAGGCGGCTCGCTCGGCTCGCCGTGGGGGCCGCCGATCGGCGGCGGGCTCGGGAACGCGAATTCCTCGGCGTCCAGGCCGTTGCTGTCGAGCACGTGCTCGGCGACGGCGTCCAGGCGCGTGAGTGAACCCTGCATGCGGCCGACCGAACTCGACAGGGCGCTCAGGTCGGCATCGAGATCGCGGCGGAGATCGTCGAGGAAGCGGCGCTGCTGCAACAGTTCGCGCTGCCAGATGCTGGTCGAGCGATCGGGGTTGTTGAGCACCGTCTCCAGCATGTCGTCGCCGCCGCGCGCATAGCCCCACCAGGCGGCGAACGCGGTCGTCATGACGACGCCGAACGCGAGCAGGGTCACGCGCCACCAGCTGACACGAACGGTCGCCGTCGTGCCGCGCTTTTTCGATATGAGAAGTATCTCCATGCGAATTGTCGGGCTCGAACAGATGTCTCGTGGTTGGAGGCCCCGCGCCGGGCGTGGCCAGCTGCGCCCGAGACCTCGACAGCGCGTTCGGGCGTCTGCCGGGTACTTTGCCGCAGGACCCGCTGCGCGCGGTTTTCAAAGCATATAGACTGCCCGGCGCGGGCGCTTCGCGCCGCGCAAGTCACGTCGATAGCCTGGTGTCCCCCTTCGTCCGCCACAGGAGCCGTCCGTTCGTGAACTCTCCCGCGCGTCTGGGGCGTATTGTCACCAGATTGACACAGCTAAAGCAATTGACCGCGCAGGCGGAGCGGCTCGAGGCGCTCGATCGCCTGTTCGGGCGCGAGCTGCCGGCGCCGCTGCGCGCCCACGTTCGGCTCGCCGCGGTGCGTGACGGCTGCCTGGTGGTTCACGCCGACAGCGCGGCCTGGGCCACGCAGCTCCGTTATCGCACCCCCGAGATCATCGCCTCGCTGCCGCCCGAGCCCGAGTTCGCCGGCGTGCGCAGCCTGCGCGTGCGCAACCGCGCACCTGCCGCCGCGCCGCCGCCCGCGCCGGCCAGGGCCCGCATGAGTGCGGACGCGGCGGCCGCAATCGAGATACAGGCAGAGCATGTCGCCGACGAGCGTCTGCGCGCCGCGCTGCGCCGCCTTGCGCAACGCGGCCGGCAGCACCGCGGTGACCGCGGCTGAAACCGGCCGGGCGAGGCTCAGTTCGCCGGGATCGGCTGCATGAAGACGATGGGGGCCTCGTCGGGCGCCTCGTAGGACAGCAGTTCCCACGCATCCTCGTCGGCGAGGACCTTGCGTAGCAGGCGGTTGTTCAGTTCGTGGCCCGACTTGTAGCCGTGGAAGTGGCCCAGAAGCTGATAACCGGCGAGCCGCAGGTCGCCCAAGGAATCGAGCAGTTTGTGGCGCACGAACTCATCCCGGAAGCGCAGGCCTTCGGGA
>JAUIFX010000179.1 GCA_030429865.1 Gammaproteobacteria bacterium | reverse complement strand
TCGAGGCGCTCGGCCGGGAAGTCGACGCGCGCCTCGACGCCGGCGACGTGCGCCTGACCATGGGCGGTGAGCCGACGTTCGTCTCGATCGACGACTTCGAAAGTCCGCAATGGACCATCGCCGCCGATGGCGCCGACAAGCGCCACGCGGCCGAAGTGCTGCTCGGCAAGCTGAAGGCGCACTACGCCCCGGGCGGACTGGTCCACCACGGCCTCGGCAAGTGGTATCCCGGCGAGCCGCTGCCGCGCTGGGCGCTCGGCATCTTCTGGCGCAGCGACGGCGAGACGCTGTGGGCGGATCCGGCGCTGCTCGCGAACCTCGCGCGCGACGCGCGGCCGCTGGTCAAGGACATCGACGCCGCCTTCGCGCAACAGCTCGGCGAACGTCTTGGCGTGGCGACGCGCTTCGTGCACACGGCCTTCGAGGATACCTATTACTACCTGTGGAAAGAAGGCACGCTGCCGGTCAACATCGACCCGTCGGATGCGCGGCTCGCCGAGCCACTCGAGCGTGAACGCCTGCGGCGCCTGTTCGACGGTGCGCTCTACCGTCCCGCCGGCTACGTGCTGCCGCTCGCACGCGGTGACGATGGACGCTGGAAAAGCGGCGAATGGCCGCTGCGCCGCGGCCACCTGTTCCTGCTGCCGGGCGACTCGCCGCTCGGCCTGCGCCTGCCGCTGTCGGCCTTGCCGGCGGCGCCCGAACGCGGCGAGGAGAAACCGCCGCCGGTGGATCCCTTCGCGCCCGCTCAACCGCTGCTGCCGCGCCACTGGTTCGTACATGCGCCACGCCAGCCGCACGGCGGTGAAACGGCCGTGCCGCAGCCGGAGGTCGATGCCGCGGTGGTGCGCACCGCGCTGTGCACGGAGATCCGCGACGGGCGCCTGCACGTGTTCATGCCCCCGCTCGAACGGCTCGAAGATTACGTCGAACTCGTCCACGCGGTCGAGGCAACCGCGGCCGCGCTCGGCCAGCCGGTGGTGATCGAAGGCTACGAACCGCCACGCGATCCGCGCCTGAAGCTGCTGCAGATCACCCCTGACCCGGGGGTCATCGAGGTCAACGTACATCCTGCCAACGACTGGGCGGAGATGGTGGAAACGACCACGACGCTCTACGCCATGGCGCGCGAATCACGCCTGGCAACCGAGAAGTTCATGGTCGACGGGCGCCACACCGGCACCGGCGGCGGCAACCACGTGACCCTGGGCGGCCCCACGCCGGGCGATTCGCCGCTGCTGCGCCGCCCGCACCTGCTCGCGAGCCTGGTGCGCTACTGGCAGAACCACCCCGCGCTGTCCTACCTCTTCTCGGGCCTGTTCATCGGGCCGACCAGCCAGGCGCCGCGCGCCGACGAGGCGCGCGACGATCGCCTGCACGAACTCGACATCGCGCTCGCGCAGATCCCGGCGGGTACCGCCGAGGTCGCGCCGTGGCTGGTCGACCGGGTGCTGCGCAACCAGCTCATCGATCTGACCGGGAACACGCACCGCGCCGAATTCTGCATCGACAAGCTCTACTCGCCGGACAGCGCCAGCGGCCGCCGCGGCCTGCTCGAGTTCCGCGGTTTCGAAATGCCGCCCCACGCGCGCATGAGCCTCACCCAGATGCTGCTCATCCGCGCGCTGGTCGCGCAGTTCTGGGACCGCCCCTACGAGCGCAAGCTCGTCCGCTGGGGCACCGAACTGCACGACCGTTTCATGCTGCCATGGTTCGTGTGGTCCGATTTCACCGACGTCATCGACGATCTCAACCGCGCCGGCTTCGCCTTCGAACGCGACTGGTACGAGGCCTTCTTCGAGTTCCGCTTCCCGCGCTTCGGCGCCATCGCGCACGACGGTATCGAGCTGACCCTACGGACCGCGCTCGAGCCCTGGCACGTGCTCGGCGAGGAATCGACCGGCAGCGGCACGGCGCGCTACGTCGACTCCTCGGTCGAACGGTTGCAGGTCGAGGTGACCGGTTTCGTGCCGGCGCGCTACGTGGTCACCTGCAACGGCTACCCGGTGCCGCTGCAGCCGACCGGCGTGCGCGGCAACTACGTCGGCGGCGTGCGCTTCAAGGCCTGGGATCCGCCATCCGGCATGCATCCGACCATCGGCACCCACGACCCGCTCACCTTCGACCTGGTCGATACCTGGAACGAGCGCTCTCTCGGCGGCTGCCGCTACCACGTTGCGCACCCCGGTGGGCGCAGCCACGACAACTACCCGGTCAATGCCCGTGCCGCGGAATCGCGCCGCCTGGCACGCTTCGAGACCATCGGTCACAGTCCCGGGCGGCGCCCGCTGCGCGCTGCGCCGCCGGCACCGGACATGCCGTTCACGCTCGACCTGCGCCGCTGCCCGCCGGCCTGACACCGGCGCGCCGGCGCCGTCTCAGTCGTCGAGCCCGAGCGAGAAGACGTTCTCGAGATCGTGGCGCGAGTAGGCCTTGAACGCGATCAGGGTCTCGGTGCGCTCGATACCGCCGACATTCACCATGCGCTCGGTGACCATCTGCGCGACATCTTCGTTGTGGCGCACGCGCACGATCGCGATGACGTCGTAGGTGCCGCCGACGGAGTAGACCTCGGCGACCTGCGGAAACCCGGCCAGTGCTTCGGCGACCTCGTTGGCGTGTCCGTGGCGGGTCTGGATGAGAACGATCGCGGTGACCATCACGGCCTCCCTCAGGCTGCAAGCTCGGTTCGGCATGGTAAGCCAATTCAAGGCCGCTGCTGGTCGTGACTGGTTACGTTGCGATGCAGCATAGCGACGCCGCGACACGCCGCAATCGGATGAACCTCATGGGCTCGAACGGGGACTCAACCTGTACCGGGACACCGTGCCGTGTTTCAGGGACTTGGACCAGACCTGGAGCTGGGTTACCTTACGCCGCTGTTGTCAGGAATCCGAGGCTTCCGGCGACCGCATTCAGGAGCCACGGGAGTTCGCCTCCCGCTCCGCTTGGTACTACCGACATCGAATCGGAAAGGCAGGGGAAAATATGCACATCAAGAAATATGACTTTGACTACAGCCGCCGTGTCTTCATGGACAAGGTGGCCAAGGGCGCCGGCTCCGCCGGTGTGCTCAGCGCGCTGTGGCCGCTCGCAGCGCAGACCGGTGACACCTTCAAGGCTTACCCGGAGGAGCTGACCGACATCGAGGCCTACACCAAGGGCAAGGTCAAAGTCGGCGACGTGATCAACAAGGACAACATCGACCTCGTGCAGGATCTCGTCGATCCCTTCCTTTATCAGGAAGTCACGCAGGACGGCCGTGAGTTCTTCATCCTGCCGACGCAGACCGAAATCGAGAAGATGTTCCCTCCCTACTATCTCGATGCGACCCTGAAGAACTGGGGTCAGGCCGAGTTCGGCGCCGACGGCAACGTCTACACCAAGGACGGCAAGCCGTGGATCGGTGGTCACCCGTTCCCGGATCCGCAGACGCCCGAAGAGGTGCAGGCCAACGTGGTGCTGTCCTGGGGCCGTCACGACCAGGACATCTTCGCCATCCCGACCTACGCCCTCGACCAGGAAGGCGAAGTCCAGTACGAGTACCACTTCGTGTGGGCTCAGCAGCAGACCATCGGCCTGGTCCACCCGGATTCCGCCGCCGGTGCGCCCTACCTGCCGGGCAAGGAGCACATGCTGCGCCACCAGTCGGTCTGGTTCACCGCGCCCAACGACATCAAGGGCACGGCATTCATGAACGAGTGGTACTACGACCAGTCGAAGTTCCCCGAGCTGTTCGGCTACCTGCCCGCGTTCAAGCGCGTGCGCCGGTTCCCGACCAACCAGCGCTTCGAGCCGCTCGTCGCCGGTATCAACCTGTTCCTCTCCGACGCGTGGGCGGCCGGCGACCCGATGCTCACCTGGGGCAACTGGAAGATCGTCCACCGCGGCCCGATGCTCGGCGCCATGCACTACAACTGGCGCCCCGACATGGAGAACTGGGAGCACCCGACCTGCGGTGGTCCGAAGGGCACCTCCTACTACAACGTCGGCAAGTCGCTCATCCCCGAGGTCATCGTGCTCGAGGGCGAACCGGTCGGCTTCCCGCGTGCGCCGCTGTCGAAACGCCGCGTGTACTTCGATGCGCGTAACATCGAGTACCCGCAGGCGATTTCCTACGACCGCCGTGGCGAGATCTGGAAGTCCTTCGAACCGGGCTTCAGCCAGTACTACACCGGTCACGGCGATGCCGGCGTGCCGGATTACGGCAGCCACGAGAAGCGCGCCACCGACGGCCGCCTCGAGTGGAGCTGGAACTGGGTTATCTCCAACGACATCCAGTCCAAGCGCATCACCCGCTTCTGCCAGTCGCAGACCTGCCAGGGCGGCTGGGAGTCGAAGTGGGACAGCTCCGGCTCGGCCGAGGACTTCATCAACAACTACATGACGCAGTCGGCCATGCGCCGCCTCGGCACCTAGTTCGCAAGGAAGCCCGAGCAAACAACCGCGGGGTGGGAGACTGCCCCGCGGTTTTTTTTCGCCCCCGGGTTTCCCCCGGGGCCGGCAGGGCGGCGCGAACCGCCCGCGTCACCGGCGGCCGCCGGACGGCGACACCGTCTGCAGGCGCGGCACTATAATGATCGCGTGCATCTGGCAGCATACGCGGGAGCAGTAACGAGCATGAACGACCCGATCAAGCAGCGCATTCTCATCGTCGGCGGCGGTACCGCCGGCTGGATGACCGCCGCGCTCCTGGCCCAGGCGTGGGCCGGCCGTGGTATCGAGATCACGCTGCTCGAATCCAAGGCCATCGGCATCATCGGCGTCGGCGAAGGCTCGACCCCGAAGATGCGCCGCTTCTTCGATCGTCTCGGCATCAGCGAAGCGGACTGGATGCCGCGCTGCAACGCCACCTACAAGTGCGGCATCCGTTTCCCGAAATGGTCCACGCGCAAGGGCTACCAGAGCTACTACCACCCGTTCTTCTCGCACGACGACGACGTCACCATCCGCGCCTTCTTCCAGAACGTGACGCTGCGTAGCCGCAATTTCGACGTCCACGCCCATCCCGATGCGTTCTTCGTGTCCAATTACCTCGCCCGCGGCAGGCGCGCGCCACTGCCGGATGCCAGCACCGGCTACTCGACCGACTATGCCTACCACTTCGACGCGTCGCTCATCGGCGAGCTGCTGAAGGACTACGCGACCGGGCACGGGGTCCGCCACATCGTCGACACCGTGACCGAGGTCCGCCAGCACGAGAACGGCGATATCGCAGGCGTGATGACAGAAGCGGGCGGCCTGGTCGAGGCCGATTTCTTCGTCGACTGCACGGGCTTTGCCAGTGTGCTCATCTGCAAGACCCTCGGTGTGCCGTTCCACTCCTACAAGGACGTGCTGTTCAACGACCGCGCGGTCGCCCTGCCGACCGCGCACGAGGACGACACGCTGCCTTCCGAGACCGTCTCGACCGCGCTCAAGGCCGGCTGGGTCTGGAAGATCCCGTTGACCAATCGCTTCGGCAACGGCTACGTCTACTCCTCGGACTTTCTCGACGAGGACAGCGCCGAACGCGAGCTGCGCGAGCATCTCGGCCTGCTCGACGCCGACGTCGATGCGCGCCACCTCAAGATGCGCGTGGGGCGCGTGGCGCGCAGCTGGGAACGCAACTGCCTCGCCGTCGGTCTTTCGCAGGGTTTCATGGAGCCGCTCGAGGCCACCGCGCTGATGGTCGTGCAGGACACGGTCGAGACGTTCATGCAGCGCTACGAGCAGGGCGCTTTCAGCGACCGCTACCGGGCCGACGTCAACGAGAAGATCAACGCGATCTTCGACGGCGTGCGCAACTACATCTTCATGCACTACAAGCTGAACTCGCGCGACGACACCGAGTACTGGCGCGCCAACCGCGACAACGCCCACGTGCCGGCCGACGTCGCCCGCATCCTCGCGGTGTGGGACAAGGGCGGCGACCTGCTCGCCGAACTGCGCGCGCAGGCTTCACGCCTCGTCTACAGCCCCACTTCCTGGTACTGCATACTCGCCGGCATGGGGCGCTTCCCGCGCAGCCCGAAGAAGCCGAAGAAAAAGCTGCAGGTGGTCGATCCGCGGGAGGCCCAGGCCTTCTGCGAGGGCATGCTCGCCCACTTCCCCGACCATCGCGCGGCCTTGTCGGGGCTCGGCGCGGCGGCCTGAACGCCCGCCGCGCACCGCGCTTCAGTACTGGTCGCGGAACTCGGGCATCTTCTCGCCAGGGAACCAGTGGTCGACCTCGGCCTGCTCGAACAGCGTCTGCTGGGCGTCGATACGCCAGCCTTCGTCCGCGGCGACGACCGTGTAGACCTCGAACTCGGTCAGGCCCTGGTTGTTGAACTTGTCGCGCGACTTCAACACGTTCGGCACCATCGCGCGGGCGCTGCAGTCGGCAGCCCCCTCGGGTACCTGCGGCGGGCGCACGTCGATACCGAAGATGTTGACCTCGCCGCCCTCGTAGAAGAGCTTCTGCAATGCGGCCCATTCGCCGCGTGACTTGCCGTCGGTCATGTTCGCCGTGACGTCATCGTAGGCGTCCTCGAAGCGGTGTTCCTGCATCGCGACGAGGTAATCCTCGACGGCCGCCGCGGCGGCCGCACCGTCCTCACAGGGCGCAGCTGACGCGCCGGCGTGGCACGCGCACAGCACCAGTGTCAGCATCAGCTTCTTTCGTAGCATCATCGCAGCCCTCCCCGGTTGTGTCTCATGCCTCCGCGGATACGAGCTCGCGGCGGCGCATGCGGACGACGAGATTGGTCGGCATCATGGTGAACGCGAGCTTCTCCTCCACGCGCTGCGTGGCATCGGCCAGTTCGATGTCGAAGTTGCGGCACAGCATCGCCAGCACGGTACGGATCTGGAGCAGCGCGAGATTGCGTCCCGGACAGAATCGCGGGCCGGTCCCGAACGGCAGGAAAGTGCTCGTATCGTGCGGGCAGCCGCGTGTCTCCGCGGGCACCAGCCAGCGCTCGGGATCGAATTCCGCCGCGTTGCCGAAATGGGCTTCCTGGTTGGCGATGCGGCGGTTCAGCATGGTGATCGCAGTGCCGCGCGGGACCAGGTAGCCGCACAGGTCGACGTCTTCGAGCGGTTCCATCGCGTTCAGTGGCGCGACCGGTTTGAGGCGCATCGCTTCGCTGTAGAAGGCCTCGATGAACGGCATCTCACCGGTCTGCTCGATACGCGCCGGCAACGCCTCGGGCGCGATGACGGCGTCGACTTCCGCCCGTGCGCGGGCGTAGTGCTCGGGGTGTTCGATGAAGAAGTTGACCGTCCAGGCGATGGTGTTGGCCGTGGTGTCTTCGCCGGCGAGCAGCAGTGTGCACACGTTGGCGAAGATGTCGGCGTCGGAGAAACCGATGCCCTCGGCTTCCTGCGCCGCGATCATCGCTTCGAGGAAGTTGGTCGGTGCTTCGTAGAGCGAACGGTCGGCGGCCATGCGCCGGCGTACGTCGGCGATGATCTCGTCGACCTGCCCTTCGAGATCGCCGAGCGCGCGGTCTAGCGCGCGGTCGCGCGGCATACGCAGGTAGCGCCAGTAGGGAAACGGCGCGTTGACGCGGAAATTGAGCACCGGGAAGACCTTGTCCAGGTTCTGCTGGATCACCGGTCCCTGCGTCTCGAGCGTGTTGAAATCGATACCGAAAGCGAGCTGGGTCGTGACATCGACGGTGAAACGCATCAGGTCGCGGCACAGGTCGACCGGGGCCGCGCTGTCGGCCGCATGCTGCCAGCGCCGCATGAGACGCCCGGTGATGACGCGCAGCTTCGGAAAGAACGGCTTGAGGTGCGCCGTATTCAGGGCCATCGCAACAATCTTGCGCTGGCGCCGCCAGTCCTCGCCTTCAGAGGAGAACACGCCCTTGAGGCGCATCTCGTCGGTGCACGCCTGCAGCGCGCGCGTCCGCCGGAACAGGTCGGGACGCTCGCGGTGCATGCGCTTGATCGCGTCTGCGTCCGAGATCACCAGGACGCGGCGCGGACCGATGCGCAGACGGTAGATCGGGCCATAGGTGTTGGCCCAGTCCTCGAGCTGGCGGTGGAACTTCTCGAAGCGAAGCTCGAGCAGGTTGCCAAGCAGCGGCAGCCCGGGCGGGCCGGGCAACGCGTCGAAACTGCGCAGGGGCGTCTGAACTGCGACCATCGTGGTAGGGCCTCGTGTGTCGTGTGGTGATCACCCACCACGTTCATGCTAGCAAGAATCGCGTGCCGCGATCGGCTTTGCCTCAGGCCGGGCAGCGCGCCGGCGCAAGGGAGGCAGCACCGGAGAGGTGGGCGCGCTCCAGGCCACCGAAACGGCGATAGAACGTCGCCTGCGGCGGCGGCAGGGGGCCATCGGCGTTGCGCAGCACGCGCCGGGCATAGGCGGCCGCCGGCGCCTGTACGCGCCGATACAGCGTGGCGACCAGGGTCATGGCGTCATGACCGGTCCAGTCGGCGGGCAGCAGCGCGGGCGGCAGATCGACCGTGCGCAGGAGGATGCGCCGGTACTCGTGGATCAGCAGGCAGCGCAGGACGAAGGCGTCGGCGTCGGCCGGCGGATCATCGGCGAGCAGCGTCTCGAACGGCCGGAAACGGGCGTCGAACGCGGCAAAGCGCGCGGCGAGTTCGTCGAGCTGCCAGGCGCCGCTGACGAGTTCCGGCAAGACCGTGTCGCCCACCGTCCGCGCCCGCCATACCAGCACGCGCGAAGCGACACCGAGGTCAACGAGCAGCTCGTCGAGCGCGTCCTGGTCAGGCCGCGGATGTGCGAGCACGCCGCTTGCGAGTGCCGCAAAGCCGAGCCAGCCGAGACCCCGGCGCAGCTCGTCGCGCGTCGTCGTGTCGCTCACCGCGGGCATCACCAGCGTCCATTCGCCGTCCCAGTCAGCATGCGCGGGCGCGTAAATGCGCTCCGCGGCCCGCGCGTAACGTCGCTGGCCCGAAGCGGTCAAGCGGTAATAGCTGCGCCGGCCACGCTGCACGGCGACCAGCCAGCCGTCGCGCGCGAGGCGGAACACGGCGGTGCGCACCTGGCCGGGTTTGAGCCCGAAGCGCGCCATCACCTCGACGAGCCCGCCCAGCCACACGCTGCCGCCGTGCGGCGACACGACATCGCCGAACAAGGTGACGACGAGCGATCCGGCCCGTGGCGGCTCGGCGGCAAGGATGGCATCGAGCCGCGCGCGCAACCGGGCGCTCATGCCGCGTTACACCGCGCGGTCGAAATCGATGGTGACCTCGTCGCTTACCGGGTGCGCCTGGCAGGTCAACACGTAGCCGGCGTCGATCTCGGCCTGGTCGAGCGCGTGGCACAGGTCCATCTCCACCTCGCCCGCAGTGACCCGCGCCTTGCACGTCGCGCAGGCGCCGCCCTTGCACGCGTAGGGCAGATCGAGGCCGGCATCGAGTGCCGCGTCGAGCACGTTCTCGCCGTCGGGGGCGAGTTCGAGCCGCGTCTCCCGCCCATCGAGGCGCACCGTCACCTGCGCGGTGCGGCCGGCGAATTTCTCCGCGCGCGCGTGGTGCCGTTTGACCACCTCCGCGGCATCGTCGGCGGAGGCGCCGAACAGCTCGTAGTGGATCCGCGATTCGTCGATGCCGCTGGCGCGCAGGCCGCGCGAGACTTCCGAGATCATCGCTTCCGGTCCGCACAGGAAGAACTCGTCGACCGCGCCGAGGTCGAGCAGGTTGCGGCACAGCGCCGCGCCCTTGCGGTTGTCGATACGGCCGTTGAGGATGTCCACCTCGCGATTCTCGCGGCTCAACACGTGGATGAGCTGGAAGCGCGCCATGTAACGGTTCTTGAGGCGGTCGAGCTCCTCGC